>CAMLNB010000046.1 GCA_946481205.1 uncultured Kangiella sp. | reverse complement strand
CCGTGCTGCACGCGGGCGGCAAGTTCAACCAGAACAGCTACAAGGTCTCCGGCGGTCTGCACGGCGTCGGCGTCTCGGTGGTCAACGCGCTGTCCGATGACCTGTTCCTGACCATCCGCCGGCAAGGCCGGATCTGGGAACAGCACTACAAGCTCGGCGTGCCGCAAGCGCCGATCGCCCCGACCGGCGATGCCGGCGGCACCGGCACCACGGTTCGCTTCCTGCCGAGCCCGACCATCTTCACCAACATCGAGTTCCACTACGACATCCTGGCCAAGCGCCTGCGCGAACTGTCGTTCCTGAACTCCGGTGTCTCGATCAAACTGACCGATGAGCGCAATGGCCGCCACGATCATTTCTGTTACGAAGGCGGCATCAAGGCCTTCGTCGAATACCTGAACAAGAACAAGACCTTGGTTCACCAGGCCGTGTTCCATTTCAGCACCGAAGTGCCGGGCAACCCGCCGGTCACGGTTGAAATCGCGATGCAGTGGAACGACGGCTACGCCGAGAACGTGTTCTGCTTTACGAACAACATCCCGCAGCGTGACGGCGGCACCCACTTGGCCGGTTTCCGCGCCGCGCTGACCCGCAGCCTGAACCAGTACATGGAAAAGGAAGGGATGTTGGCCAAGGCCAAGATCCAGACCAGCGGCGACGATGCTCGCGAAGGCCTGACCGCCGTGGTCTCGGTCAAAGTGCCGGACCCGAAGTTCTCCAGCCAGACCAAGGACAAACTGGTCTCGTCGGAAGTGAAACCAGCCGTAGAGACGGCCATGTTCAATGCGCTGGAAACTTTCCTGCTCGAACAGCCGAACGAAGCCAAGGCCATCTGCAGCAAGATGATCGAAGCTGCCCGCGCCCGCGAAGCCGCGCGCAAAGCCCGCGAAATGACCCGCCGCAAAGGCGCACTCGATATCGCCGGCCTGCCGGGCAAACTGGCCGACTGCCAGGAACGCGATCCGGCGCTGTCCGAACTGTACATCGTCGAGGGTGATTCGGCGGGTGGGTCGGCAAAACAGGGCCGAAACCGCAAAAATCAGGCGATCTTGCCGCTAAAAGGCAAGATCTTGAACGTTGAGAAAGCTCGCTTCGACAAGATGCTGAGCTCGCAGGAAGTCGGCACGCTGATCACCGCGCTCGGCACCGGCATCGGCCGCGAGGACTACAACCCGGACAAGGCCCGCTACCACAGCATCATCATCATGACCGACGCCGACGTCGACGGCGCCCACATCCGGACCCTGCTGCTGACCTTCTTCTACCGCCAGATGCCGGAGCTGATTGAACGTGGCTACCTGTATATCGCCCAACCGCCTCTATATAAGGTCAAGAAGGGCAAGCAGGAGCAGTACCTGAAAGACGAAAAGGCGCTCGAAGACTACCTGACCAATATGGCGCTCGACGAAGCAGCGCTGTATCCGAACCCGCAGGCCCCGGCCATCACTGGTCTCGGCTTGGAAACGCTGGTCAAGGATTACCGTGGCGCTCAAGCCGTTGTGGAACGTTTGTCCCGTATCTACCCGGCCGAAGTCATGGAACACTTCATCGAGTTGCCGACGCTGACCGTCGAACAGCTGGCCGACCAAGCCGCCGTCGCCGCTTGGGCCACCCAGCTGAACCAGCGCCTGGAAACCCCGGCCGGCGCTGCCACCCGTTATGAAGTCATCGCCGCCGAAGACAGCGAACGCCACCTGTTCCTGCCGGAAGTCCATATCCGCCACCACGGTGTCGACCAGATCTACCGGTTCGACAAGGACTTCTTCAGCTCGAACGACTACCGCAAGATCGTCGCGGTCGGCGACACCATCCGCAGCCTGCTGGAAGTGGGCGCTTACATCCAACGCGGCGAGCGTAAGCACGAAATCACCCGCTTCCGCGAAGCGATGATCTGGCTGATGGAACAATCCAAACGCGGCCTCGGCGTCCAGCGCTACAAAGGCCTCGGTGAGATGAACCCGGAACAACTCTGGGAAACGACGATGGACCCGAACGTCCGCCGCATGCTCAAAGTCACCATCGAAGACGCCGTCGCTGCCGACCAGCTGTTCACCACGCTGATGGGCGACAACGTGGAACCGAGACGGGAGTTCATTGAGAGCAATGCGCTGGCGGTGGCCAACCTGGACGTTTGAAAAAGAAAAATGCATCAGAAGGGGCCTTTACCGGCCCCTTTCTATTTTGTGGCCAGTGTTAACGCCGTTAACAATCGATATCTGTTCATCAAAGAAAGATGTTCACGTTACGTGAACAGAAAAACAAATTGAACATGGCGAAGAAGTGATCTATGTTCACGTTACGTGAACAACAGAAACTATTGAACACCATGCGAGCCGCGGAAGACGTTTTGCTGGAACAAGCGCTGGAAACGATGGCCTGGCCGGACGGGGTTCGCATCGATCCGGAATACTTCGTAGAAAGCGGCGGCCCAGACGCCAAACTGAACCTCGACTGGGCAGGCAAACGCTACTCGCTCGGAGTAGAGGTAAAACGGAACATCGACCGGCTTTCGATGGCGGATAGCGCAAAAAGCCAGCTGGAACACTGGGGCTATCTCGGCAATGGCCTGCTAGTCACTACCTACCTTTCCCCAACCCTTGCCGAGCACTGCCGCCAAATTGGCCTGCAATACCTCGATACGGCCGGCAACGTGTATATCAATCAGCCCGGTCTCTATATCAACCAAGTAGGCAAACCAAAGCCACCGACCATTACAGTCAAAAAAGCATCTGGCAGCACCGTCGCCAAAGTGGGCTTTATTCTGTTGGCCTATCCCGTACTGGCAAACACCCCATACAGAGAAATAGCCAAATACGCCCGTACTTCGCTCGGTTCGGTTTCCAATGCCATAAAGACCTTGGAAAAAGCTGGGACCGTAACAAACACGGGAGGTTTGCTTGGTAAGCGGCTACTGGTTCATTACGACAAGTTGCTGGAGTTCTGGACGCGAGAATACTCGGAGCACCTGTATCCCAACAGAAAGGCCCGCCGGTTTTCGGCCATCGACCCAGCCAAATTCCAACGCGCGCAACTTGAACATATCAATCTCACGCGGTACGAAGCGCGCTGGGGTGGCGAAACCGCCGCCGCGCGGCTCACCCACTATTTGAAACCGGCTATTCATACCATCTATGTAGAAAACGGCATGACCAACCTGGTCAAAGGCGAAATGCTGAAAGCGGACCCGAACGGAAACATCGAGCTCGTGGAAATGTTCTGGCGTGACCCTGTGTTCCCCAAGTCAGATTGCGTGCCAACGATCTTGATCTTCGGCGACCTTATGGCCAGCGGCGACCCCCGCAACCGAGAAACCGCTGAACTGATCCGGCAGACCCATCTCAATGCCAGCCATTCTTAAACACCCGGATTGCCTGCCATCACCGGTCATCACGGAGATTATCCGCGACATCGTTCGCGTCGCCGATGCGCGCAACATCTCCTATTGCGCGATTGGTGCGCAGGCGTTGTCGTTATGGCTACACGGTGTTTATGGCCGGCCGTTGGCGCGAGTCAGCGGCGATATGGACATGGCCATCGTCGTTAGCAACTGGCAGCAATTCGCCGACCTCAAACAGGCACTCCGTCAACAAGCGCCGTTCAGTGAAAAGCCAAACCAGCCGCACAAACTGATCTACCAACCGCAGCAAGGTCTGCCGCTGCCGGTGGACTTCGTGCCTTGCGGCGGCGTTGAACAAAATGGCCAGATTCTGTGGCCACCTGATCAAAGTATCAAAATGAACAGCGCGGGTTTGTTCGAAGCCGTTCAACACGCCGAGCTTCTGCAAATTGAGCCTGGTTTGACCGTCGCTGTCGCCAGCTTGCCAAGCATTGCCTTGCTCAAATTGCTCGCTTGGCGAGACCGGCATCTGCAGAATCTCAAAGACGCAGCTGACCTCGCCATGCTCGCCCAGCGCTACGAGGTGGCGGACAATCTGACCCGGCTATACAGCGGTCACGCCGATCTGCTGGAGCCGTCGGACTACGACCCGGCGCTCGCCAGTGCCCGGATGCTGGCGCGCGACCTGCTCTCGGTCGCGGCACCTTCCAGCCAAAACCAGTTGCTGGACATGATCAGGACGCCCGATCTGATACCGCTGCTGCAGGCCCAGGCCAACAACACCGCAGCCATGCTCGCATTCATGGAGCAATTGGAATACGAACTGGCGGCGATGGCCGTCACCGCAAACCATCAACCCGAATCACAGCAGTAGGAACACATATGCTTACCGGCAAACTCCGCAATCAAGTCGACCGTATCTGGGAAGCGTTCTGGACCGGCGGTATCTCCAATCCCATTTCCGTCATCGAACAGTTCTCGTACCTGCTGTTCATCCGCCGGCTCGATGACATGCACACGCTGCGCGAGAAGCAGGCCAATGCTTTCGGCACGCCCATCGACAAACCGGTCTTCGGTGCCGATGACCAGGACTACCGCTGGCACAAGTTCAAGAACAAAGACCCGCAAGTCATGTTCGAGCTGGTGCGCGACAAAGTCTTTCCGTTTATCAAAACCCTGCACGGTGACGAGTCCAGCTTTGCTCGGCATATGAAAGACGCCATCTTCATGATTCCGAAACCGTCCTTGCTCGATCAGGTCGTGCAGATGATCGACAGCCTTGACATGGACGACCGCGACACCAAAGGCGACCTGTACGAATACATGCTGTCCAAGCTGACCACCGCCGGCACCAACGGCCAGTTCCGCACCCCGCGCCATATCATCAATTTAATGGTCGCGATGACCAATCCGGTGCTCGACGGCGACAAGAGCGACCGCATCTGCGATCCGGCCTCTGGTACCTGCGGCTTTCTGATGGCCGCCGAAGAATACGTCCGGCGCGAATACAAAGACGCGCTGCTGCGGCCCAGCAACAGCAAGCACTTTCACCAGCAGATGTTCACCGGTTACGACTTTGATCCGCACATGCTGCGCATCGGCGCCATGAACCTGCTGCTGCACGGCATCGAAAACCCCACCGTCGACTACCGCGACTCGCTCAAGGACTACGGCGACGACAACATCAAGGACGCGTTCACACTGATCCTCGCCAACCCGCCCTTCAAAGGCTCGGTCGCCTACGACGAGCTCTCGCCCGATCTGCTCGCCGCGCTCGGCAAATCGGCCAAGAAAGCCCAGAGCAAAAAGAAAGTGGTAGAAGCAAGCGCGGACGGCGACGAGCAACACGAGAAAAAGAAAGGCCCATCCGAGAAAACAGAACTGCTGTTTCTGGCGCTGATTCTGCGCCTGCTGAAAAAAGGCGGCCGCGCCGCCGTGATCGTGCCCGACGGCGTGCTGTTCGGCTCCAGCAACGCCCATATCGCGATACGGCAAGCCATCGTCGAACAACACAAACTCGATGGCATCGTCAGCATGCCGTCCGGCGTGTTCAAACCCTACGCCGGCGTCTCCACCGCCATTCTGTTCTTCACCAAAACCGGCGTCGGCGGCACCGACCACGTCTGGTTCTACGACATGCAAGCTGATGGCTACTCGCTCGACGACAAACGCACCCCGCTACTAACCGAAGAGCAACGCGAATCCTTACTCCGTCATCCCCGCGTAGGCGGGGACCCAGCGTCTTCCGATCTGCACGCGAAGAACAACCTACCCGACATCGTCGCCCGCTGGTTTAATCGCGAAGCCGAAAAAACCCGCACCCGCACCGACCAATCCTTCCTGGTCCCCAAAGCCGAAATCGTCCAGAACAATTACGACCTCAGCATCAACCGCTACAAACAAGTGGTCTACGAGGAGCAGCACTACGATCCGCCGCAGGTGATCTTGCAACGGATCAAGGATCTGCAAAAAGCGATGGATGAGGGCATTAAAGAGCTGGAGCAGTCGATCAATGCAATATGAAGCGTTAGCTCTTGGCGATTTGTTTGCCGTGACTTCTGGAGGCACACCGTCCAGAGGCAATCCGGCTTTCTTTGAGAATGGAACCATTCCCTGGGTGAAAACCGGCGACCTCAAAGAAAAGTATATTTATGATGCGGAGGAGAAAATCACCGAGCTCGCTATAGAGAAGTCAGCTGCAAAGGTCTTTCCAGAAAACACCGTGCTACTGGCGATGTATGGCGCGACCATTGGGGCTTGCTCAATTCTTAGGACGGCAGCCGCTAGCAACCAAGCATGCGCTGCTTTCTTGCCGACATCAAAAGTTTTGCCGGAATTTCTCTACTACTACTTGCTGAGTCAACGGGATACCTTTATTAACGACGGTGTTGGCGGAGCACAACCCAATATCTCCGGGACATATCTGAAACGATTCAAAATCCCGCTCCCGCCCCTCGAAACCCAAAAACATATCGCTCGCGTGCTGGAGCAGGCGGACGCCTTGCGCAAACACGCGCAGCAAATGGAAACCGAACTCAACCAACTGGCCCAATCCTTGTTTTTGGAGATGTTCGGCGATGTCGAAAAGAACCCTAAGAAATGGCAAATCAAGGAGATCGGCAAGATTGCCGATGTCGAAACAGGCAGCACGCCTGCTAGAACCACAGCAGAGTTCTACGGCGGAGACATTCCTTGGGTGAAGACGGGCGAGGTCGTTGACTCTCGTATCTGCGGCGCCGAGGAAAAAATCACAGATTTAGCCATAAAGAAAAGCAACTGTAAGATATTTCCCGTTAACACCGTTTTGGTTGCTATGTATGGTCAGGGAAAAACTCGGGGAAGGGTTGGGCTGCTTTCCATACCTGCAGCGACGAATCAGGCTTGTGCGGCGATTCTTCCAACGGACAACGCTCTTCCGGAATTTATCTTTGAGTATCTGAAGTTGCAATATTCAAAGCTGAGGGCTTTGGGAAGAGGCGGAAACCAGGAAAATCTAAATCTTTCCCTTGTGAAGTCATTTCCAATTTTTGTTCCACCACTTGCTGAGCAACGGCTGTTTGTCGAAAGGAAGGCCTCACTAGATCTCATACTAGAAGAGGCGAAAAGAGAGACTGAAATGTTAAGTGCGTTGTTCGACTCCCTAGTGCAACGCGCCTTCAAAGGTGAACTGACTGCCATGGCCGCCTAACGAGACAGGATCGTCCGATGTCGAACTTCGTATTCATGGCCGAATGGCCCAGCTTGCAGGAACCGGCGCGGGAAGCGGAAGGCTTGATCCACAGCAATCCGCGTGGCGCCTGTTTCTATGCCCGCTATGCGCTGGAGCGCGCGGTGCACTGGGTTTATCGCCATGACGCCGGCATGGCCGAGCCGGGTTACGACCAGAGCCTGAATACGTTGATCCATCAGCCCTGTTTCAAGGACGCGCTGCCGCCACCGCTGTTCGGCAAACTGAAAATTGTCCAGCAGGCCGGCAATACCGCCGTGCACAGTGACAAGCGGGTCAGCGCCGCCGATGCCGCGCAGGTGGTCAAAGAACTGCACCATATCCTGTACTGGTTTTACCGCAGCTACAGCACGCAGCGGCCGGTGCAGAACCAGTTGTTCGATGCCGGCAAGATCCCGCAGATCGTCGCCATCGATGCCAAACTGGTCCAGCAAAGCGCCAAGCAACTGCGCGAACTGGAAAGCAAACTGCAAGAAAAAGACCGCGCTGCCGAGCAGGCGTTGGCCGAGAAAGAACAACAAAACGCCGCGCTGCGCGATGAACTGAAAAACCTGCAGGAAAAGCTGGCCGCACTGAAACAACAAAGCACGCAAACGCCAGACAGCCACGATTATTCCGAAGCCGAAACCCGCAAATACCTAATCGACCAATTGCTGCGCGAAGCCGGTTGGGACCCGCAAGGGCCGAAGGTGCCGGAATACGAAGTAACCGGCATGCCGAACCCGAAAGGCTTGGGTTATGTTGATTACGTGCTCTGGGGTGATAACGGCCTGCCGCTGGCGGTGGTTGAAGCCAAGCGCACGACGGTCGACCCGAAAACCGGCCGCACCCAAGCCGAGTTGTATGCCGGCTGTATCGAACAAATGCACGGCCAGCGGCCACTGATTTATTACACCAACGGCTATCAACTCTGGTTCTGGGATGACAAACGTTACCCGCCACGGCTGGTGCAGGGCTTTCACAACAAAGACGAAATGCAGCGGCTGATTGATCGCCGTACGCTTGCTGCAAATGCGCTGCATGACACCGATATCGATAGCACCATTGCCGGCGCCGGCCGGCCGTATCAGCTGCAGGCCATCCGCTCGGTGGCCGAACAATTCGAACAACATCGGCAGCGCAAATCGCTGCTGGTGATGGCGACCGGCGCCGGCAAAACCCGCACCGTGATTGCGCTGGTCGATGTACTGATGCGCGCCGGCTGGGTCAAGAATGTGTTGTTTTTGGCCGACCGCAATGCGCTAGTCACCCAGGCCAAAAAAGAATTTTCCAAGCTGCTGCCAAAAGCCTCGCCGGAAATTTTAAGTGGCGGCACCCGCGAACTGAAAAGCCGGGTCTATCTCGCAACGTATCCTACGATGATGAACCTGCTGAGCGAACCGGCCGAAACCCGTTTGTTCGGCATCGGCCATTTTGATCTGGTCATCGTCGATGAAGCACACCGCTCCATTTACCAGAAATACCGCTATATCTTTGACTACTTCGATGCGCTGCTGGTGGGCCTGACCGCGACGCCGAAATCCGATATCGACAAGAACACCTATCAGGTCTTCGATATCCAGAACGGCGTGCCGACCTTTGCTTACGAATCCGTCGATGCCTTTGCCGATCAGGTGCTGGTGCCGCCGAAAGGTTATAGCGTTGAACTGAAGTTTGTTCGCCAGGGCGTGCATTACAAGGACCTGAGCGAGGAAGAAAAAGCAGAGTGGGAAAGCAAGGAGCAGCTGCAGGACCGCGAGGAAGTGTTGCCCTCCGAGCTGAACCGCTTTCTCTATAACGCCGACACCGTCGACAAGATGCTACAGACCTTGATGGAGCACGGCGTCAAGGTGGCCGGTGGTGACCGGCTCGGCAAGACCATTATCTTTGCCGCCAACAATGCCCACGCCGAACTGATTGTCGACCGCTTCAATCATCACTACAAACAAAGCGCCGGCAAGTTTGCCCGCGTGATCACCTACAAAGAGAAATACGCCGATTCGCTGATTGAACAGTTCAAAGGCGAACGGGCACCGGACAACCCGAACTTTCCACTCAGCATCGCGGTGTCGGTGGACATGCTCGACACCGGCATTGATGTGCCGGAAGTGGTCAATCTGGTGTTCTTCAAGGTGGTGCAATCACGGGTCAAGTTTCTGCAGATGCTCGGCCGTGGTACCCGGCTGTGCAAAGATCTGTTCGGCCCTGGCCAGCACAAACAGCATTTTGTCGTGTTCGATTACTGCCAGAACCTGGAGTACTTCGATGAAAACCCGGACGGTGCCAAAGACAGCGTCAGCAAACCGCTGTCGCAACTGATTTTTGAAAAACGGCTGCGCTTGGCAACGGCCTTAGCCAAATCAGACAGCGACGCCGACCGACATTTCAGCCGCTATACGCTGGACCTACTGCACCACGCCGTCGCCGGCATGAACCTCGATAACTTCATCGTCCGGCCGCGCCGGCAACTCGTTGAGAGCTACCAGAAACGCGAGCGCTGGAATGCGCTCGACACCGTGCAGGTCGGTGAACTGACCAACCATATCAGCCCGCTGCCGACCGAAGCCGAGGCGCTAAACGGCAGTGAAGTCAGCGAAGAAATGGCGCTGCGTTTTGACCACTTGGTGCTGCGCATGCAGGTGGCGCGCTTGGAAGAAGGCGTCGTGCCAAATGACTTGCGCATGCAAGTGCTGGATCTCGCGCACGCGCTGGAAAGCAAGGCCAGCATTCCGCAGGTCAAACAGCAGCTGCATTTTATCCAACAGATCCAGAGCGATGACTGGTGGCAAGACGTTACGGTGCCGATGCTCGATGAGCTGCGCAAACAGTTGCGGCTATTGATCCAGTTTATCGACAAGGAAGCGCGCGAACCGGTTTACACCACGTTTGAAGACGAACACGTCGGCATTGTGGAAAAAGACGTAGCGCGAACGATGGCGGCAGGCAGTGGGCTGGCGTTGTACCGGCGCAAGGTCGAGGCTTACATCCGCAGTCATGAAAACCAGCTGACCATCCAGCGTATCAAGCGCAACAAACCGGTGACGGTGCAGGACCTGGCCCAGCTTGATGACATGCTGTTCCAGGCCAGCGGTATTCCGAAACGGGAAGATTACGACCGCGCCATACACCCGGACAAATCACTGGGCGTATTTATCCGCGAACTGGTGGGTCTGGATCGCGGTGCCGCCAAGGAAGCCTTCGCTGGGTTCTTGGACACTGGCCGCTACAACAGCACACAGATTCAATTCATCAACACGCTGATCGATTACTTCACCCAGAACGGCGTGATGAACCCGAACCAGCTGGCGCAACCGCCGTTCTCGGACATCCACAGCAGCAGTGTTTTCGGTTTGTTCAACGATGCCGATATCAAGCAGATCAGTACCCAGATAACAGTCATCAATCAGAACGCCGAAGCCAGCAATGACCCGGTAGTGTTCAAGCAGGCAGCGGACGACCGAGGTAGCTACGGTGGAAAGTAAACCGGCCGTTTTCGTGTGCGCAGGTGCTAAGCGAATCCCGCCTAGCAACAGAAAGCCCTTGTTCCGATAAATTCGGCGGCCTCAGGGCAGAAGGTTCTTGCCTTTCCGTCGCATGCACTAAAAAAGAAGCCCCTGCGGAAACTCCAGCAGGGGCTTTTTCATTTTGCCAATGATTGGCCTAGGAATTACGCCCTCACCACCGGAAAATCAATCGCGGTGTGGGCGACGTTGTTGACGTAGTTGGTCAGGATGTTCAGCGAGACATTCAGCACGATCTCCACCACTTCGGCTTCGCTGAAACCGGCGGCGCGAACGGTGCTCACGGCGCTGTCACTGACGCGGCCGCGTTGTTCCACGACGTCGCTGGCAAAGTGCAGGGCGGCGGTGGTTTTGGCATCGCTCGATTCGGCGTTGCGGGCAGCCTGGATCTCGCTGTCCGACAACTTGGCGATGTTGCTGCCAATGTAAGTGTGTGCCGACAAGCAATAGTCGCAGCGGTTCAGTTGGGCGACGGTCAGCGCGATGCGTTCACGCAGGGTCACCGGCAGTACGCCTTTGCCGAGCGCGGCGTTCAGCGATAAGTAGCCTTCCAGCGCGGCCGGGCTGTGGCCGACGGTGCGCATCAGGTTCGGGGTCATGCCGAGCTGGGCTTTGACGGCGGCGAACAGGCCTTGCTGGGCGGTGTTGGCCTGGGCATCGGTTACAGCGGTGATACGGGTCATGGTGCTCTCCAATCAGGTGTGTCAGACGTGGTCGCGACACCCGGCGGATACGAACCAGAGTGGATGTCGTCGATGGCCGGCACTGTAGAGCACAGCAAAAACGGTAAGAATCGGCGCGGAATGCAATGAGCTATTCCAGATACTGAAATGCAATAGGCAGCGTACTCCTTGGTCTGGAGTAAACAGCGGCTTACAGTGCCGATTGCCGTAGCTGTTGGGAGGCGAACTCGACAAAGCGGCGGACGCGGGCGGCGGCGCGGCGGCCTTCGCGGTACACCAGATGGACCGGCAGTGGTGGTGGCGCGTAATGGCTCAGCACCAGCTTCAGTTCACCGGCTGCGACCCGATCTCGGATTTGATACGACATCAGCCGGGTCAGTCCGGCACCGAGCAGGCAGGCATGGAGCGCCGAGGTGTTGGTTGACGTCGTGAGTGCTGCCGCGACGGGTATCGAAAGCGTTTGCCCGTCTTGCTGAAAGCGCCACTCATGGCTGCGGCTGTCAGCGGTCGAAATGATCAGTTTGTGTTGATGCAATTCATCCGGATGGACCGGCTCGCCCTGCTGTTGCAAATATGCGGGTGTCGCGCACACCACACGTTGGATGTGACCAACACGCACCGCGATCAAGGACGAGTCCGGCAGCTCGCCCATCAGTAACGCGACGTCGATGCCTTCTTCCTGCAAATTGGGAAAACGATCCTGAAAGTGTGCGCGGATCTGCACGGCCGGATAGGCATCGAGATAAGCCAGCAAAATCGGTGTCAGCACATCCTGACCAAACAACAACGGTGAAGCAATCTGCAGCAAGCCGGCAGGTGCGGCGTGTCTGCCGGCGGCTGATGCTTCGGCATCGTGCACTTCCTGCAAGATCCGTTTGCAGTCGTTGACGTAACGTTGCCCTGCGGGCGTCAGCGTAACGCCGCGTGTGCTGCGATCAAGTAACGCAACGCCAAGCCGCTGTTCCAAACCGGCAATCGCGCGTGTGACAGTCGGTGCCGATTGATCGAGTTGTCGCGCGGCGGCCGCCAAGCTATGGGTGTCGGCAACGGCGACAAAAATGCGCATTTCGCTGAAATGATCCATCACGCCGATTCCGTGTCGCGTAGGTCAGACATGATCAATTGAGGCCCGAGTCGGCGCGCAGTGTTGTCACACAAAACTCGACAAAACGCTGCAACTTTGCCGAGCCGCGCCGTGACTCCGGATACACCACATGAATCGGTACCGGTGGCAATTCGTAGTCTGACAACACCGTTTTCAGCGCGTTGTCCTCAAGCTCCTTTGCCACTTGATAACTCATTACCCGGGTGATGCCCCAGCCCAGCGTTGCGGCACGGATTGCCGCACGATTGGAATTCAGTTGCAGTGCACTGTGTATCGGTTGAACGAAGCGTTCACCCCGATCGAGGAATTGCCAGTCTCCGACATTGCTCGCATCAATCAGGCGAAACCGATCCAGATCGCGCGGGTGGCTGGGGATGCCCTGTTGTTCCAGCAATGACGGCGCGGCGCACACCACGCGGCGTACGTGTCCGACCGGGATCGCCACCAATCCGGGATCGGTTACCGGAGCGATGCGGATCGCCACATCAATGCCTTCGTCCGCCATGTTCACGACCCGATCGAGCAACTGCAGCTTGATCTGCACGTGTGCATGTTCGGCCAGAAACGCCACCACAATTGGCGTGACCACCATCTCGCCGAACAACACCGGTGCCGTGACATTCAAGGCGCCACGCGGTGGCGCGTCCTGCCCGACGGCCGTGTCCGCCGCTTCATCCAGCTCTGCCAGAATCCGGCGACAGTCGGCCAAGAAATGCTGGCCCGATTCGGTCAGCCGGATGCTGCGAGTGTTGCGGGTAAAAAGCAGCGTGCCGATGCGGGATTCGAGATTGGCCACCGCGCGGGTGACGCTGGGAGGAGACAGGTTGAGCCGGCGTGCTGCCGCGGCAAAGCCTTGGCATTCCGCGACCGCGACAAAGATGGCCATGTCCTCGAACCGATCCATCGTTTGCCCTCACTGGCTCAAACCCACCTGCCGGACGGGTCGTTACGACCGGCTCATCACGGAATTCTGAGCCGGCGTTACTGAATTTGAAATAGAAATGCGAGCTACCGCCAGATTCTAGCGGAATTGGTTAAGGCGGCTCACAAACGTTGCCGATCACAACTGCCGCGCTGTGCCTGACACCCGTATCGAACTGCCTGCGGCAGCTGGGATCTCCGCGCGCAGCAGCGAGCGCATACCCATGTCCTCACCTTGAACGATGTCGATCAGCCCTTGATGCGGCCAGCGCAGATCACGCAAGTAACCAGCGAAGGCCGCCGTTGCGGCGCCGGTGGCCGGATCTTCATAGACACCGCCGGAGGCAAAGGCGTTGCGGGTATGAAACCGCTGCGGCGTGTCGATCACGGCAAACAGCACGGTGACCCAGCCTTCCCGATTCATCAGCGTGCGGCCGCGGTCGAGGTCGTAGTGCAAGGCCGACAGCTCAGCCCGTGAACGCAGGCACAGTGCAACATGATCGGCACCGCCATGAATCCACGCCGGCGAAATACGGGGATCGAGCTGTTCTGGTCGATATCCGAATACCTGCAACACCTCCGCCAACAAGGCCGGCTCAAGTGGACGACTGCGGGTTGGCGGTGACTGCAGCGCAGCACTGAACAGCGCACCAGTACGCTGGCCGTCCACCGTGATCTCGCCGTGATTCAGGGTCAGGTCAAACCGGCCATCACCGTGCGCAGTGGCAAGTGCCGCGCCGAGGGCAATGGTGGCGTGACCACAAAAGGGCACTTCCGATTCCGGCGAGAAATAGCGCACGCGCCAGCGCGAGCCGGTTGGAACGGCGAACGCCGTTTCCGAAAAACCGAGTTCTGCGGCGAGCTTGCGCATCTCGGCCTCGGTCGGAAACGCGTCGGCAAGGACGATACCGGCCGGGTTGCCGCCGGCCGACCCATCCGAAAATGCCGCCCATTTTTGTACCTGCATAACCGCTTTCCTTATCTATTTGCGAATCAGCGTGATGGGGCTGACCCTAGCAGAAGCAAGCGAAAAACAGTGTTTCCCAAAGTCCTTTGGTAGAAGGGTGCCATGCCAGTGCCAGACACCCATGAGCGGCATCGAAAGCGGCCGCACGTTTCACTTTCTGAAATAGCCGATTGCAAAACCTGCTCATTCTGCCGTTTGCGGCAATTCTCCAGAATGCCTCCACGTTATCCACCGGGCCGAAGCTCAGGCAAGTTGGTAACCAACGTACCCGCCCAACCTTTTGCTTACCAGGAATCACTGCCATGACCAAACCGACCCAACCGATTGTTCTGTATCGCCACCCGTTGTCGGGCCACTCGCACCGCGTCGAACTGATGCTGTCCTTGTTGCGCCTACCGAGCCAGCTCAACGATGTCGACCTGGCAAAAGGCGCTCACAAGCAACCCGAGTTTCTGGCCATGAACCGCTTTGGCCAAGTACCGGTCATCGATGACAACGGTATCGTTCTGGCCGACTCGAACGCGATTCTGGTTTACCTCGCTCGGCGCTATGGCGGTGACAGCTGGTTGCCGCGCGATGCGGCCGGTGAGGCGGCCGTGCAGCGCTGGCTGTCGGTTGCGGCGGGCCAAATCGCCTTCGGTCCGGCAGCGGCGCGGCTCATCACCGTGTTCGGCGCCAAGCTCAATGCCGACGAAGTCATCGCCCGTGCCCATGCCGTGCTGACCGTGATGAATGACGAGCTGGCGCAGCAAGCGTTTCTTGCCGGGACGACGCCGACCATTGCGGATATCGCTATCTATACCTACGTGGCGCACGCGCCGGAAGGCAATGTCGACTTGTCGGCGTATCCCAATGTGCGCACCTGGCTGCAACGGATCGAAGCATTGCCGGGCTTTGTCGGCATGAAGAAAACGGCCGCCGGTCTGGCAGCGTAATGCTGATGGCGTGGTAATGAACCGAACTGGGCATCGGCAACACAATCACGAAGCCGATGCCTTGTTTTTCAACGCGTCCCGCGGCACACGCCGCACCTCTGTGTGAGGCCACAACATGAGTCACACATCTCCCTGGCATGCCGGCGAACGCGAACTACAACAGCGCGTGGGCGTGGCCGAGCGCATGGACGTGTTTGGTCGCAAAGTCATTCGCGATTACATGCCGGATCAGCACCGTGACTTCTACCGTCAGTTGCCGTTTCTCGTGGTTGCAGCCGTGGATGAGCACGATGATCCGTGGGTGACGTTGTTGGTGGCGCCACCCGGCTTTGCGCATTCACCTGAGCCGCGCCAACTGCAGATCGATGCCATGCCGAGTCACGGCGATCCGGTGCGTGGTGGTTTGCACGCGGGTGCGGCCATCGGTGTGCTCGGCATTGAGTTGCACACGCGCCGGCGCAATCGCGTCAACGGCGAATTGACGGCAGTAAGCGATACGGGTCTCACCCTGGCGGTCGGCCATTCGTTCGGCAATTGTCCGCAATACATTCAGCGCCGCGAATTTCGTTTTGCCGATGATCCGGCAGCGCCGTATCGTGGTGTGGCCGAAACCATGACGGCACTCGATGAGGAAGCGCGCCAGCTGATCGCACAGAGCGATACCTTCTTCATCGGCAGCTATGTTGATACCGCCGCTGACGAAGCGTCGAGCGCAACGGTTCGGCAGGTGGATGCCTCTCACCGTGGAGGCAAGCCGGGTTTTGTTCGTATCGACGGCAATGTGCTGACCATTCCGGATTTCGCCGGCAATCTGCATTTCAATACGCTGGGGAATCTGCGGCTGAATCCGCGAGCCGGTCTGGTGTTTGTCGATTTTCAGACGGGTGACATGCTGCAGCTGACCGGGCGCACCGAATTGATATTCGAAGGTCCGGAAGTGACCACCTTTCAAGGCGCTGAGCGCTTGTGGCGTGTCGACGTGCAACGCGTGGTGCGTCGCCGTGCGGCGTTGACGCTGCGCTGGTCGCTGCAAGATTTCTCACCCAACTCCCTGATGACGGGCTCGTGGGAAGATGCACAAGCCCGGCAACAGGCGCATGCGTTGCGCCATGCCTGGCGACCGTTTCGCGTGGCGAAAATAGTAGACGAAAGTGCGAGCATCAAATCGTTTTATCTGGAGCCACAAGACAATGCCGGTCTGGCGGTGTTCGCGGCCGGGCAACATCTGCCGGTGCGCATTGCACTGACGCCCGACAGCACGCCCGTGATCCGCACCTACACCTTGTCGGCCGCACCATCGGACGGGTTGTATCGCATCAGTGTCAAAAAAGACGGGTTATTCTCCCGCTACTTGCACGAGCAGATCCGGATTGGCGATGTCATCGAAGCCCGCGCGCCGCAGGGCGAGTTCACCGTGGTGGCCGATGAACGCCGGCCGCTGGTCATGCTTGCCGGCGGCATCGGCATCACGCCCTTGCTGGCCATGCTGCGTCACATCGTGTACGAAGGCCTGCGTATCCGCCGCGTGCGAAAAACCTATTTCTTTTATGCTGCACGCCACCTCGCCGACCGTGCATTCAATGACGAATTGCTGTCGCTGATTCAGCAGGCCAATGGCGCGATCGAAGCGGTGCGCGTCATCAGCGCACCGGAGCCGGGCGCGACACTCGAAGTGGATTACGAAGTGCAAGGCCGTATCGACATCACGCTGCTGAAAGCGGCGCTGCCGTTTGATGACTATGATTTCTACGTCTGCGGCCCCGGCAGTTTTACCCAAAGCCTGTATGACGGGCTGCGTGAGATGCAGATCCCGGACAAGCGCATCCACGCCGAGCAGTTTGGTCCGTCCACACTGAAGCGGACGCTCGATGTGACGACACAGCCGAGTGCACCGCAACCAGCCGCAGCAGACAAACCCACACCGGTACTGTTTGCCAATTCGGCAAAAGAGGCGCGTTGGCAACCGGATGGCGGCACCTTGCTGGACCTGGCAGAGTCGCGCGGCCTCGCACCGGAATTCAGCTGTCGCGGTGGCAGTTGCGGTACCTGCAAAACACGCATTGTTTCCGGGCAGGTTCATCATACGGTTACGCCCGGTATCCGCTTGGCGCCGGACGAAGCTTTGATCTGCTGTGCGGTGCCGGCTGCAAGCGAGCCTGGTGCTACGACCGCATTGGTGCTGGAGTTGTGAGGCGCGCGATCCGCGGTACCTGAACATTTCGGTTGTTTGCGAAACGATCGGATGGTCGATCCGCCAAGTGCCAGAGCAGCTTACATCACCGTGCGCATCAAACGATTTGCCGAAGCAATACCCAATGTCCACGTTCACAGCGTCGCCTCGTGGCGACACCGAAACAACGCCTTGCCTCACCGCGGATAACGCAGGCACCCCTACCGGTGACGCGCTCGCATCCATGCTGAAGCGATCCGATATCGCGGCCGAGTGGTTTACGCGCTGGCAACACAATCAATACCGCTGGCAATTGCCGTTGAGCACACGGCGCCGATTGGCGCTGGCGCTTGCCAAGCTCGATGGTTGTCCGACCCAACGCCGTGTCCATCGCCTGCGTGCGAGTGCCTGTGGCCTGACTCGCGCCGAGCTGGATGCCAATGAACGCGGCAGCAGTCAGGACGCTCGCATCGAGCGTGCGATCGAGTTTGCGCTGGCCGTTGCGACGCATCGTGGCCACCTGACGGCCAGGCATTGGCAACGGATCGAGCCAGCCGGTTTCAGCGAGCCGGAATTGGTGGAGATCATTGCGCTGGTCGGCGCCAACTTGCTTGAACATCGGCTCAGTGGGGCATTGCTAACCGTACCGCGTGGTGACGCGGGCATCTGAATTGTCGCGCCACCGCGTTTCAATATCTGCAACGGTGTAATGCGTTTTGCGGTGATTCCGCCGGTTCGATTTCCTTTGGACAATGTCAGCCATCGCAGCAATGGCTCGCAGGGCCAACACCATCGGGAGTAGAACATGGGTTTCTTTCATGCCAAAGCAACCATACCGGCCGACTGGCACCAGCGCCTGACGCTGGCGAGCGAGTTCGAACTCAGCATGGCGGGTTTTGGCCTGATGGGTGATCCCGGCAATCTGGCCGAGCGCCTGATCCTGAGTGAGGTACCCAGCAATAGTGATGCTGAGCGCCGTAGCACCGTAGAGCGGACGCTGACGCTGGCTGATGCGGCCAACGCATGTGCATCCGCGTGACCGCCACGCTCATTGGTCCGTAACCCGGAGAAACGCCATGTCAGAACACGACATCAAACGGCCGACACCACCATTTGATCGGGCTTCCGCCGAACAAAAAGCCCGGATGGCCGAAGATGCCTGGAACAGCAAAGATCCGAAGCGTATTGCATTGGCATACAGCGAAGACAGCATCTGGCGCAATCGCAGCGAATTTCTGCAAGGGCGTGCCGCCATCATCGCGTTCCTGCAGCGCAAGTGGCAACGCGAACAAGACTACCGCTTGATCAAGGAAGTGTGGGCATTTGCTGACGCACGTATTGCAGTTCGCTTTGCTTACGAATGGCACGACGAGACCGGCCAATGGCACCGGTCCTACGGCAACGAGAACTGGCAGTTTGA
>CAMLNB010000045.1 GCA_946481205.1 uncultured Kangiella sp. | reverse complement strand
CACCGGGCGGGTTGTTGACATCCCATTTCTTCTTGTCGTCTTCCTTGGCGTGGACCGTGCCGGCAACTGCCAGCGCAAGTGCAGAAACTTTCCACCAGGACATGGGGTTCTCCGATTAGCGTGAATAAAACAGTGAGACAGAACTTGCTACCAACGAGCAGGCGTATGGCCCGCTGTCGTCAGTTAGGTGTTGCTCAGAAACACAAAAGCGCCCGAGCATAGCCCGAAATCGCAGCGTGACTCATGGTGATTTGCACACTGTTACGAATTGTTGCGCTGACTGGATGGCCAAATCTGGATCGCGCCAATCATGTTTTTGCGTTGGCTGGTCAGAGCAGGCCGCCATACCGTTGAGCGGCCGCCACCATACACCTAGCGATCAATAGCAAACCAGGCCAATTCCGGCTCACCCGGATACACGATACGCGTACCTTGGTAGCGCATACCCAGTTTTGCCAGCAGACGATGCGAGGCGACATTGTCCTGATTGGCAATACCGAGCACCCGCGTCACGCCAAGCGTGTCGAAGCTGTAGCGCAGTACCGCCTGCGCCGCTTCAAAGGTGTAGCCCTGCGCTTCATAGGCTGTCAGCACGGCAAAGCCGATATCCGGCGCTTCCAGCTGCTCGCGTTTCAATAAACCGCACATGCCAATCGGCACATCGCTGCCTTTCAGTGCCATCCGGTACAAACAGAAACCATAGCGCTCGAACATCGCATCCGGGCCCTCGCGCAAATAGCGTTTGGCATCCTCTTCATTGCGTACTTGCTTGTCACCGATAAAGCGCAGGAACGATGGCTGATTCAGCAGTTCAAGCAAGAACGCACTGTCCGCTTCGCTCAGGCGACTGAGTGTCAAGCGCTCGGTTTGCAGTATCGCTCTGGTCATTGGCTGCGCTCCGCTTCGGTCCGCATCAGCTGCCACAAGGCTTCGACATGCGCTCGCTCGGTTGACAGCGCACCGATCGAGACCCGCACCATCCAGCGACCATCGAGTTGCGAGGGCGTCAGATATGCACGGCCGGAAGCATTGATGCGATTGACCCAGGCCAGCGTGTGTTGATCAAGCGCTTCGGCTTCGAGACCCGGCGGTTCGTGGCGGACACAGATCGTTTGCAGTGGTACCGGCGCCAGCCGTTGCCACTGTGCGGCCTGATCAATTTGTTGGGCAAACCATTGCGCATTGGCGAGATCGCGGCGCAGGCGCGCTTGCAGCCCTTCCACGCCTTGTTCGCGCAGCAGCAACCACAGTTTCAGCGCGCGGAAACGACGGCCGAGCGGAATGCCCCAGTCGCGGTAATTTTTCGCGCTGCCATCGGCCGCGGTTTGCAGATAACTAGGGTTCGACGACATGACCCGGATCAGATGCTGCGGATCGCGCACATAATACGTTGAGCAGTCGAACGCGACGCCAAGCCATTTGTGTGGATTCAGCACCAGCGAATCGGCGCGTTCGATGCCGCTGAACAGATGACGGCATTCCGGCAGAATCATCGCTGAACCGGCCAGCGCGCAATCAACATGCAGCCAGATCTGATGATGCTCGGCCAGCGCGGCGATGGGCTCCAGTGGATCAATGGCGGTGGTGCCGGTGGTACCGACGCTGGCGATGATCGCGCAAGGTTGCAAACCGTTGTCGAGGTCCGCTTGAATCGCTCGTTGCAGCGCGTCCGGTTTCATGGCGTAAGCGGCATCGGTTTCAATCAACCGCATGTATTGTTTACCAAAACCGGCGAGTAACACGGCTTTGTGCACCGAGCTATGTGCCTGCGCCGAGGTGTAGATCACCAGCGGTTTGTGCACTTGCTGCAACCCACTGCGGGTCGCCGCGTAATCACTGCTGCGCTCGCGCGCGCTGAGCAAGGCAACCAAGGTTGAGGTTGATGCCGTGTCTTGGATAACGCCTTGCCAGGCCTCGGACAAACCGAGCAGTTGCCGCAACCAGTCGGTTGTCACTTCTTCAATTTCCGTCAGTGCCGGACTCGACTGCCAGTTCAAGCCAAGCTGACCCAAACCGGTCGATACCAAATCACCGAGCACACTGCTGAGCTCGCCATTGGACGGGAAGTAACCGAAGAACGATGGGTGCAGAAAATGCGAGCAATGCGGTAGCAACAAGCGCTGCATATCGGCAAGCACATGCTCGAACGGTTCCGGCTGTTGCGGCGGCGTGGTGGGGAGTTGCTGGCGCAGCGCCCCCGGCGCGACCGGCGCCATCACCGGTGGTGTGCCGCTGTAGATCTGGCTGCGCTGATCGGCCAGCCAATCGATCAGTTGATGGCCATACTGGCGAAACTGTTCCGGAGTCACGTTGCAACACTCATGGCGACCGACAATGGCAGGAGCTTACGGCCTTTGCCGGGCCATGCCAACGGCCACAATGAATGCTTATGCAGGTGGACTAATGGTGATGAGAAAGCAACAGGGCTAAAATGCGCGCGCCAACCCGGCAAGAGCAGGAGAAGGCGCATGCAAGTGCCAGCAGCACGCTCGGGAATGCGCGACCGCGGTGGTGTTGCGCCGCGGCCGCATGTGGTTATCATCGGTGCCGGCTTTGCCGGCCTGTCGGCGGCAAAAACGCTGGCCGATGCACCGGTTCGCATCACCTTGATCGATCGGCGCAATCATCATCTGTTTCAGCCACTGTTGTATCAAGTCGCGATGGCGGCGCTGAACCCCAGCGACATCGCCTACCCCATCCGCGCGATTCTGCGCGATCAGAAAAACGTTCAAGTCTTGCTCGCTGAAGCCAAGCACATTGCTTTGGCGGAAAAACGCATTGAGCTCGATAACGGCATGTTGAACTTTGATTACTTGATCATCGCCACCGGCGCCAGTCATTCCTATTTTGGCAACGATCAGTGGGCGCCGCATGCGCCCGGTTTGAAATCGATTGAAGACGCGCTCGATATCCGCCGGCGGGTGTTTCTGGCCTATGAAGCCGCCGAGCGTGAAAGCGACCCGGCCGCGCAGCAGGCGTGGCAAACCTTTGTTGTCATTGGTGGCGGGCCGACCGGTGTCGAGCTTGCGGGTGCCTTGGCGGAAATTGGCCGGCACACCTTGAAAGACGATTTTCGCCAGACCGATCCGCGCGCGGTGCGTGTGGTGTTGGTTGAAGGGCGCGAGCGTTTGTTGTCGACGTTTGATCCGAAACTGTCGGCCGATGCCGAAACGGCGTTACAAAAGCTGGGCGTCGAAGTGCGCACCAATCAGCGCGTTACTGCCGTCAGTGAACAGGCGGTGACGCTCGGCGATGGTGAGCAGCTCGCCGCGCGCACCGTGCTGTGGGCAGCGGGCGTGCAAGCCTCGGCTTTGGTCAGCGATTTGGCTGTCAGCCGTGATCGCGCCGGCCGGGTTGAGGTGCGGCCGGATCTGAGTTTGCCGGCGCATCCGCATGTGTTCGTGGTTGGCGATACCGCGAAGATGTTCAGCGACGGCAAGGAAGTGCCCGGCATGGCGCAGGGTGCAACGCAATCGGGCCGGCATGTTGCCCGCCAGATCGCCGCCGAAGTGCGCGGCGACGCGAATCCGCGCCAGCCATTCAAATACCGCCATCTTGGTTCGATGGCGACCATTGGCCGCGCCTCGGCCATTGCCGAAATTGGCTGGTGGAAACAGAGCGGCTTTTTCGCCTGGTGGTTCTGGTGGGTGCTGCATATTTACGGCTTGGTCGGTTTCCGCAGCCGGCTCAGCGCGTTTCTGAACTGGGGTTGGCATTGGCTGACCTTTCAGCGCGGTGCCCGGTTGATCACCGGCGAACCGCCGTCGTTGCCCCGAGTCGGTGACAAACTCGGCGACAAACCCGAGAACAATCTCGGAAACAAAGCCAACGAAATCAGCGCCGCTACAAAATCACCGCAATAAAAAAACCGGCGTTGCAGCGCCGGTTGCATGAGGAACCCCAAACAGCACGCGTATGCGCCCGCCCGAGGTCTGGTCCAAAACGGACAAAGCCGGCACGACCTTGAAGATCGGCTGGACCGGGTGATTGCAGCGTCTTGGCTGGAGCTTGTCCTGACCTGGACGCGACAGCGCTTGGCCTAGGTACGACAGTGGCGTATTGGCAATAGCGCTTGTCGCCTAGGTGACGGCGTTGGCGTTGTCGCCGGCAACAACTTGGCTACGGCAGCGTTGTTGGTATTCGCCGGGGGTTAATCCATATTGTTGCTTGAAGCAGCGACCGAAATGGCTGTGGTGGGCAAAACCGACAGCCTGGGCGACCCAAGCGACTTTGTTGTCTTCAGCCAACAGGTTGGCCGCCCGTTGCAGCCGGTAACGACGCAGGTAATCGGCCGGGCTGATATCGGCCGCCGCCTTCAGTCGGCGCTGCAATTGGCGTGGACTCATGGCCATGGCATCGGCCAGCTGGCTCAAGTCGAGCTCCAGCTCGGCAAATCGATCGGCCAACACCTGATCCAGTTTCTGCAGGAAAGGATCCTGCCGATCACTGAGCTGGGGCAGTGGCGGCGGCGGTAAGGCCGGCGCCACTGCCTGCATCGCGCGTGCCGGTATCACGACCGTGCGCTGTTGCTGAACCAGGTGCCGGGCCAGCGTCGCACCGATCAGCAGTAACCAGGCGACCAAGTACAAATCGCGGGCGGTTCGGCTGTGCTCAAGCAACACGCCGGCACCGTAACCGATCAGGTGAATGAACAGCGGGAACAGCGCCAGCAAAAGAAAGGGGGTCAGCGGATGCAGCAGGCCACGCAACCAGACCGGACAGTGCAGCGGCCGACGCGCTTCCCGCCAGCGACCGGGGCTGGCCAACTTCAGCAGCGGCAAAAATGCCAGCAAGGCCAAAGCCGACCACCAGTGTTCCGGCTGCGGCCGATAAACATCGGCAAACAGCGCCCAATCCAGTGCGTTGATTAACAGCGCCCAGCTGAATGCCCACGCGGTCGTGCGCAAATGGCGAGCAAGATGCGGCGAGCCGGTTCGCAGCGCCAGCAGGTAACAGCGCAGCGCGACATACATGTCGAGGAACAGGAAAAACAGGAAGGTCGGCGCCCAGTTGTCGTACTCGTTGCGCGCGACCAGCGCCGGCAACAGCACCAGATAACCGAACATCGCCAGCACGAACAGCGGGGCAAAACCGCGCGGCGGCCGGTTCTCCAACCGATCCAGCGTCCAGACCAGAATGAGGAAGCAGATGCCATGCAACGCTTCTTCGACCAGATCGATGCCGATCGCCCGGCCGTACCAGAGCTCGATACTGAATATGACCCAGCCGAGCGCCCAGCAGCCAATGCCAATGGCTAAACCGGTCAAGAAGAAGCGCTGTGATCCGGGCCGGGCCCGCCAAGCCCGGTAGGCCAGACCGCTGGCAATCAAGACCAGCACGGCGGCTTTGGCATCAGCCAGCAGTAGATGGCCGGCCAGCAGCGGCGGCAGCCACGGCAGCACCAATAGCACTACCAGCACGAGCGCCAGTGGCAGCGACCAGAACCAGAGCTGTCGTCGTCGGAAATGCCGTAACGGTGGGCTGGCGAACTGACTGTCCATGTAATGCGTGACCGGTATCCCGTTGGTCCATTACGGCCGAGTATACCCAGCTCGGCGGCGCTGAACAGTCTGCGCTTTGTAGCGCGGCGGCTCGTTCAGCGGCTGGGGTCGGTTGCAGGCTCGGGCTGGCTGACGGTTTCTACGCCGGTGTCGGGCTTGGGTTCGGTTTCGGATTCGGCCGGCAGCGCCGACCCAAGCAAATAGTCCATCGCCGCCCTCAGCTCGGCATCGCTGCAGTCATGGCAGTTGCCGCGCGGCGGCATCGCTTTTTCGCCGTGCAAAACCACCTGCCAGAGATGGTCGCGCCCTTCGGCCAGCTTGGCCTGCCAGGCCACGGCGTCACCGATTTTCGGCGCGTTATACAAGCCACGGGCATGGCAGACGGCACAGTACTGGTTGACGATGGCCTCGGCGCTACGCGGCGCGGTCTTGACGGCTGTCGTGTTGGTTGTGACCTCGGCCGCGGTCATCGCAACCGTGGCGGTCGGGTTGGCGTTGGTGGGCGATTGGTCCGCCGGCTCAGCGCAGCCAACCAGCAGCACGCCAGCGAACACGGCAACAAGCCACGTCTGACCGTTCAAACTCCGCAACATCCGTCCTCCCGCCGCTTTGCTCAGGCCAGAAAGCAAAAAGGGCTGCCAGGCAGCCCTTTTCGTCGGTTCGATCGCTTATTTCGAAGCGTCGACCACATACGCCAGCACGGCTTTCAGCTCGTCTTCCGAGCAGTCCATGCACATGCCTTTCGGCGGCATGGCGTTCTTGCCATTGGTCAGGCTGGCCCACAATGCGTCATTGCCCGTCTTGATGCGCGGCGCCCAAGCGGCTTTGTCGCCCAGCTTCGGCGCACCCGCAACACCAGCACCATGGCAGGCGGCACAAGCCGTGTTGTAGACCTGCTCACCGGTGCGCGGACCGGTGCTGGCCACCACGGCCGGGGCCGGGTTCGGGATGTCATCGCCTTCGACATACACTTTGCCAACCGGCGCGGTACGCTCGCGCTGGGACGCTTCGGAGCGCCAGCTCTTGCTGTCCTGGCCCGCGGTGGCAGCCTGGAAAGAAACCCCAATCAGCACTGCAGCCGCCGCAGCGACTGCCATCTGGCGCAGCAAATTCATTGCCCAACCTCTATCAGAACAGGAGTCCCCAGCACCGGCTGGGGTAACGGCGGCGAAGTATAGCGGAAGCCCCTGCCCGGATGAAGGTTTTACCCCGTACAAAGCCCGGCCTTTGCTGTCTGCCTGACTTTTGGCACTGGTGAGCCTGCGACACCGGGTCGACACTGACCAAACCCGGCGAAAGCCTCCGGATGGACGGGCCGATAACCCGACAAAGTTCCCGGCATTAACAATCAGATACGTTTGCCGCGAACGTCGTAATGGCTGGCCGCCGACAATGGCGCCATCCAAAAAAGGATTCTGCTTTCATTTTCTGACGGGGATGCCCACCATGATGCGTCGAACCCAGCTGTACCGCACTGTATTGGCCGCTAGCGTAGTGCTCGGTCTGGCCGGTCTTGCCGGTTGCGGTCAACCTGCTGCTGAAGCCACCGCCGAAGTGGCCGCCCAACCGCTGCTACTGGCCAGCGCCGACCTGGTCGCACTAGGCGCCGGTGAACTGGGCAGCGGCCCGGTGATCTCCGGCTCGCTGCAACCGGAAAAACAAGCCGATCTGCGCGCCGAAGTGTCGGCGATTGTGCTGCAGGTGCTGAAGCACAATGGTGACAAGGTCCAGAAGGGCGATCTGCTGGTCCGGCTCGATGACACCTATCTGCGGGAAAATCTCGCCTCCTCCGAAGAAGCCGAGCGCGCCGCTCAGCAAGCCTTTGACCAAGCCCAACGCCAGTTCGAGCGCTTGAAGACGTTGTCGTCAACTGGCGCCGTGTCGACCCAGAATCTGGAAGACGCCGAGATCCGCCGCAACAACGCCCAGAGCGATCTGGCCGCAGCGAAAGCGCGCGTGGTGCAGTCGCGTCAGCAAATGGAAAAAACCGAAGTGCGGGCGCCGTTTGCCGGCATTATCAGTGAGCGCGCCGTGTCCAACGGCGACACCGCACAGGTCGGCAAAGCATTGCTGAAAGTGATCGACCCGAGCAGCATCCGCTTTGAAGGTTTGATCGCCGCCGAACAAATCAATGACGTCAAAGTCGGCAACCCGGTCCGGTTCCGCATCAATGGTTACGACAACGCCTTTGAAGGCGCGGTCGAGCGTGTCAGCCCGATGGCCAACAGCATTACCCGTCAGGTTGAAGTGGCCGTTCGCATCCAGACCGGCAATGTGCCGCTGGTCGCTGGCTTGTTCGCCGAAGGCCGCGTGCAAACCGAAAGCCGCACCGCGTTGATGGTGCCGGAGTCGTCGTTGGTGCGTCAGGGCGATCACAGCTACGTTTGGCGCGTCAAAGACAACACGCTGAACAAAATCGAAGTGCAAATCGGTGCCCGCGATATTCGCGAAGGCAGTTTTGAAGTCAAGGCCGGCGTGCAGGCAGGTGAGCAGGTATTGCGCCATCCGCACAGTCAGTTGAAAGACGGCGCCAGCGTCACGCTGGATACCGCAGTCGTGGCGACGGCGAATTAAACCATCGCCAACGAAACCACGAACTGATAAGCGCCCCACTGTCGCACCGGAGCAGACTCCATGTTTCTGTCAGATTTCAGTATCAAACGGCCGGTCGTCACCATTGTCGTGACGATCGCGCTGGTCGCTCTGGGCTGGATGGCCCTGGGCAAATTGCGCGTCAACGAACGCCCAGACGTGCAACCGCCGATGCTGCGCGTCAGCATCCCCTACCCGGGCGCATCGCCGGAAACGGTCGAGCGCGAAGTGCTGGATCGGATCGAGAAATCGATGCGCAGCATTCCCGGCGTCCGCGAAATGAACGCCTGGGCTAACGAAGGCAGCGGTTTCTTCAATATCCAGTTCGATTTCAACAAGAACCTGATCGA
Organism: uncultured Kangiella sp.; assembly: GCA_946481205.1. Next base: position 10,500 of record CAMLNB010000045.1, on the reverse strand, counting down.
AGCCAGCGACGAAGTCCGCAACGCCATTTCGGCGGTACGCTACAAGTTGCCGGTGGAAATGCGCGAGCCGGTGATCCAGCGCGCCGACCCGGATGCTTGGCCGATCATGTCGATGTCGCTGTCATCGAGCAGCCAGAGCCATCTGGAACTGTCGCGGATGGCCGAAGACGAAATCGCCGATCAGTTCCGCGCCATTGATGGCGTCGCCGTCGTCAACGTTTCCGGTGCGCTGCGCCGCGAACTGTCGGTGTTGCTGCGCAGCGCCAAGCTGCGCGAGCACAACGTCTCGGTGGCGGAAGTGCAGCGCGCACTGTCCAACCAGAACCTGACCGCACCAGCGGGCCGCCTGAAAGGCGAGCTCAGCGAAACCGGCATCCGTTTGATTGGCCGACTGGAGTCACCGGAAGAGTTCGAGCGCATCGTCATCAAGCGCAGCGGTGACGAAGTAGTCCGCCTCGGTGACGTTGCTGAAGTCAAAGACGGTACCGCCGAGAACAACAGCGTGTCCTTGTTCAATGGCAAGCCGTCGGTCGGTATCAGCATCGTCCGTACCCGCGATGCCAGTACCGTTTCGGTCTCGCACGCGGTACGCACCGAGCTGGAGACCATCCGGAAAAGCCTGCCGGCCGGCACCGAACTGGAACTCGCTTTCGATGGCGGTGAATGGGCCGAACAGAGTCTGAATAACGTTATTGAAGCGCTGGTTCTGGGCGCTGGCTTGACCATTTTCGTGGTCTATGTGTTCCTGAATTCCTGGCGCTCGACGCTGATCACTGCGCTGGCACTGCCGACGTCGGTGTTGGCGGCGTTCATTGCGGTCTGGCTGTGCGGCTTCACACTGAACTTCATGACCTTGCTCGGCCTGTCGCTGGCCATCGGGGTTCTAATCGACGATGCGATCGTCGTTCGGGAGAACATTGTCCGCCACATGGAAAACGGTTCCGACCGGATGACGGCAGCGCGCGAAGGCACCCGCGAAATCGGTCTGGCCGTCGCGGCGACCACCTTCTCGATCATCGCCGTGTTCATTCCGGTGGCGTTCATGGGTGGCATGACCGGCCAATGGTTCAAGCCGTTTGGTTTGACCGTAGCCGCGTCGGTGTTGGTCAGCTTGTTTATCTCGTTCTCGCTCGACCCGATGATGTCAGCCTACTGGGGCGACCCGATCGGCTACCAGCATCGCGAGAAGAAAGGTTTCTCGAAACTGTTGGAGCGTTTCAACAACTGGTTTGATCATCAGGCCGACCGCTATGGTTATGTGATCAGCTGGGCGCTGAAGCACCGCGTCTGGATGGCAATCTTCGCCGTGCTGAGCTTGGTCGTTGCGATGGCGCTGCAAAGCAAGTTCGGTGGCACCAGCTTCCTGCCGTCATCGGACAATGGCCAGCTCAGCGTCGATATCCGGATGCCATCCGGGGTCAGCCTGGATTACGCCAAGGTCAAAACCGAACAAGCGGCAACGCTGTTCCGCGAAATTCCGGAAGTGAAATCAACTTACAGCGATATCCGCACCGGCAATAGCCGCATCGATGTCGATATTGGCAAGTCTTCGGATCGTGAGCGTCCGGCCTCAGCCATTGCCGCTGATATGCGTGGCAAACTGGCACGTCTGGTTGGCGCCGAATACACCGTTCAGGAAGATACCAACAACGGTGGCGGCAAGCCGGTTCGCATCAGCTTCTACGGTGAAGATTCACGTCGTTTGATGGAGATCACCAACGGCTTCATGGACGACCTGCGCAAAGTGCCGGGTGCTGTCGATGTCGGTTTGGCCGAACAGGACCCGATGCCGGAACTGCAAATCGAATTGGACCGCGGTCTGGCCAGCTCGCTCGGCATTTCGACCGGTGATGCGGCGCAAGCCCTGCGAGTTGCCTTTGCCGGTATCGAAGTCGGTGACTGGGTCGACCCGAACAGCGAAACGCGCGATGTCGCGCTGCGCCTACACCCCGATGATCGTCGCAACATCGCCTCGCTGGAAAGCTTGCCGCTGGTGCCGGGTGGCAGCAACACCGTGGTGCCGTTGGAACAGATTGCGAAAGTGCGGATGGACAAAGCACCGGCGCGGATCTCGCACATCGATGGCAAACGCGCGGTAACCGTCACGGCCAACGTGCAAGGCCGGTCGGAAGGCGAAGTGATTGGCGATGCGATGAAACTGGCGCGTGCCATTGACTACCCAACTGGCTACGGCATTGAGTTGCGCGGTTCCGGTCGTGATCAGCAGGAAGTCTTCGGCGCCATGTTGACCGCACTGGTCATGGGTGTCGTGCTGATGTACTTCATCTTGGTGATTCAGTTTGGCTCGTTCCTGGCACCGATTCCGGTGATGCTGAGCTTGCCGCTGAGTTTGATCGGCGTGGTCGTGGCGCTGGTCAGCACCGGTCACACCCTGAACCTGATGAGCTTCATCGGCATCATCATGCTGATGGGTCTGGTCGCCAAGAACGCGATTTTGTTGCTCGACTGCGCCCGCAAGAAGGAAGCGGAAGGCATGGATCGGGAAGAAGCGTTGATGGAAGCTGGTCGTGCTCGTCTGCGGCCGATCCTGATGACCACGTTCGCGCTGATCGCCGGCATGTTGCCGGTCGCGATTGGCGTCGGTGAAGGTGGCGAGTTCTACCAGCCGCTGGCGGTGGCGATTATCGGTGGCACCATCACCTCGACCATCCTGACCCTGCTGATGATCCCGAGCTTCTATGACAGCATCGAGATCGCAGCGGATCGTGCAGCGGCCAAGTTCCATCGCCGTAGTGATGCTTACGGAGTGGTCATCAGTGCTGTGCTGATTGCATTCGAGACAGTGTTCACTCTGGTCGGCCTCCGTGCACTGTACCGCCGGTCGATGTCAGTTGGACGACGCCTTGATGATTTGATGCCAAGTTTTGGTCGCACGCGTGACAAATTTAGCAGTGCCTTGCTTGGCTTCTTGGTCGCCACGGTGCTGCTGCTGATCAAATCTGCCGAGATACTGATCGAGGTGATTCCGTTTGCTGTGATGTCCGCTCTGACTTGGCTTGGCCAACAGCTCTTAAGACCCTTCACACGTACATCAGCAGCAGTAATTCAGCGTGCCTGATTAGCTCCCTGTAGGTAGTGCCAATAGGGCACTACCTGAATTTGCCTCGCCGCCTCCGGGCGGCTTTTTTTTGCCTGCACAAAGGCACTCGCTGAGACGCCTTAACCCGCGGCCGCTTCGGCTTCGACAATCTCGGCATGTTGCTTGTGTGCCTGCGCCGGCGACAACAGCGTGTACATCACCGGCACGACAAATAGCGTGAAGAATGTGCCGATCAGCATGCCACCGACAATGACCCAACCGATCGGTTGCCGACTTTCGGCACCGGCGCCGGCCGCCAGCGCCAACGGCACTGCACCAAGCACCATGGCGCCGGTGGTCATCAGAATTGGCCGCAGCCGCAGCGTCGCCGCTTCCGCTACGGCGTCAAACAGGGAATGCCCTTCTGTGCGAAGCTGATTGGCGAATTCGACGATCAAGATGCCGTGCTTGGTGATCAAGCCTACCAAGGTGATCAAGCCGATCTGGGAGTAGATGTTCAGCGTGCCGCCAGTTACTTTGAGCGTGAACAGTGCACCAGCAATGGCGAGCGGCACCGAGAACAGAATGACAAACGGATCGATAAAGCTTTCGAACTGCGCGGCCAGCACCAGATAAATGAAGATCAGCGCCAGCACAAAGGTCATGTAAATCGAACTGCTCGACTCCTTGTATTCGCGGGTATTACCGGCATAGTCCAGCTGCGCTTTGACATCACCAAGCTCGAGCACCGTTTTCTCGAAGAAAGCGACGGCCTCGCCGAGCGTGTAGTTCGGTGCCAGCGTTGCGCTTACCGTGGCCGAGCGCAGCTTGTTGAAATGGTTCAGCTCACGCGGGCTGACCGTTTCATCAATACTGACCAGATTCGACAGCGGCACCATCTGATCATTGATGGTGCGAACATAGAGCCGTGTCAGATCATCCGGGTTGGCGCGGTCAGCCCGATCAACCTGCACCCAGACATCATATTGCTCGGCACCGATTTTGAACCGGGTGACTTTGCGGCCGCCGAGCATCGTCTCTAGGGTTCGGCCGATCTGGCTGATTTCGGCACCAACGGATTTGGCTTTGTCGCGATTGACCTCGACCTGCAGTTCCGGTTTGTTCAAACGCAGATCACTATCCAGATTGGCGAGGCCGGGGTTGGCACGGGCTTTTTCGGTCACCGCATCGACCAGCAGCTGCAAGTCGGCATAGCTGCCACTGGTTTGCAAAACAATTTCCAGCGGCTTCGCCGTTGGCCCCTGCCCCAGTGATGGTGGGATCACCGGAAACGCCATCAAGCCCGGCACGCCAGCCCAGAGCTGACCACCGATTTCCTGGGCAATATCGGCCGGCTTGCGCTCGCGTTCTTCCCAGTCCTTCAATCGCACGAACGACAGCGTCTGTGTCGTGGTCGGAAAGCCAACAATGGTGAACCAGCGCTCGACTTCCGGGACGCCTTTGAAGATGTCTTCCATCTTGTAGGCATATTTGTTGACGTAATCGGGCGTGGCGCCTTCTGGCCCCAAACCGAAACCGATAAACAGACCACGATCTTCGCTCGGTGCCAGTTCGCTTTTCAGTGTGGTGAACAGCCACCCGGCTGCACCGCCCATCGACAACGCAAAGACCACTACCAGCACGCGCAAATTGAGTGCTTTGACCAGTACCGTGTGATAGCCGCGGTTAAGCGCATTGAAGACATTCTCGAAGCTTTGATAGAGGCGGCCATGCTGTTCATGTGCTTTCAACATCCGCGAGCACATCATCGGACTCAGGGTCAGCGCAATAAAGCCTGACACCAGCACCGCCCCAGCCAAAGTCAGCGCAAACTCGGTAAACAATTTGCCGGTGCGTCCGGTCGAGAAGGCGATCGGCGTGAACACAGCGGCCAGCGTCAGCGTCATTGCAATCACGGCAAAGCCGATTTCCTTCGAGCCGCGAAATGCTGCCGCCATTGGCGACATACCGTCTTCGATATGGCGATGGATATTTTCCAACACGACAATCGCGTCATCGACCACCAATCCTATCGCCAACACCATCGCCAACAGCGTCAGCGTATTGATGGTGAAGCCGAACAGCGCCATCAGCGCGAATGCACCGATCAAACTGACTGGGATTGTCACCAACGGAATCAATGTGGAACGCAGCGAGCGCAGGAAAATGAAAATCACCAGCACGACCAGTACCACTGCCTCGCCAATCGCCTCATACACCGCGTCAATTGAGCGAGCAATGAAGATGGATGAGTCGTAGGCAACTTCGGCGCGCATACCCTCCGGCAGGTATTTTTCGATGGTCGGCAATTCACCCCGCACTGCCGCCGAGACGTCGAGCGGATTGGCTACCGATTGCTTGACCACCCCGAGCGCGACGGCATTGTTGCCTTTGTAGCGGGTGTATGCGCGTTCGTACTCGGGACCGACTTCGACCCGGGCGACATCGCCAAGGCGAACCAGATAGCCACCGTCATCACGCAGAATGATGTCGCGGAACTCTTCCGGCGTATTCAAATCGGTTTGCGAACGGACGGTAAATTCGGTGTCCTGGCTTTCGACCCGACCCGCCGGGATCTCGACGTTCTGGGCTCGCAGCGCGGTTTCGATATCTTGTGCAGTCAGGTTGTAGCCGGCGAGCCGCTCTGGGTCGAGCCAGATCCGCATCGCATAGCGGCGACCAAAGACGATCACGTCGGCAACACCGGGCAGCGTCTGCAGCCGATCCTTGACCGTGTTGTCGGCGTAATCGGTGATCTTCAGCAGATCGTGCCGGTCCGACATGAAGGCGATCCAGATAATCGGCTGGGCGTCGGCTTCAGTCTTGGCGACGATCGGCTCATCGATTTCATCGGGCAGTGCACCGCGGGCGCGGGCGACGCGATCACGAACGTCGGACGCGGCGGCGTCGATATCGCGGCCGAGTTTGAAGCGCACGGAAATCTGCGAGCTTTCGGCGCGGTTGATCGACGTGATGAAATCAATACCTTCGATGCCGGACAGCGAGTCTTCCAGCGGCTTGGTGACTTGCGTTTCAATGATCTCGGCATTGGCACCGGGATAGCTGGTGCTGACGGTTACTACCGGCTCATCGATATTTGGGTACTCCCGAACACTGAGCCGGTCATACGCAATCACGCCGAGCAGCACGACAACCAGGTTGAGCACTGTCGCCAGCACCGGGCGTTTGATACTGAGATCGGACAGAACCATAGCGAACGTCCTTGGTTCAGTTCAGCAACGCTTGCTGAACTACTCGGGCAATCGTCGGACAAATTTGATATCAGCTGCGTGCCGGCGTCGGCGGAATAATGGTGACCGCCATGCCGGGCTGCACTTTCATGTGCCCTGCCGTGATCACGGTATCGCCAGCATTCAGGCCATCGGTGATTTCCACTTCGCCATTGCGACGGACACCGGTTTTAACTGGCGTGATCGCAACTTTGCCATCGATCACCCGATAGAGCGTGCGGGTGCCATCGGCATTCGGCACCAGCGCCTGCTCTGGCACCAATAGCGCATCGCTCTTGCTGGCCAGCACCAAGGCGACGCGAGCAAACAAACCGGGCTTCAGCTCATTCTTCGGATTCGGCACCTGGGCGCGCAGAATCAGCGAGCGGCCTTTCTCGTCCACTTGCGGATCGATCGCAAACACTTTGCCGGTGAAGGTACGGCCAGGTAGCGCATCCAGCGTCAACTCAACATCCTGCTGGACGCGGATCGTGGCCAAGTAGCGCTCAGGAATGCGGAAGTCGATTTTGATTGGGTGGACATCGACCAGTGTTACCAGATCCTGACCGGCTTGCACCATCGCGCCCGGACTGACCGAACGCACCCCGATCACGGCATCAAATGGCGCCCGGACCCGCATCTTGCCGAGCTGGGCTTCGGCCAGCGCAACATCGGCCTGTGCGACCTTGAGTTGGGACGCGGTTTGGTCAAACTCTGTCTGGCTGATCAACTGCTTCTGCAGCAGCTCGGCCCGGCGTTGATGATCCGATTGCGCCAGCGCCAGCGTAGCCTTGGCGCGCGCCAGCTGTGCGGCCTGGACCGAGTCATCCAGCTGCACCAGCACTACCCCGGCCTTGACCGGCTGCCCTTCGCTGAAGCCGAATCGGCTGATGCGACCGGCCACCTCAGGCCGGATCACCACCGTCTCATTGGCAACCAAGCTACCCACCGCCTCGACCACCTGATTCAGCGGCCGTGGTGCCACCGTCACCCCTTCGACCGGCATGGCCGGTGGCGGCTCAGCTGCCCGAACCGTTGCGGCAATAACGGTGCTGATCAGCAGCGGGATCAGCCCGCGGATAATGCGGCTTGCGTCCATACACCGGATCTTGTGCAGAGAAGCGGGAAAGTTGATTAAAGCATAGCCAGCCCGGTTCAGTGATGACGGCTCGCCCGTACTATTGCCGCCAGCCCCGGCCTGAGCGGCTGCGCACACGCATGGACGCTGCCCCGGCTTGCCGCTATCATGGCGACCCCGCGCGGACCCCACCGGTCGGCTCGGGCGGTACCCAGCCTCAGGGCAACGGTACTGTGGCAGTGATACCTCGTCTGCGGACGACAGGTCACTGCGCCCCTAATCGCTTGCGATTAGCCCTCAATGCAATACACCCGTTTTGCGCCCGTAGCTCAGTTGGATAGAGTACAGCCCTCCGAAGGCTGGGGTCGGACGTTCGAATCGTCTCGGGCGCGCCAAAATAAAAAAGCCACCTTCATGGTGGCTTTTTTATTTTGGCGGGTTTAAGCGTAAACATCTCGCCCGTTCGACCAAACAGCAGGACTAGCGTCTTGCCCAGCGCAGCTGCCCGCAGGGCCAGTGTCATGGAGGGTGCGAGTGCATCGTCTCGGGCTGCCATCCGCTGACACCTGCGATGACGTAATGCATCATTTTCCAGCGTGTTTTATTGGCTGAAACTCGCTCACCACAATCTTCCCTCGCAGCTTCCCACAAGTTCCCTGCATCAATCGAGTCGCAGCCGGCAATACCGCCAGCCACAACCAGCTCCACTTTCGCCATTTTCCTTGCCAGCGATTCACTGCACTCCCATGGTGGCGCGCACCTGCAGTGGCATCCCGCCGTTGCAGGCATCCCACAGGGAAAAGGAGAATCATTGTGAACGCATCCATCGTGAAGTGCCTGAGTGCTGTTGCACTCGGTATCGCCACGTTATGGTCTGCAACAAGCGATGCTGCAGGGTTACTGACGCCAAAAGACGGTTCACTGCCCGCACTCGACATTCGTACCCATCATGTCAATGTCGTGATCGAAGACGGCTACGCGGTGACGACGGTTGAACAAGTCTTCCGGAACCCGCATGCCAACGATCTGGAAGCGGTCTACTCGTTTCCGATTCCGGAAAAAGCCGCCGTCGGCGAGTTTACTTATTGGATCGATGGCAAGCCTGTGCACGGCGAGGTGCTGAAGAAAGCGGCGGCGCGGCAAATCTACCAAGAGGAGAAACAGGCCGGCCGCGAAGTCGCATTGACCGAGCAGGATAGCTACAGGACATTCGATATTTCTGTTTACCCGGTGCGCGCACAGCAGGAAATAAAAATCCGCTTGGCGTATATCCAGCCCGCGCATGTCGATACCGGCATCGGCCGCTACAACTATCCACTTGAGGAAGGCGGCGTCGATGAGCAGAAGCTGTCGTTCTGGACAGCCAACGAGGCGATCAGCGAAGAGTTCCGGTTCAATCTGCTGCTGCGTTCGGCCTATCCGATTGATCAGCTGCGGTTGCCAAAACACCCGCAGGCGGTTATCAAGCAATTGTCGGAAAAAGAATGGTCGGTGTCGATGCATGCTGCCGGCAGCCCAACCGCCAACAACGCCAGTGAAACTGACACAACCGACACCATGCTCGACGCTGCAGCTGAAATGGCAGCGAACGGCACAGCACAGCCGGGTAATGCCGCGGCGACGGCACATCGGCTGGATCAAGATATTGTGTTGTATTGGCGCCATCGCCCCGGCCTGCCCGGCAGTGTCGATCTGGTCACCTACAAAGCACCTGGCCAGAGTACCGGCACGTTCATGCTGACCGTGACGCCGGGTGAAGATCTGCGCGCGATCAGTGAAGGTCGCGACTGGATTTTTGTGCTCGACTATTCCGGCTCGATGCAGGGCAAATACCAAAGCCTGCTCGAAGGTGTCGGCAAGGGCTTGCAGAAAATGAAGCCCAACGACCGGTTTCGAATTGTGTTGTTCAATGACAGCGCCCGCGAGCTGACCCAAGGTTATCTCACCGTCACACCGGAGCAAGTGCAGCAGACTCTCGCGCAGTTGCAGGCAGTCGCGCCAAGTGGTGGTACCAATCTCTATTCCGGTGTTGAGCTTGGCATGAGTGCATTGGCGGCGGATCGCAGTTCCGCCATCATCTTGGTTACCGACGGTGTTGCCAACGTCGGCGTCACCGAGAAGAAGCAATTTCTGAAATTGCTGGAGCAAAAGGATGTGCGCCTGTTTACCTTTGTCATGGGCAATAGCGCCAATCGCCCATTATTGGAAGGTATGTCTAAAGTCTCGCACGGCTTCGCCTTGAACGTCTCCAACAGCGACGACATCGTCGGCAAGCTGCTGGAAGCCACCAGCAAAGTCAGCCACGAAGCACTGCACGATGTGCAGCTCAAATTTGCCGGAGACATTCGGATCAGCGAGCTGGCACCGGCGCGGATCGGTAGCCTGTATCGTGGTCAGCAGCTGGTTGTGTTCGGTCACTACACCGGCAGCGGCAATGCCGAGGTGCAACTTAGTGGCAAAATTTCCGGCCAAAGCAAAACCTATCAGACCCGGTTTGCGATTCCAAAAGACGACGATCGCTATCCGGAGCTGGAACGGCTTTGGGCCTACGCTAGCATCGAAGATCTGCAAGACAAGATGGATTACTTCGGTACCGATGCTGATACCGAGCAGGCACTGACCGATATCGCGATCGACAACGGACTGGTCACCGATTACACCTCAATGATTGTCATGCGTGAAGACGAGTTTGCCCGGCGCGGCATTGCCCGCCACAACGCGCAGCGTATCGAACAGGAGCATGCTGCCCGTCAGCAACGTCAACAGGCGCCAGTGCGTGATCATCGTGTCGATCAGTCGCAGCCGATGTACAGTACACCTGCGCCCAGCCATGGCAGCAGTAGTGGTGGCGGTGGCAATAGCGGCCCGTGGATGATGGTGCTGCTGTTGCCGTTGTTATTTCCGAGGTTGTTGCCGACGGTGCAGCGTTGGCTGCCATTGCGGATACAGCGCGCATGGCGTCCCCGTCGCCTGTCGTTGACGTATGGACTCAAGTAAACCTGGCGCTGTCGTCCCCCTCATGATGACAAGCAAGAACTGGCCTTTGGTAACGCTGCTTGTCATCGTGGCGATGATGGCGCTGCAATATGGCCCGCTTGATCATGCCTTGCTTTACGTTGACCGAGCAGCGCTCGGGAACGGCGAGTTCTGGC
>CAMLNB010000044.1 GCA_946481205.1 uncultured Kangiella sp. | reverse complement strand
TTGTGCAGTGCCGTCTCGCTCGTTTTCACCTCCGCCGCATTGGCCGACAAGTTTGATGACCAGGCCAAGCAACTGATTCACCGCTATCCCCTGGTTGACGGCCATGTCGATGTGCCGCACCGTTTGCACGAGAAATGGGAGGACGTGACGCAGGCAACGGCCAGCGGCGAATTTGATTACCCGCGAGCAAAAGCGGGTGGCCTTAGCGCGCCGTTCATGTCCATCTACACGCCGCCAACCAGCGAAGCGGGAACCGCCACCGAACTCGCCCACAGTCTGATAGACCGGGTCGAAGCGATTGCCTATCGGGCACCGGACAAGTTTGCCGTCGCCCGCACTGCCGATGAGGTTCGCAAGCACTTCAAGGCCGGCAAAATTTCGCTGCTACTCGGCATGGAGAACGGCGCACCGATCGCCGGCGATCTGAAAAACCTGCAGCGTTTTGCTGATCGCGGCATTCGCTACATCACGCTGACCCATGGCCTGTCCAACCACATCAGCGACTCGTCCTACGACACGGCCCGGCCATGGAAAGGCTTGAGCCCATTTGGTCGTCAAGTCGTCGCCGAGATGAACCGGCTCGGTATTCTGATTGACGTTTCGCATGTTTCGGATGACGCGTTCTACGAAGCCATCAAGCTCAGCAAAGTGCCGGTCATTGCTTCGCACTCATCATTGCGTCACTTCACCCCGGAGCTCGAACGCAATGTCAGCGACGACATGCTGAAAGCACTGGCAAAAAATGGCGGCGTGTTGATGATCAACTTCGGCTCGTTCTTCGTCTCCGAAGCTGCGCACCAGTATTCCAAGCAGCAGAAACTCGCTGAAGACGGTTTCAAGAAACTGCATGATGGCAAGCCGAGCGCTGCGGCCACCGCAAGCTTCGAAGCGGCTTACCGTGAGCAACACCCTTATCCGTATGCCACCGTTGCTGACGTTGCCAATCATATCGATCACGCCGTCAAGCTGGTCGGAATCGACTATGTCGGGCTGGGTTCCGATTACGATGGAGTTGGCGATTCGCTGCCAGTCGGCTTGAAAGATGTTTCGCAATACCCGAACCTGATTGCCGAGTTGCTGCGCCGTGGCTACAAGGAAGCGGACATCGCCAAGATCATGAGTGGCAATGCCCTGCGCGTGATGGAAGCCGCTGAACGTTTCGCCGCCCAAAAGTAACCGTACCCCAAACAAAAAAGCCTCCCGTCGGGAGGCTTTTTGTTTTCTGCAATCCACGATCAGATCTTCGCCGCCGCAATAGCCGCTTCTCGAATCAGTTCAGGCCCACGATAAATAAAACCCGAGTAGACCTGCACCAAGCTGGCGCCGGCACGAATCTTTGCTGCGGCTTCGTCGCCATTGGTGATACCACCGACGCCAATGATCGGCATCTGACCTTTTAACTCAGTAGCCAACCAGCCCAGCACTTCCGTGCTCTTGGCGAAAACCGGCGCGCCAGACAGTCCACCCGTTTCGGTGGCGTGCTGCAAGCCTTCGACTCCGACCCGACCAATGGTGGTGTTGGTGGCGATAGCACCATCGAACTTGTGCTTCAGCAGCGCTTCAGCAACCTGAGTCACTTCGTCGCGTGACAAATCCGGCGCTATCTTCAGCAGCAACGGAACATACTTGCTGTGCTTCTGTTGCAGCACTGCTTGTTCGGCCTTCAGCGTACCGAGCAACGAATCCAGTGCCTCACCAAACTGCAGGCTGCGCAGACCTTGGGTGTTCGGCGACGAGATGTTCACAGTAATGTAGTGCGCATACTCATAAACCTTGCGCAGGCAGATCAGGTAATCATCGTTCGCTTTTTCAACCGGGGTATCGAAATTCTTGCCGATATTGATGCCAAGAATGCCGCGGTACCTGCTCTTGCGCACATTCTCCAGCAGGTAATCGACCCCTTGGTTGTTGAAACCGAGCCGATTGATGATTGCAGTCGCTTGCGGCAAGCGGAACATCCGCGGTTTCGGATTGCCCGGTTGCGGCCGTGGCGTCACCGTGCCGACTTCGATAAAACCAAAGCCGAGCATCGCCAAGGCATCGAGATAATCGGCATTCTTGTCGAGACCAGCTGCCAAACCGACCCGGTGAGGAAATTTCAGCCCCCACAGCTCGACCGGATCGGCCGGCATCTGCTGTGCAAACATCGCGCGCAGTGGCGTGCGTTCAAGCAGGCGCAAGCCACCCAGCGCGACATGATGGGCAGTTTCCGGTTCAAAACGAAACAGAACAGAACGGGCTAAGGAATACATAGTCACTCACTTGCAAACAGCGCCGGCAGCCAGAGGCAGCCGATGCCATGATGTTGAATCAGGGTGTCTGGACAGCACTGACCCCGGTAGGCGCCGGGGTCAGTGTTTACTGCAGGTCAAATACTGGCAATGACTTACTTCTTGGCGGCGGCCTTTTTCTTCGGTTTGGCTTCCGCCTCACCGTCATCGGCGACTTCGGCTTTCTGCTGCCATTTGCCGTCAATGAAAAACGCGCTCCAACCGGTTTGTTTGCCGTCTTTCTCGCTGGCAACAAACTGGGTGCCGCTTTTGCGCGAGAAACGCAGCACGGTGACATTGCCGTCCGGATCTTTTTCTGGCGCCTTCAACAGATACTGGAACTTCTCGTGCAGCTGGTCCTTGACCGTTTTCAGCTCGCTGATTTTCGGCGGTCGGGTTTCCCGGATTTTCGGGAACTTGCTTGCAGCCAAGAACAAGCCGGCAGCACCGTCACGCAGAATGTAATGGTCGTCAGCCTTGTCGCATTTCAGATGCGGCATCGGGATCGGGTCTTCACGCGGCGGCGCCGCCTGGCCGTTACGCAACAGCTTGCGGGTATTGCCGCAGCTGGTGTTGGTGCAGCCGAAATACTTGCCGAACCGGCCGACTTTCAGCTGCATGTCGCTGCTGCACTTCTCGCACTGGATGATCGGGCCTTCATAGCCTTTCAAACGGAACGAGCCCTGCTCGATGACATAGCCGTCGCATTCCGGGTTGTTGCCGCAGACATGCAGCTTGCGCCCTTCGTCGATCATATAGGCCGACATGGCGGTGCCACATTTCGGGCAACGCTTCTTGGCACGCAGCTCCAGCGCTTCGGCTTCATCATCCTCGGTCGAGACCACTTCATCAGCGGACAGCAGGTTGATGGTTTTCTTGCAGCGCTCTTTCGGCGGCAGGTTGAAACCGGTGCAACCGAGGAACACGCCGGTCGTGGCGGTGCGAATTGCCATCGGCCGACCGCAATCCGGACACGCGATGCTGGTTTCAACCGGCTGCGACCAGCGCATGCCACCGCGATCGCTTTCCGCCGCTTCCAGTTTCTTGACAAAGTCGGCGTAGAACTCGTCGAGCGTGCCTTTCCAATCGGCATCGCCTTGAGCGACTACGTCCAGCTGCTCTTCCATCTGAGCAGTGAAGCTGTAATCGAGCAGATTGCTGAACGATTCAACCAAGCGATCAGTAACGATCTCGCCCATTTTCTCGGCGTAGAACCGGCGCTGCTTCAGCGATACATAACCGCGATCCTGAATGGTCGAGATAATCGCGGCGTAAGTCGACGGCCGGCCGATGCCGCGTTTTTCCAGCTCACGCACCAGCGTCGCTTCGGTAAAGCGCGCGGTCGGCTTGGTGAAATGCTGCTTCGGCAACAACTCATTCAGTTTGAGCTTGTCGCCTTCTTTCAGATCCGGCAGTTCGACGTCTTCGTCGCTCTTCTTCTGCGGCGGCAGCACCCGAGTCCAACCATCGAAGCGCAGCACGCGGCCACGCACACGCAGCTCGAAACTGCCGGCAGTGGCGACAATGCCAGTGGTGTCGTATTCGGCGTTGGTCATCTGACAGGCGACAAACTGACGCCAGATCAGCTGATAGAGTTTCTGCGCGTCTTCTTCCATATCCGACAGCGCACCGGGTTTGGTGTGCACGTTGGTCGGGCGAATCGCTTCGTGCGCTTCCTGCGCGCCTTCCTTGCTGCTGTAGTAGTGCGCGCGCGGCGGCAGGTACTTGTCGCCGAACTCCTTGTTGATGAATTCGCGCACCGCATGCAACGCATCTTCCGACAGATTGGTGCTGTCGGTACGCATATAGGTGATGTGGCCGGCTTCATACAGGCGCTGCGCCAGCGTCATGGTTTTCTTGACGCTGAAACCCATCCGGTTGCTGGCGGCCTGTTGCAATGTTGAGGTCGTGAACGGCGCATTCGGCGTTGACTTGCTCGGCTTGTCTTCGCGCTTGCTGATGACGATGTTGGCTTTTTCCAAACGCGCCATCGCCGCCTTGGTATCGGCCTCGTTGGTCGGGCGGAATTCCTTGCCGCCTTCTTTGGCGACTTCCATCGTCACATCGCCTTTGCTGGAGCCCAGCTTGGCGTGTATGTCCCAATACTCTTCCGGAATGAACGCCCGAATCTCGCGTTCACGTTCGGTGATCAGCCGCACCGCCACCGATTGCACCCGGCCAGCGGACAGGCCACGCGCGACTTTCTTCCACAACAGCGGCGACACCATGTAACCGACGACGCGGTCGAGAAAACGGCGGGCTTGCTGGGCATTGACGTAGTTCATGTCGAGATCGCCCGGATCGGCGAACGCGTCTTGAATGGCTTTCTTGGTGATTTCGTTGAACACCACGCGTTTGAAGCGCTTCGGTTCACCACCGATGATCTCGCGCAGGTGCCAGGCAATGGCTTCCCCTTCGCGGTCCAAGTCGGTTGCCAGATAGACGGTGTCGACTTTCTCGGCGGCTTCTTTCAAGTCTTTGATGACTTTTTCTTTGCCGGGAAGAATTTGATAGCGCGCATCCCAGCCTTTTTCCGGGTTGATGCCCATGCGCTCGAACAGTTTCTGCCGTTCCTTGATTTTCGGATCGACCGCCAGCGCTTTGCTTTTGCTGGCTTTGGCAGCCGCTTTTTTTGCCTTGGCCTCTTCGCCTTCGGCTTCGGTTTTGGCGCCCGTTGGCAGATCGCGAACATGGCCGACGCTGGATTTCACAATGAAATCTTTGCCGAGGTATTTGTTGATGGTCTTGGCCTTGGCCGGCGACTCCACAATGACCAACGATTTAGACATGACGATGTCGGGGTTCCCGTAACGTAAAGCCCGGCAGGGAGCCGGGCGAAAAGGTCAGTTGCTTCCTTTATATGGTCAGTCCTTCCCAGGACCGGACCGAAAGCGACTGGAATCGGGCAAGGCCGATCGCAGCAAACAGCACCGCACTGGCGGGGCTTTATAGGTGCCGGATTGCCTGTGGTCAAGCAACCCGATCACCCTTTGTCTTTTTTACCATAGCGGTTTCGCCGCGTTCCGCCAATGACCTTGGTGCGATCAGGCGGTTTCCCGCAGTGCCACCGCTGGGCTGACCTGTTGGATCCGGCGGGTCGCCAGCGCGCCCGAGAAAGCCACCACGATGGCCCCGACCACCGGAGCAACCAGCCACAGCCATGGATGGAAACGGGCTTCCAAATCAAAGACTTGCATATTTACCAAGGCGGCGACGCCCTCGGTGCCGCCGGCTGCCAACAGGCCGGCCAGCAAGCCCAGCAGCAGGAACTCAGCGAGCAGGCTGCGCTGCAGAAAACCGCGGCTGGCACCCAGGGTACGTAGTACGACAGCCTCACGTTTGCGCTCATCCAGACTGGCCAGCAGGGCCGCCACCAGCACGGCGACCCCGGACAGCAGCAGGAAGGACAGCAACAGCTCGACCGCCACCACGACCTGGGCAATGACCTGTTGCACGTCGCGGATGATCCGGTCGAGTGCGATCACGGTAACGGTCGGGAAAGTCTGCACAAAGGCCGGCAGCGTGGTCTTGTCCTCGGCCGGTACCCGCATCGCCGAAATAAAACTGGCGGGATAACCGTCGAGTGAACCAGGCGAAAAGATCACGAAGAAATTCGGCTGCATCGAATCCCATTTGACCTCGCGGAGGCTGGTCACCGGCAGGGTGATTTCGCGATCAGCGATGGTGAACGTCAGCACATCACCGATCTGGATGCCGAGCCGTTTCGCCAGCTTGTCTTCCATCGAGATCTGCGGCGTCGTGCTGTTGCCGTGCCACTCCCCTGCGGTGATGGCGTTGTTCGGCGGTAGCGCCTCGCTCCAGGTCAGATTCAGTTCGCGACGCAGTTGGTTATCTTCACGGGCGCTTTCCGGCACAGTGTCTTTGATGTCCTGACCTGCTTTGCCGGTCAAACGGCCACGCACCATCGCATAACTGCGCGTCACCTGCAGTTGCCGCTCGGCCAGAAACGCGGCAACAGCAGCGTCCTGCTCAGGCGTGATATTGACCAGAAAATGATTCGGCGCATCCGGTGGCAATTGTTGTTGCCAGCTATCAATCAAATCTGTGCGCACCAGCGCCACCGAGCCCATCAGCAGCAGAGCCAAAGCAAACGCGCCGAGCTGGACACTGGCCGCATAACGGTGTCGCAGCAATTGCGCGATGCCGAACCGCAGCGCGCCCGGCGACAGCTTGCGCAGCACATGACCGCTTTGCAGGGTCACCAGCGACAAGCCCCACAACACCAATGCAAACGCTGCCAGCGCACCGATGAAAATCGCCACCATCCGAACGCTGCCGGCATACCACCAGCACAGCAACACCAGCAGCGACAAACTGAGCAGCACCAGCGCCCAGGCACCGCGAGTCAACGGCACCATTTCCCGGCGCAGTACCCGCAACGGCGGCACTTGCGACAGGCGCAGCAATGACGGCAGCGCCGCACCGGAAAGCGCGAGCAATCCGCTGCCAAAGCCGGCGATGACCGGTACCGGGCTCACTGGTGGCAAACGCTCCGCCAAGTCCGGTGCAAACGATTGCAGCAGCAACCAATGGCCACCGTAACCAATCAGCAAACCGAGCGCGCTGCCAAGCAGACCCAGCAGCAATAATTGCAGCGCGTAGAAGCTGCGCAGATCGGCACTGGCAAGGCCAAAGCAACGCATCAACGCCGCTTGATCAAAATGGCGCAGCGCATATCGGCGCGCCGCCAATGCCACCGCCAAGGTGGCCATCAGCAAACTGACCAGACTGGCCAGTGAGCCAAATTTGCTGGTGCGGGCAAAGGCACCGCTGACCGCTTCCGAGCCTTCACGGCCGCCAACCAAACGCTGGCTGCTGGTCAGTTTCGGCTTGCTGTCTTTGACGAACGCGGCAATCGCATCCGGCTCGCCAGCGTAGTAATAATTCCAGCGTACCCGGCTACCCGGCTGCACGACTTCAGTTTTCTCAATTTCATCAAGCCGCATGTAAACGCGCGGCGCCAAACCAAACACGGCACCAGCCCGGCCCGGCTCATCAAGCACCAAACCGGCAATGCGAAACTCGGCAGCGCCGACTTCGACGCTATCGCCGACCTGCACATTCAGCAGGCTCAGCAACTGTCCATCGACGTAGATTTCACCAGACTTGGGCTGAGCCTTTTGCTCAACCCCTGCCGACATCGCGTCCGGCGCAATGATGACCTTGCCGCGCAGCGGATAATGGCCATCGACCGCCCGAACATCGGCGAGTTGAAAGGCATCGCCTTTCGCCAACATGCTGGCAAATTCCAGGCTGCGGCTGTGCTGCAAGGCGCCGGTCTTCAGTGGATCCGAATCGAGCAAATCCGGCTCGACTTGCACAGGACTGCTCAGCTGGGCATCGGCGCCGAGAAAATCGCCACCACGCTCGGCAATGGCGCGATCCAGTCGGTCGCCAAGAAAACCCGTCGTGCTGACACTGCCAACGCCAATCGCCAACGCCAGCAGCAGCACCCGAATCTCGCTGCTGCGCCATTCGCGCCGCAGTGTCGACAGGGCAAGACGCCACAACTTCATGACGCGACCTCCGTGACCAGGCGACCGGCGGCCAGCATCAATCGGCGTTGGCAGCGACGCGCCAGCGCATCGTCATGGGTGACCAGGACCAGCGTCGTGCCTTGTTCGGCATTCAGACTGAACAGCAACTCAATGATGCGCGAACCGGTCGCGCGATCGAGATTGCCAGTGGGTTCGTCGGCAAACAGAATCGCCGGCTGCGCCGCAAATGCGCGCGCAATGGCCACCCGTTGTTGTTCGCCGCCAGACAACTGCCGCGGCGTATGCGACAAGCGCGTGCTGAGCCCGACACGATCGAGCCAATGCTTCGCTGCGGTTTCGGCATCGGCGTGGCCGGCGATTTCCAGCGGCAGCATGACGTTTTCCAACGCCGTCAATGCCGGCAGCAAATGAAACGACTGGAACACGAAACCGACTTTGCGCGCACGCAGGCTGGCGCGCTGATCTTCATTCAAGGCGCGCAATGGCTCACCGTCGAGCCAGATGTCACCGTGGCTGGGCGTATCAAGGCCGGCCAGCAAACCCAGCAGCGTCGATTTGCCAGAACCGGAAGCGCCGACAATCGCCACCGACTCGCCGGAGTGAATGGCGAAGTTGATGTCGGTCAGAATATCGAGCGGACCTTCGACGGTCGGCACCCGCTGACTGACCGCCTCACAGCGCACCACTTCGCGGGCCGGTAGCTGGCCAGCATGGGTTTCCGTTGAGGAGGCACGAGAGGTTTGCAGAGGAGGCACTTGCATAGATTGGTCCTTGAACGGGTCCATGAGCAGATTCCTGCACAAGAGAACAAAACAGAATGGCTGCCAGCATACCGAGCTGGCCGCACAAACGGAGCGGCCACGCCACGGTGAGTTGTAACAGGGTCTGACACCACGCCACAGTTGCCCGGAACCAACGTTCCGAGTCGCCACACTGCGGCAAATGCCCGACAACGGTCAGCGAGCGCCTGAGAACGCTGTTACACGCAACAAGTTCCTGCTTGTACGGACGTATTCGGCTTATGGATGTTTAGCGTAGGCCCAGGCGCCGCCGCCACGCCAGCACGGCGAACAAAGCCATTGCGATCGTGGGGGTACTGCCGCTGCCACTGTTGTCCTCAAACGCGGCCGCCTCGACATCCTTGCAGGTGGCAACTGCACTGTCATCAACCGGCAGCAACAGGAAGGCGCGAACCGCGCTGCCACGCGAACCGTAACCAATGATATGGCCGGCATCGCTGATCGCGGTGGCTTCGGTCAGCACCCAGCGCATGTTCGCATCGCTGATGCAATCGATCTGATCATTCAGGTCAATCAGATGTGGCACATCGGCCTTCGTGTCGTACAGCACGGCATGATAAATCGTTGTGCCGGTGCTCGCTTGCGCAGCGCCGACCAGCACGCCGCTGTTGTTGATGTCATTGGCCTTGCTGTAGCTGAAATCATCGTCAAGCTGACCAATGCTCTGCAGCGCGCTATGACCCGCTGGTAAATAAAAACCAGCGGTGCTGGCATCGTGTGTGGTGGCGGCCCAGCCAACGACCACGCCTTCGTCATTGATGCCGCTGGCCTGACTGCTGCTGCCACCCAGCGTGCCGATCTCAATCAGCGTGTTCGGCTCCACCAGATCCAGCCGAATAGCGCGCAGGCTGCCATCGAGGCTGGCGTAACCCACCGCCTGCTGTCGGCTGGCATTGACCGCATTCAATACACTGCTGCCGCCCGTTTCCAGCGCACCCGCGACTTCGGTGAAATTGCTGTCCGGCCGCCACACAAAGCCACGCGATTGATAGGTCTCTTCGTCGATCATTGTGGTCACATAACCAACCACGACATTGCTCTCGTCTATATCGAGTGCACGCATCGCTGTGCTGTCTTGCTCGGGCCACGGCAAGGGCGTGAACGCATACTCGCCTGGCGCCAAATAAACCGCTCGTTGCGTGGTAACTGCCGCCTCGTCATCGGTTGCTGGCGTGGTGATTTCATAGGAGTAACCGACCACAACACCGAGCGAATTGATCGCCGTGGCGTAACTGATATCGCCATCCAGCGCGCCCATATCCTGCATGACGCCGTCTTGCCAGGAAAACGCGTGATAGCTGAATTGCTGCGTTGCGTTGCCACTGGCATCGATCGATGACGGCCCGCTGGCGGCGCCGACCACCGTACCGTTCCGATTGACGTCGTAGGCACCGATACTAGCGCCGCCCAGATCGCCAAGATCGATCACCTGATATTTCTGACCGTATGCGCTGCTGCTTAAGAGAACTGCGAGGAGTGTTAGCGCTGATTTGTTCATGCCCTGTGCCCACCGATAGCGACATCGCGTACACCCGCACCGGCGTATCCGGACGGGTCACGATATCAAAACGGTGGCTTGGTCACAGGAAATGCATCGGGGTTCAGCGTTGCACGGGGCAACCACCGCAACTTCATGGTTGCCGCACAAACGCCACAAGAATGGAGCAATCGTGGAGCGCCGCGAGATGCCGGCGCTCCCTGTTATCGCGTTGCCGCTATTCGCTGCGCAGTGCTTCCATCGGGCTCAGCCGTGAAGCGCGCAATGCCGGGTAATAACCGAAAAACAAACCGGTCGCGATGGAAGAAAATGCCCCCAGCAGAATGCTGCCGCTGTCGATCAGAATATCCATGCCAGTGATCTTGCCGGCGCTCCAGGCGCCGAGCACACCCAGCAGTACACCGATGATGCCGCCGGCCAAGGCCAGCAAACCGGCCTCAATAACAAACTGCAGCAGAATCGCCCGCGGCGGCGCACCGACCGCCATGCGCAGGCCAATCTCCTTGGTCCGCTCGGTGACAGTCACCAGCATGATGTTCATGATGCCGATGCCGCCTACCAGAAGAGCAATGCCGGCCACCATCGCCAGAAAACCGGTCATCACCCGCAGTGTTTCGCTGCGGGCCGCGACGGTTTGGGCAAAATTCCGGATCCGGAAATCGTCCTCTTCGTTGGCACTGAGGCGATGGCTTTGGCGCAGGATCTCGCCCAGATTCAACTGCAGATCGTCGAGGTTCACGCCGTCGGCCGCCTGCACCAGAATACTGCCGACCGCATCGGCCATCAGCGCGTCGCCGAGCAGGTGACGGCGCACCGATTCAATCGGCACGAACACCACATCATCCTGATCGCGACCGAACGAGGTTTGGCCTTTCGCTTCCAACACACCAATGACCGTGAAGTTGCTGCGATTGATGCGCAAGCTCTCGCCGACCGGACTGCGATCCGGAAACAGCTCTTTGGCAACGGTCTGACCCAGTATTGCCACTCGCGCCGCACTGCGATTGTCGGCGGTTTCCAACAAGCGACCGTCAGCCAGCAGCCAATTGGCGATCTCGAAGTGCGTGCTGGTAACACCCTGCACCTGACTAGACCAATTCAAGTTGCCGGCGATCAACTGCCCCGAAGTATTGAGTTGCGGCGACACCGCGATGACACCATCGGCTTCGCGCAGAATCGCTTCGGCATCGCGGGCGCGCAGCGAGGGTTTGCTGCCAGCGCCGCCACGGGCGCCACCGGCCTGCGAAGAACCCGGGGTGATGGTCAAGGTATTGCTGCCGAAACTTTGAATCAGCTTGTCGATGCGCGCCGTGGCGCCGTTGCCGATCGCCATCATCGCGATTAACGAGGCGACACCAAAAACAATGCCAAGCGTGGTCAGCAGGCTGCGCATCGGGTTGCCGCGCAACGCAGCCAACGCGGTGAACAGATAATCCATGCCGTTCATGCGACCTCCGCCACGACCCGGCTGTCCGAGACAATTTGGCCATCAAGAAAACTGATCTGGCGCTGGGCGCGTTCAGCCACCGCCTTGTCATGCGTCACCAGAATCACGGTGATGCCCTGCGCCTGCAAGGCTTCAAACAGCGCCAGAATCTCCTTGCCAGTACGCGAATCCAGCGCGCCCGTCGGCTCATCGGCCAGCAGCACTCGCGGCCGGTTGACCAGTGCACGGGCAATCGCCACCCGCTGATTCTGGCCGCCGGAAAGTTGATTGGGAAAATGCTGCCAGCGGTCCGCCAAGCCAACCGACACCAGAGCTTGATAGGCGCGCTCACGGCGCTCCTCGCGCGGCACACCGGCATAAACCAAGGGCACCGCGACATTGTCGAGCGCATTCAAGCGCGGCAACAGGTGAAACGATTGAAAAACAAAACCCATGCAGCGATTGCGCAGCGCCGCCAACGCATTCAAATCCAGTGTTGTGACGTCTTGATCTTCCAGCCAGTAGCGTCCGGAGCTGGCTTGATCGAGCAAGCCCAGCAACGTCATAAAGGTCGATTTGCCAGAACCGGAAGCACCAACAATCGCAACGTACTCGCCAGCGTGAATCTCGGTAGTAACCCCGGCAAGAGCAACGGTTTCCTGCTCGCCATTGCGATAGACCTTGCGCAGATCCTGCACCCGGATCAATGGCGCGGCGTCAGCAGCGTGAATCATGGCGCAGGCGCCCGTTCGCGACCAATGATGACACGCGCACCATCAGCCAGCTCACCACCGACAATGGCGGTGTAATTTTCATCGCTGGCGCCGAGACGGACCGGTACCGGCTTCAGCTGCTCGTTGGCATCCAGCAGCCAGATTCGCTTGCGATTACCACCGCCCCAATCGGCCATCAATTCGTCCAGTTTGCTTTGTTGCTCGGGTCGCAGTTCGGTACGAAAGTTTTTCAGCACCTCACGAAATGCACCGCGGTTGTTGCCGCTGCCTGGAGCACCACCTGGGCCCCCCATTCCGGGTGGCGGTGGCGGCGTGCTGTTCTGTTGACTCATCGCCGCCTGCAAGCGTTTTTGCAGGCTCTCCTTTTGCGCATCGTCCAACGCCAGCTGGCTGGCGAAGCGCTCAACCATACCGCTGCCGGTTGGCCGCGCGCCGCCTGCGTTGCTTTCACCGGCTTCCGGCTGGAAACGCAGCGCGGCATTTGGTACCCGTAGCGTTTCATCCAGGCGGGCAATCTCGATATTGGCATTGGCAGTCATGCCCGGCAGCAGACGCTGATTGGCATTGTTGACGCGAATGATCACGGTGTAAGTCACCACATTCTGCACCGACGTTGGCACCATCCGCACCGATGACACTTCGCCAGCGAACTTCTGTTCGCCAAAAGCATCGACGGTAAAGCTGACTGGCTGCCCGACCTGCACGACGCCGATATCGGCCTCATCGACGCTGGCTTCGAGCTGCATCGCTTCCAACGCTTCGGCCAGCACAAACAGCACCGGCGTCGTCATATTGGAAACCAGCGTCTGACCAACATTGACCTTGCGCTGGATCACCATGCCATCCACCGGTGCCCGGATGATGGTGTATTCGAGATTGGTTTGTGCGTCGGTCAGCGCAGCTTCGCGTTGACGAATGCTGGCTTGCGACACTTCGACCTGCGCGCGCTTGGTCGCCAGTTGGGCGACCGCCTGTTCGGCTTTTAACGTCGCCGCCTCGACATCGGTTTCGGCCAGCAATTTGCGGGTGAACAAATCCTGAGCACGGCGCAGCTGCCGGTCCGCGTCTTTCTGGCTGACTTCCGCCTCCAATAATGCAGCTTTGGCCGAGCTCAAATTGGCGCGGGCAATCGCCAGATCGGCTTCCGCCTGTTGAATCTTGGCGTTGATCTGTTTCGGATTCAGCTTGGCCAACACCTGGCCTTTCTTGACCTGTGAATTGTAATCGGCATTGAGTTCGATAATCTGACCGGAAACCTGAGCTCCGACCTCAACTGTCGCGACCGGATTCAAGGTACCCACCACGGCGACCTGTCGAATCACCGGTCCGCGATCCACCGTTGCCGTCTTATAGCTAACCGTCGCGCCATTGCTTGGCCAGAACCACCACGCGGCAGCGGCTGCAACCACAACGACCCAAGCGAGCCACCACTTCTTGCTCGCCTTCGGTACTGACGAACGGCTGGCGAACGGCAACTCGCCACGAACCGCATCTGACATGCTCATACTCCCTGGAATTGTCCGGCCTCAGGCGTCGGACAAAATTTCATCGAACTTGTAACCCACGCCATAGACCGAATGAATCAACTCAGCGCGGCTGGGCTGGGCATCGCGCAATTTGCGCCGGACATTTTTTATATGGGAATCGACCGTGCGCTCGGTGACCACTCTGTGCTCATCATGGGCGGCATCGAGCAATTGCTGGCGCGAATAAATACGCCCCGGGTGACTGGCCAACTGGCGCAACAAACGGTATTCCACCACGGTCAAATCGAGCACCGCGCCGTCGAGTTTTGCCGTCAGCGCGGCGTCATCGAATTGCAACAGCTGCGAGGGCTGCAGTGTCTGGCCAAATCCCGGCTGAGTACGCCGCAGCAGTGCCTTGACCCGCGCTACCACTTCACGCGGACTGTAGGGTTTGCACAGGTAATCGTCGGCGCCCAATTCCAGCCCCAGCAGGCGATCGATCTCTTCAACGCGAGCGGTCAGCATCAGCACCGGGACCTGAGAGAACTGACGCAGCTCACGGCAAATGCTCAAGCCGTCCTGCCCGGGCAACATCACATCCAGCAACAGTATCGTTGGCGGTTGTTGGCGCAAACGACTGAGCACGCCATCGCCGCGGTGGATCAACTCCACCTCATAGCCTTCGCGCCGCAAATAGCTGGCCAGCAACTCCGCCAACTCGACTTCGTCCTCAACGACCCAAACCGAAACCACTGTCATGCCGCACTCCTCGCTGCCGCCGTCAGCGGCAACCGGATCACAATGGCGAGCCCGCCCAAGCGGGAGTGCGTCGCCGTTACGCTGCCGCCATGTGCCTGCACGATGGCCTTGACCACACTGAGCCCCAGGCCACTGCCACCGGCATCACGGCTGCGCGAACCTTCCACCCGGAAGAAGCGGTCAAAAAGCTGCGACTGCACTTCGCTTGGCACTCCCGGCGCCGAGTCTTCGACGATCAATTGCGCCCAGTCGCCATCACGTTGCAGCTGCACTCGCACGTCACCACCGGTGTCGGTGTAGCGCGCCGAATTGTGCAGCAGGTTGTCGAGCACCTGCCGCAGTCGCTGCCGATCGGCATGGCACAGCAAACTGATCTCGCCACTGATCTGGCAGCGCAAACCGGCGGCCTGCCATTTGCCATCGGCTTCCTGCACGGCCTGCTCGATCAGCTCACGGAGATTGAAATCTTGGCAATGCAGGCGCAGCGCACCAGTGTCCGCCAGGGCGACCTGATACAGATCATCGACCATGCGGCTGAGCCGCAGCGTGGCATCGTGCAGCGTCGCCAGCGTTTTGCTGTCGCTGGGCAGCA
Organism: uncultured Kangiella sp.; assembly: GCA_946481205.1. The sequence goes on along the minus strand of CAMLNB010000044.1, from coordinate 3,962 downwards.
CACCATCCTGCATTGCCTCAATCTTGCCTTGCAGCAGCGCCAGCGGTGTGCGGAATTCGTGCGAGACATCGGCCATCACTTCGCGGCGCAACCGCTCGTTGGCGGTCAGCGTTTCGGCCAGGCGATCGACATCGCGCGCAAGTTGGCCCAGTTCATCGGCGCGACTGATCACCGTGCGTGCCTCGAGCTGACCTTCGGCGAGCTGGCGCACCGTGCCGGCAACCGACAGAATCGGTTTGACCAAACCACGACCGAGCCACCAGGCCACCGCCAGCGCCAGCAGAATCGCGGCACCGGAAATGAACAACAGCGTGTTCAACTGGCCGCTGAGAAAACGTTGTTCCAGACCATCGCGGACAAACGGCGGAATCTGCAGTTGCAGGTAACCGATCGTGTCGCCTTGCAACAGCAACGGCTGGCGCATGGTGTGCAAACCGACCGGAGGCTTGCGACCGGCAACCAGTTGTTGTGTGGCATCGAGAACCTGCAGACGTTCGTGCAGCAGCGGCGGCTCCATCAGTCCCGGTTCGGGTCGCGGTTCGAAACCGGGACCGGGACCTGGACCATGTTCGCGGTCGTGGCCACGGCCCGGTTCCGGCGGCGGCAGCAGCCAGCGCCGACGGTATTTGTCGGTGACACCGGTTTGCTGAATCAGCGCTTCCAGATTGCTGCTTTCCTGGTGCAGGAACTGCCAGCTGCCATGTTGCTGATACGCCTCGATCAAGGCTTCCTGCAGCGGCTGCATGCGGGCGAATTCGCGGCGCTGCACATAGTCGATGATTTCGTGCTGCACGCTCCAGCGAATCGCCAAGCCCGGCAGAATGATCAGCGCAATCGCCAGCGCGGCCAGCGCAAGAACGAAACGGGTTGTCAGCGACGGTCGCCACATCGGCTACAGCTCCAAAAAAACTTGCCTTCAAACAACAACCCGCCGGGACCGCGGCGGGTTGTTGGCATGTCATGCAAACTTCAACGGTCTCTCGCCACTCAACTGCGCTTGCGCGGCCGCTCGGTCGGTACGGCGACGAGCTCACCATCACGGCTTTGACAGGTGGCGGCAAGATTGCGGCCATCCGGCGTGCTCAGCACAGCCGAGGCGCCTTCAGTCAAACCGGTGCAAGCTGCTTTTGCTGCCGCCATCCGCTCCAGCATGGCGGTCGGAATGGCGACCAGCGTTGCCGGCCGCTGGGTGCAGACCGCCTCGACGGTGGCACCGTTACGGCCACTGAGGCTGACCGTATCGCCTGCCGATTTGCCTTCACAGGCCTCGGCGGCTTTTGCCATCATGCCATCCGGGCCGCCAAAACCGCGTTCGCGACCGTTATCATCACCGGCGTAAACCGGCGCGGCCATACCGGCCACCACGCACAGTCCGATCACGGACCATTTTGCCACTGCCTGCCATTGCGAGCTCATTGCTGCCTCCTGTTGGGAAAGAATCTCGGCAGGGACAGTAAGCGCCAGCATTGCATAGCAAGCGGGCAGCCACGGTGGAGAGATTGTGAAACGGCCGGCGCGCTCGGTCACATTCTGCAACATTCCGATGGCCAAGCGTGCGGGCACCGACTCGTCCGGAGCCAGTCGAATCACGTACCATCACGGCAAGCCAAACAGGATTTTCCTCACGATGCTGACCCGCCTTCTCGCTCTCGCCTTCGCAACCCTCACCCTGCTGCTGCCACTGCCGGCACTGGCCAAGACCGTGATGGTCGTTGGCGATTCCCTGAGCGCCGGTTTTGGCCTGCAGGACGGCGAAGGCTGGGTGCAACTGCTGGATAAACGACTCAAGCAACACGCACCGGGCTGGAGCGTCATCAACGCCAGCATCAGCGGTGATACCACCAGCAACGGTCTGCAGCGACTGCCCGACTCACTGAAACTGCACAAACCTTCCGTGGTGATCATCGAACTCGGCGGCAACGATGGCTTGCGTGGTACTCAGCTGCCGGTGATCAAACAGAACCTGACCACGCTGATCAAACAAGCACAAGCGGCAGGCGCCAGCGTGCTGCTGATGGAAATGCGGATACCGCCGAACTATGGCAAACGCTACACCGAACGCTTCACTGCCCAGTACAGCGAAATCGCCAAGGAAACCGGCGCCGTGCTGGTGCCCTTCTTTCTCGCCGAAGTCGGTGGCCGCAGCGAGCTGATGCAGGATGATGGCATCCACCCCAATGCCAAAGGTCAGCCGAAAATGCTGGAAGCGACGTGGCCGTTGTTGAAGCGAGTGGCGAAGTTGTAAGCATCGCGCCGTTCACTCTGCAGAAGTGCGTCACGCAACGCCGACGGAATCAACGAAACGTCAGACTCAACGGAACTTCCGGTCACCGACAAGGCTCTGAATTTTTCCGAATCGTCGGCCACGATATCGCGCTCGCACAAGGAGTCCTGCCGTGAAAACCAAACTGGGAAAATTACTGCGCGAGCATCGCTCGTTCCTGCTGTTCATCAGCCTGATGCTGGTATTCCGTAGCGCCGTTGCCGACTGGAGCAGCGTACCGACCGGATCAATGCAGCCAACGATAGTCGAAGGCGACCGCATTCTGATCGACAAGCTGGCCTATGACGTTCGCGTTCCGTTCACCTCGTTGTCATTGCAGCGGCTTGCCGAACCACAACGCGGCGACATCGTAGTCTTTGACTCCGCAGCGGCGGGAAAAATGCTGGTCAAACGGCTGGTTGGCGTGCCCGGTGACACTGTCGAAATGCGCGATAATCGGCTTTTCCTCAATGGCATGCCGCTGCCGTATCGCGATATCCGACAAGAAGGCGATGCGATTTTCGCCACCGAAGAGCTGGCTGGCGTATCACACCCCATTCGGCTGTCACTGAATAGCCCGAATCGTTACCGATCGTTCGGCCCGGTCACTGTGCCGAAAGATCACTATCTGATGCTGGGCGATAACCGCGACAACAGCGCCGACAGCCGCATGATCGGCTTCGTGCCACGCCATGAACTGCGCGGCCGCTCCGAAACCGTCGTGCTGTCATTCGACTATGACGACTACTACCTGCCGCGTGCCGAACGGTTCTGGCATACGCTTTGATTTCGGGATGCTTCTGATTTTTGAATTTCCTTAATTTCGCGATCAGAAGGAAACCTGTTCTCATGCAATGGCTCACGCGAACAACCATGGCTTGTGCGCTGCTACTCAGCGTGCTCATTGTTGCTCCGCACGCTGACGCTCATCCACTGGTCGATGCTGCCCGTCAGCAAATTGGCGTCACAACCATTTACGATGGTCGCTATCAGCGGCTCAGCTATCCGAATGGCGATGTCTCACCAGAGCGCGGCGTTTGTACCGATGTCGTTATCCGTGCATTCCGAAGGTTCGGCATCGATCTGCAACAACGCATCCATGAAGATATGCAACAAGCGTGGCCAAGCTACCCCAAGTTATGGGGACTCAAACAACCGGACCGCAACATCGATCACCGCCGGGTGCCGAACATGGCGCATTATTTTCAGCGCCAAGGCTGGAAACTGACAGCTGGCGCTGATTACTTACCGGGTGATTTAGTGACCTGGATGCTGCCCGGCAACTTGCCTCATATCGGCGTCGTCTCGGAAAAGGAAATCGGAGACAGGCCACTTATCATTCACAACATCGGCGCCGGCGTGGTTGAGGAGGATATGCTTACGCGATTTCCGGTTACGGGGCATTTTCGGCCGGTGGTGGTGGTTGCTTCCTCTGCGAATTGATTTGTTTTTTTACCCAAAGGCTCGAACTGCCTGATCTTTACCACCCAGTTCGTTTCGTTTACTCGCGTAGCGGTTCAGCCGGACGGTTTGCCGGGACTCGCCCCGGCGGGCGAGTGACTTTCTTGGCGCAAGAAAGTCACCAAAGAACATTGCCTATATTCCTCGCCGCGCGAACAACGCGCGGTGCCCTGCGCTACTTCATCCAGCTGGGGCTTTTGTGACAGTGCATCCCTGCACCGTCACAAAAGGCTTCGGC
>CAMLNB010000043.1 GCA_946481205.1 uncultured Kangiella sp. | reverse complement strand
ATCGGACGGACGTTTTAATCGAGAGTTTTATCAGAGGGTGATCACGTGAATAAGTTTGCTGTGCTGTTGGCCGCTTTCTCGGCATTGTCTGCATCTGTTACCGCTGCCGAACTGAAGATCGGTGTGGTGGATATTCGTGAAGTGGTTGCCAAGGCGCCGCAACGCGAAGCCGTTACCGAGAAGCTGCGAGTCGAATTCAAGGACCGTATTGACGGTCTGAAGAAAATGGAAGGCGACATCCGGGCCATGCAAGAAAAGGCCAAGAAAGATGAGCCGACCATGACCGAGCAACAGAAGGTCGATGCCGGCCGCAACATCCAGGCCAAGATCAGCGATCTGCAATTGAAGGACAAAGCCTTCAAAGAAGACGTGCAACGCCGTGAAAACGAAGAGCAGCGCGCGCTGATGGGCAAGGTCAATCAAGCCATCAACGCAGTTGCCGCCAAAGAAGGTGTCAGCATGGTGCTGACTCGTGATGCAGTCCCTTATGTGCAAGCGCAGTATGATCTGACCGAGAAAGTCATTCAGGCGCTGGGCACGCCCGGCAAATAAGCGCAATGAAACTCGCTGAACTTGCGCAGCGTTTACAGGCCCGGCTGGTTGGCGATGGTGACATCGACATCCGCCGGGTCGCTGATTTACGCACGGCTGAAAACGGCGATATCGGGTTTCTGACGAGTTCGGAATACCGCGATGCATTGAAGCAAACCCGCGCCAGTGCGGTGATGTTGAAAGAAGCTGACGCGCTTGATTGTCCGGTTGCTGCGCTGATCGTGGCTTCGCCCTATCTGGCTTACGCCAAGGTGGCCCAGTGGCTTGACCCGAGCCCGCAACCACAGCCCGGTATCCATCCCTTAGCGGTGATTGCACCGTCAGCGAAGCTGGCGGCCGGCGTATCTGTCGGCCCCGGCGCGATGATCGCAGCAGGCTGTGAACTGGGCGAGGGCGCGATTGTTGGTGCCAACTGTGTCTTGGCGGAGCGCGTGCAGCTGGCGGCGCAGGTACGGCTGGCACCGAATGTGGTGGTTTACCATGGTGTCCGGATTGGCGCTCGTAGCCAGATACACAGTGGCACGGTGATTGGTTCCGACGGTTTTGGCTACGCTCAGGAGGCCAAACGTTGGATCAAAATTCCGCAAACCGGGACGGTGGTGATTGGCGAAGATGTCGAAATCGGCGCCAATTGCACCATTGATCGCGGCGCGCTGGGTGATACCGTCATTGAAGACGGTGTCAAACTCGACAACCTCATCCACGTTGCCCACAACGTGCATATTGGTGCGCATTCTGCGGTAGCCGGCTGTTCCGGTATCGCCGGCAGCACCAAAATTGGCAAGTACGTCACATTGGCTGGTCGGGTCAGCGTGCTCGGCCATCTGACGATTTGCGATAATGCTCATGTGACCGCCTGCTCGCTGGTCAATAAATCGATTACTGAACCGGGTGCTTATTCTTCCGGTACTACACTTCAGGACAACCGCAGCTGGCGCAAGAGCGCCACGCGCTTCAACCAGCTCGACGATCTGGCTCGCCGTCTGCGGCGGCTGGAAAAGCAGCTGGGCACAGGACAAGACGAGAACGACAATGACTGAGACCACGCCCGCCCTCAACACCATGGACATTCATGGCGTTTTGGCGCATTTGCCGCACCGTTATCCGTTTCTGCTGGTCGACAAAGTGCTGGATTACCAACCGAATCAGTATCTGGTCGGCGTCAAGAACGTCACCTTCAACGAGCCGTGCTTCACCGGCCACTTTCCGCACCGCCCCGTGTTTCCGGGCGTGCTGATTCTCGAAGCGATGGCCCAGTGCACCGGTATTTTGGCGTTCAAAAGCACCAATGAACTGCCGGATGAGCACTCGGCTTATTATTTCGTTGGCATTGATGAAGCGCGTTTCCGGAATCCGGTCGAGCCGGGCGATCAGATCGTCATGCGGGTCGAGGTGCAGACCCAGAAGCGGGGCATCTGGAAATTCGGAGCCCAAGCTACGGTTGACGGCAAAGTCGTCTGCGAAGCGGTGCTGATGTGCACCAAGAAAGAGTTCTGATAAGGACTGCCTAAGGCATTCCGAAGAAGCGTTCTGGGCGCTGTCAGACACAGTATCGGGGTGGGCGTGTGATGTCGTAGCTCACGTTCACACCGATGTGTGCCACTAGCAAGAAGGATTTCTGATTGTGATTCATCCGACCGCAATCGTGCATCCCTCCGCCAAGCTGGCGGCAGATGTCGAAGTCGGCCCCTACAGCATTATCGGCGAACATGTCGAGATCGGCAGCGGCACAGTTGTTGGTCCGCATGTCGTGATCAACGGCCACACCGTCATTGGCAAACAGAATCAGTTTTATCAATTCTGTTCTATCGGTGAAGCCAATCAGGACAAAAAATACAAAGGCGAGCCAACGCGCACTGTCATTGGCGACAGCAATGTGTTCCGCGAATGCTGCACTGTGCACCGCGGCACCACCCAGGATCGCCACGAGACAACTATCGGCAGCCACAATCTGTTCATGGCCTATGTGCATGTGGCGCATGACTGCATTGTCGGCAATCACTGCATCCTGGCTAACAACGCGACGCTTGCTGGTCATGTCCATGTAGGCGACTGGGCGATTCTCGGCGGTTTTACGGCGATTCATCAGTTCTGCCATATCGGTGCTCATGCTTTCCTTGGCATGAAGTCCGGTTTGCAGAAAGACGTGCCACCGTATGTGATGGCCGAGGGCTTTCACGCCGAGCCACGCGGTATCAACAGCGAGGGCTTGAAACGCCGAGGCTTCACGCCGGAGCAAATCCTGCTGATCAAACGCGCCTACAAGATCATCTACCGGCAAGGTCTGACCGTTGAGCAAGCGTTGCCGCAGTTACAGGAAATGATTGCCGAGTTCGATGGCATCCGCCTGCTGACTGACTTTATCGCGAACTCGAATCGCGGCATTATCCGCTGACCTTCTGCGTGGTGGTGCGGGCGCTATCGGCTGGCACCGTCACGATTGCTGTTTTCAACCGAGCCGATCATGACTGCACCGAGCGCTGCGTCGCCATCTCCTGCCTTGTCGTCAGATAAACCGCTACGCGTCGCCATTGTCGCCGGTGAAGCATCCGGCGATATTCTTGGCGAGGCGTTGCTGCGCGCCCTGCGCGAGCGCATGCCACAACTGCAGGCCGAGGGGATTGCTGGTCCGCGCATGCAGGCGCAAGGCTGCATCAGCCTGTATCCGATGGAACGCCTGTCGGTCATGGGCATCGTGGCGATTTTGAAGCGTTTGCCGGAGCTGCTCGGTGTGCGAAAAAAACTGCGCCGGCAATGGCAGCAGACTCGTCCGGATGTGTTCATCGGTATCGATGCTCCGGAATTTACGCTGGGTCTGGAAGAGCAGTTACGCGCCAGTGGCTTGACCACGGTGCACTTTGTCAGCCCGTCAGTCTGGGCCTGGCGCAAGAAACGCATTTTCAAAATCCAGCGTGCTGTTGATCTGATGCTGACGCTGTTTCCGTTCGAACAAGCCATTTATCAGCAGCATGGTATTCCGGTGGCACATGTTGGTCATCCGCTGGCCGATCAGATTCCGCTAGAAAACGACCCCGCTCCAGCGCGTACCGCGCTGAATTTACCCAGCAACGCGCGGGTGTTGGCGTTGTTACCGGGCAGTCGTGGCAGTGAGCTGAAGTTTTTGTCGGAACCGTTTATTCGCGCCGCACAGGCACTGCAACAGCGCGAGCCGAGCCTGCAGATCGTCGTGCCTTGCGCGTCGCCGGCGCGGCGCCAGCAGTTCGAGCAGAGCTTGGCCGAGCTTGGCGGCTTAGCGAACCTGCATCTGCTCGACGGGCAATCGCAAACCGCGATGCGCGCTGCCGATGTCATCCTGCTGGCGTCCGGTACCGCGACCTTGGAAGCAATGTTGATCAAACGGCCGATGGTCGTTGCTTACAAGGTTTCCGGATTCAGTTACGCGATTTTCAAACGGTTGCTGACCATCGGCCGATTTGCCTTGCCCAATTTATTGGCCGATCGCGGTGTGGTGCCGGAATTGATGCAGGAAAACTGCACCCCGGACAAGCTCACCGAGGCGCTCTGGCAGCAGCTGCAAGCCAGCGCCGCCGAGCGCGCCGCGCTGCTGGATGAATTCCGGCGGTTGCACGAACAATTGCGCGGCAATGCGGGGGCCCGTGCGGCTGACGCCGTGATTGCCCTGCTCAAACAAAAAGGACGGCTTGCATGATTGGCGCTGGCATGGACAGTTATTGGATTGCCGGTGTCGATGAAGTCGGTCGTGGCCCTTTGGCAGGGCCGGTGGTCACCGCGGCCGTGATTCTGGATCCGAATCGACCGATTGCCGGTTTGGCTGATTCCAAGAAACTCAGTGAGAAAAAGCGCGAAGCTTTGGTGCTGGAGATCGAAGCAAAAGCGCTGGCATTTGCCTACGGCCGTGCCGAAGTCGAAGAGATCGATGCGATCAATATTCTGCAAGCCAGCTTGCTGGCGATGCGCCGGGCCGTGCTGGCTTTGCCGATTCAACCGCATGAAGCATGGGTTGACGGCAACAAAGCACCAGATCTGCCGATGAAAGTACAGACCTTCATCAAAGGCGATGCGACGGTGCCAGCGATCAGCGCTGCCTCGATTCTCGCCAAAGTGGCTCGTGATCGGGAGATGCTGCTGCTGCACGAGCGCTATCCGCAGTACGGCTTTGCCGGTCACAAAGGCTACCCGACGGCGGCGCATTTCGAGGCCCTGCGTCAACACGGGCCGACGCCTCTGCATCGACGCAGTTTTGCTCCGGTGCAGGCCAGTCTGTCGTTTCGCGACTGAGCCGGGCCGGCGATTAAACCTGAGCCGATAGCGGCGTCGTTCAGCCATAAAAAAACGGCGAGCATTGCTCGCCGTTTTTTATCACTGCGGCAAAAACTTACTTGCGGCGACGAATCGCACCGAAGGCCAGCAGACCAACGCCCATCAGCGCCAGCGGAGCCGGAACCGGCACGGCGTGGATGTTGATCCAGTCGGCGAAGTGAGCAACCGAGGTATCAACGGCGCCTTCACCCCACGAGGAGTTCAGCGCGCGGCCACGAGTGGTGCAGTTGGCGTCGAAGTAAGTGCAGCCCAGCGTAAAGCCGTACGAGGTCACACCGGCCAGCATACCGTTGACCAGCACGGTGCCACCCGAATCACCCGGAGCCGAGTTGCCTTCCAGATCAACCGCGCCGTGAACGAAGGCGTCATTGCCGCCATCGAAGTTCAGGAACAGGTTGCCCCACAGATCGTTGGCGCTGTTGAACGGATTGTCGAAATCCGAAGTCAGCACAGCGCTGCCTTCGCAGTTGTAGCCCAGCATGTAGCAGAGCGCGAAGTTGTCGCTGTCAAAGTGGTTGTTGCCAATCACGCGCAGCAGGTTGCCATCGGCACCGGTGATGCCGCCGTACTGGGCACCAACATCGCCCCAGCCGAAGCCACCGTAACCAATGCGGGTGTAGTCCTGGCCAACGGCGTTGCCGGTGTACAGGTCATAACGCTCAGCCCAGCTCGGGGCGGCGCTGTGCAGCGTGATGACGGCGATGTCATAACCGGCGCCAGCGTAGTCATAGGTCCAGCCTTCGTGAACGGCGACGTCGGCAAAGCGCAGGTCGACGCTGCCGTTCGGGCCATCGAATTGGATGCTGTCATCGGCATAGCTGCCGTACAGGTTGCCAGCATCATCAGTGACGCAATGGGCGGCAGTGAGGATGTGACGACCCGAGGCCAGCAAGCTGCCGGTGCAGTAGCGGCTGCCGTTGTATTGCAGCTGGACAGTACCGGTGTAGCGGTCACGGTTCGAATCGAGGTACGGCTGGGCGCCAACAATGCCGGTGCTCGACGGGGCACCAACCACCACCATCGGCGAATGCTCGGCCTGCGACATATCCACCAAACCCGCCTGAGCGGTACCAGCGATAGCCAGCGCGACAGCGGCCAGCGAATAGGACACTAACTTCATGACATCTCCTTGAGTCGTTGCCTGTTTCTGTGAATCCAGGGTTTATGTGTGAATTCAGGCGAGCCAACTTGGAGCAATGTACGGGCCATATTGCTAAACAGTTAATTTTTAAGGACATTTAGCGATAAAAAGCGATACAAAACGATACTTTGTAAAATTTACAGACACTACTGACAGCTATTTTGTCAATCGCTGTAAATTTCTCCGGCATGGCCGCTTCCGCTGCTGTCAAGCGTTCCCCTGCTGGGCCAGCCCACCTAGAATGCTCTGCCAATCTGTATCGGAGCCGTCATGAGTCAGTTCGTCCATTTGCGTGTGCACACCGAGTTTTCCATGGTCGATGGATTGCTGCGGGTCGACGAGCTGGTCAAGTCCTGCGCCAAGGCCGGGATGCCGGCGGTGGCGCTGACCGATCAGAACAACCTCTGCGGGTTGGTCAAGTTCTACAAAGGCGCGCAAGGCGCCGGCCTCAAACCGATCATCGGCAGCGATGTCTGGCTCAAAAGCGAGCGGATGGGTAACGAGCTGTTCCGCGCTGTGTTGCTGGCGCAAACCAACACTGGCTACACCAATCTGACCCGGTTGATTTCGCGCGCGTACACCGAAGGGCAGCAGCGCGGCCTGCCGGTGATCGAGCAGCAGTGGCTGTTCGACGCCAACGATGGTTTGATCATTCTTTCCGGCGGCCGCGAAGGCGATGTTGGCAAGCTGCTGCTGGCCAATCAGCCCGCGCTGGCTGCCGAATGCCTCGCTGCCTGGAAAATGCATTTCCCACAGCGCTTTTATCTTGAAGTGCAACGCACCGGCCGTGACAGTGAAGAAAGCTATCTGCACAAAGTGGTCGCACTGGCCGACGGTTCGCAAACGCCAGTGGTAGCCACCAACGATGTCCGCTTCCTAAAAGAAGAGGACTTCGAAGCGCACGAAGTGCGCGTCTGCATCAACCAGGGCCGGGTGCTCGATGATCCGCGCCGGCCGCGCGAGTACTCGGCGCAGCAATACCTGCGCACGCCAGCCGAAATGATCGAGTTGTTCAGCGATCTGCCGGAAGCCATCGAGAACACCGTTGAGATCGCCAAGCGCTGCAACGTCACGCTGCAGCTCGGCAAATACTTTCTGCCGGAGTTTCCGGTGCCGGACGGTTTCACCATCACTGATTTCTTTGCCCACGCAGCGCGCGAAGGCCTGCAGGAGCGGCTCAATACGGTGCTGACCTATGTCGATACCGGCGAGAAGCGCAAGCAATACGCCGACCGGCTGGAGATCGAAATCGGTGTGATCAGCAAGATGGGCTTCGAAGGCTACTTCCTGATCGTGGCTGACTTCATCAAGTGGGGCAAAAACAATGGTGTGCCGGTTGGTCCGGGGCGGGGTTCCGGAGCCGGCTCGTTGGTCGCCTATTCACTTGGCATTACCGATCTGGATCCCTTGCCGTACGACCTGCTGTTCGAGCGCTTCCTGAATCCCGAGCGGGTCTCAATGCCGGACTTCGACGTCGACTTCTGCATGGAAGGCCGCGATCGCGTGATTGATTACGTGGCGCAGAAATACGGCCGCCATGCCGTCTCGCAGATCATCACCTTCGGCACCATGGCGGCGAAAGCGGTGGTGCGCGATGTCGGCCGAGTCATGGGCCAGCCTTATGGCATGGTCGACAAAATCGCCAAGCTGATTCCGCTCGAACTGGAAATGACGCTCGACAAAGCGTTCGAGCAGGAAGAGGAGCTGCGCAAGCGTTACGACAACGAAGAAGACGTGCGCGCGATTTGGGATATGGCTCTGAAACTCGAAGGCCTGACCCGCAACGCCGGCAAACACGCCGGTGGCGTCGTCATTGCGCCAAGCGCGCTGACCGATTTCGCGCCGCTGTATTGCGATGAAGCCGGGCAGGGGCTCGTTGTCCAATTCGACAAGGACGATATCGAGCAGGCCGGTCTGGTCAAGTTCGACTTCCTCGGTCTGAAAACGCTGACCGTGGTCGACTGGGCCGTGCAGATGATCAACCAGCGCCGCGCGCAAAATGGCGCCGAGCCGGTGCAGATCGAAAAGATTCCGCTTGATGATCACAAGGTGTTCGAGCTGCTGAAAGCCGCCAATACCGGCGCGGTGTTCCAGCTGGAATCGACCGGCATGCGCAAGCTGATTGCCAAGCTGAAACCGAGTCGGTTTGAAGACATCGTTGCGTTGGTCGCCTTGTATCGCCCTGGTCCGCTTGAGTCGGGCATGGTCGACGACTTCATCAAGCGTAAGCACGGTGAAGAACCGGTTGCCTACCCGCATCCGGATTATCAGCACGAATGGCTGAAGCCTGTTCTGGAACCAACTTACGGCATCATCCTGTATCAGGAACAGGTGATGCAGATCGCGCAGGTGCTCGGCGGCTACTCATTGGGCGGCGCCGACTTGCTGCGCCGTGCGATGGGCAAGAAAAAGCCGGAGGAAATGGCCAAGCAGCGCGAAACCTTCCAGTCCGGCGCGGAAAAGCTCGGCATCGATCCGGCGCTGGCGGCACAGATATTCGATTTGATGGAAAAATTCGCCGGTTACGGTTTCAACAAATCGCACTCGGCGGCGTACGCGCTGGTTTCGTACCAGACCGCTTGGCTGAAAACCCATTATCCGGCCGAGTTTTTTGCCGCCACCATGTCGGCCGATATGCACAACACCGACAAGGTAGTTGGCCTGATTGATGATGCCACCGGCAATGGCATGCGTATCGTGCCGCCGGACGTCAATCACTCGCAGTTCAAGTTCACCGTCGGCGATGCCAAGACAGTGATCTACGGCATCGGGGCGATACGCGGAGTTGGCGAAAACGCGGTCGAGTGCATCATCGCCGAACGCGAGGCCAATGGCGCTTACAAGAACTTGTTTGATTTCTGCGCCCGGGTCGATTTGCGCAAGGTTAACCGGCGCGTGCTGGAGGCGTTGATCAATTCCGGCGCGATGGATCGGCTTGGCCCCAGTCGCGCGGTGATGCTGGCCTCACTTGATGAAGCGATCAAGGCCGCCGAGCAGGCCGGTCGCGATAAACAGAGCGGCCAGAATGATCTGTTCGGCGGTGGCTTTGGCGCCTGTGAAACCGCGGTCGCCGAACTGGAGCCAAACTGGGTCCATGTCCATTCCGCCAGCGAAGAAGATCAGCTGCGGCTGGAAAAGGAAACGCTGGGTCTGTATCTGACCGGACACCCAATTGATCGGTATTTGTCGGAGTTGAAGAAATTCTGTTCGGTACGCTTGAGTGAGGTGGCGCCGACCCGTCGGGGCGAAAACGTCACCGTCGCCGGCTTGCTGATTGGCATTCGCACCATGCAGAACAAATCCGGTTCGCGCTGGGCCATCCTGACGCTCGACGACAAGTCCGGCCGCCTGGAAGCGAAGATATTCTCGGAGCTTTACGAGCGGCACAAGCACCAACTGGTTGAAGACAAGGTGATCGTGCTCGAAGGCGAAGTCTACGAAGACGAATACATCGGCCGGCCATCGATGACCGTGCGTGGCTTGCTTGATATCGCCGACGCGCGCGCGCGTTACGCGCGGCGGCTGGAGCTGGCACTCGATGGTTCCCGCTTGTCGCCGGACCGCTTGATTAGCTTGTTGCGCGATTTTGGCCCCGGTGATTTTCCGGTGCTCGCGGAATACCGCAACGGCATCGCCAGTGTGCGGGTCGTACTGGGCGACGACTGCAAAGTATTGCCGCGTGACGAGTTGCTGCAGCGGTTGAAGCAGCTGGATGGTTGCGAGCGGGTTGAGGTCGTTTATCACTGACCTGCGTCGATTTGGCGCATCGGACCGAGCCTGCGTAGTGCGTTTCTCTCTCCTGTTTGATCGGTTGTCCGGAACCAATCGTATTGATGGCATTGTCATCGTACAGGACAGGGAAAACACATGGCTTCGCTCACGATACCGCGACAGCTGGCAGGCTTGTTGGTATGGCTGACACTCGGTGTTGTCGTCGCCGCAGTAGGAGCCGCCGCATCGGTTCAGGCTGGTGCATTTTACGGCGCACTCGTGCGGCCTGACTGGGCGCCACCGGGCTGGCTGTTCGGTCCGGTGTGGACCGTCTTGTATGCGCTCATGAGTTTCGCGGCGTGGCTGGTATGGCGTGATCGCAGTCGTAATCCGGCGCGCCGCTCGGCACTTACCCTGTTTCTCGTTCAGCTGGTTTTCAATGCACTCTGGAGCTGGCTGTTCTTCGGCTGGCGACTGGGTGGCGCAGCCTTGTTCGACATCATCCTGCTATGGCTACTGATTGTGGCAACCATCCTTGCGTTCCGGCGTATCAACATCTGGGCCGCTTTGTTGTTGTTGCCCTATTTGCTATGGGTCAGTTTTGCTGCCGCGCTGAATTACGCGGTGTGGCAACTCAACCCCGCATTGTTGGCTTGAAGGAATAATCGCCGGCACTCGTCGCGTAATGTGATCATCCAGGCGTTGGCCATGACCAGCGTGATCTGGAATCTAGGTCTGGTGCTCGCGATTGGCCTCGACGCGGCTGGTCAGCAGTAGCTGCCCGTTCTTTGCTGACAGCTCTAAATCCTGCGCCAAGATCTGATCAATCGCTGAGATATCGAGGACATTGTCGATGCAGACCCAGGTGTTTCGCTGCTTCCGTTTGCCGAGGTAGAGCGCGGCATCGGCTAGCTGTAGCAGTTTGCTCCAGGGAGTATCAACGACCTGATGCTCGGCGTGCGGGTAAATCACTGCGCCGATGGTGCAGGAAACGTTCAGGGTAATCTGATTTGACAGCGTGAACGGTTCTTGTGTCGATGCGATGCGAATGCGTTCGGCCACGCGATGGAAATCGTCTGTGTGTTCCAGTCGAGCCACCAGCAGAAACTCTTCACCGCCCCAGCGGATCAGCATATCGGTTTCGCGTATCGCAGCTTTGATGCGTCGGGCAAATTCAGTTATGACGTCGTCGCCAGCATCGTGACCGTGGTTATCATTGATCTTCTTGAAATGGTCGATGTCGAACAAGTAGAACGCAACGGTGTGCCCAGTACCGTCCCGTTGCGAGCGTTTGACATAGTTGAGTTCGCGGTCAATGCTCTGCTCAAAGTAACGCCGATTGTGCAGCCCGGTCAGACCATCGAGCACGCTCAGCGACGCATATTGGCGGGCCAGCTTGCGGTTCTGCCGCAGCTGACTGGCAATGACCAGAATGATCAATAGCAGGATGGCTGCAGCGGCGGCGGTCAGCAGAGTCTGGCTTTGACGCTTTTCCTGTTCTACCCGTTTTAATGCCTGTTCTTTTTCGATCAGCTCGCTCTTCAGTTTCGATTCCAGTTGCAGACGACCTAGCTCGGTGTGAGAGGCGGCCTGGGTGGAGCTTTGCTTGAGTTGCGCCTCCAGTTTGTCAACAAACAATTCATGCAGTTTCTCCAGACCGAACAGACGCCAGTCCGGTGCGGTCATAACGGCCATGCGCTTGTACAGATCCAGGCTGACTTCCAGAGGCGTTGCTGCCGGCAACGTGCGACAGGCTGCCAACTCTCCTGTACCGTGGAGTTTCATCTGGATGATGTGTTGATAGCAGTCGAGGTAGTCGGTGCTTATCTGGGTGCTTTTCGGTGACTGCGTTGAAGCAATCAGATCGCTCTGTGCGCGCTCATGCTGCTGCAACTCCGCTGCAGCAAGAGCGGAAAATACCAGTACGGAGCGGCGAATCTCGGCGTAATCCGGGTTGACTTGCTCAAACCACTGCAATGCCTGACGGTAGTCGCCAAGATGCAGGGTATAGGCAACCCCGATGTTGTGTTGGGTCAAGGCGATCATTTCATCGGCATAAGCCGACACATCCGGCTGCTCCTGCTTCAAACGTTGAAAGCGGCCAATGGCGGCTTGTTGCAGTGCCACGCCCTTCTGCACGTAGTCGTGGTCACCGTACATCACATACAGCGTTGCCGTATCCAACATGATGGTATGCAACGATTCGGTGCTGACCTGTTCGGCCAGGGTCAAAGCGCGTTCGTAACTGCGAAACGCATTGGCAATCTCGCCGTTGCTGGATTGCTTCCACGCCACACTCGACAGGGCTTGAACGGCCAAGGAATTGTTTCCGGCAGCCAAGGCTTCGTCGTGCAGAGTGAGCAATTGGCGGATACTTTCCTCATAGCTGCTTTCATTGGTGTCGGCGCAAAGCAAGCGGTATCGCAAATCGAAAGCCAGCGGTGGTGTCTCAAGGCAGACTTGCTGCGCTTTGCTATTGGCGTAGTTGGCCCAATGCAAGAAGGCGCGGTCAGTGCTTAGCTGATAACGCCGGGCAGGACTGTCTGCTTTCTCAAGCTGTGCTTGCAACCAATCGACGCGCTCTGGATAGGGCAGTGCTTCATACTCGGCAGGGTGCTCTGGCTGGCGTTTCAGTTGTTCGGCGGTGACAACCTCACTTGCCGCGAATGCCGATACCGGCGCGGTCAAGATGGCAACAAAGACTGATGCAAGCAGTCCGGTCGGTTTTGCGGGCCTTGTTGCAACAGGCATGGGCAGGCACTTTCAAGCAGTGGCTTGTTGAAAGTGTAGCAGGAGGATGGTGATGGCCTTTTCCTGAAAGGCAACCCAGCGATGCGTGCTCGGCCAGCAGCACTGACGACGACAACGCCCTACCCGTCGCCGCCAGTCTTTTGATGCTGACGCTTCCGGTCAGTCCAGTTGCACCGGTTTCGCGGTCGGCACCAGGGCCCGCATGATCAACCATGCCAGCAAGTAGGATGCACCACAGATCAGAAACATGATGAAGTAGCCCATCTGAATATTGCCTTGCAGCTCGTAATGAACGAATAACTGCTTCTGCACGGCGGCTGATAGCAAGATGCCACCGAGACCACCGAACATGCCGCCAATACCAACCACCGACGCGGTTGCGTGTTTCGGGAACATATCGCTGACCGTGGTAAAAATGTTTGCGCTCCAGGCTTGGTGGGCCGAGGCGGCCAGGCCGATGATCAACACGGCCAGCCACATACTCAGACCACCGAGCCATTGCGCAAACACGATTGGCAGCACGCAAAGCGCGTAGATCAGCATGCTGGTGCGACGAGCGGCGAATACGCTCCAATTCTTGTTGATGAGAAGCATCGGCAACCAGCCACCGAAGATGCTGCCGAAGCTGGCCAGGATGTAGACAATCGCGGTCGGCCAGGCCACGCCTTCGTTGCTGAGGCCGTATTCCTTTTTCAGAAAATCCGGTAACCAGAACAGATAGAACCACCAAATCGGATCGGTCAGCAGTTTGCCGATTGCGAATGCCCACGTCTGGCGGAAACTAAGCAGTTTGCGCCAAGACACTTTCGTGGTGTCGGTGGTACTCGGTGCTGGCGCAGCGTGATCACGCTCGATGTATTCCCGCTCGGCCTGACCGAGTCGTTTCTGCCGCGCCGGCGCGTCGTAGTAAATCATCCACAGTATCAGCCAGATGAAACCGACCGCACCGGTGATGATGAAAGCCCATTGCCAACCCCAGCGTTCGGCAATAAAGGGCACGGACAGTGGCGCCGCAATGGCACCAACATTGGCGCCGGAGTTGAAAATGCCGGTCGCCAAGGCGCGCTCCTTGATCGGGAACCATTCGGCGGTGGCTTTGATCGCTGCCGGGAAATTGCCGGCTTCGGTCACCCCCAATGAGATCCGAGCCAGAATGAAACCCACCGTACCGGTGACAAAGCCGTGGGCAACAGCAGCGATGCTCCAGAGTGCGGTCGCCAGCGCGTAGCCAATCCTGGTGCCAACTTTGTCGATGAAGCGGCCGGCGAACATCATGCCGAGCGCGTAGGAAACCTTGAAGGCAATTTCGATGTTGGCGTAGTTCTCGACCTCTTCGACTTTCGACCAACCAAATGCCACCGCGATATAGGGTTTCAGTAGCGAGATGACGGCCCGATCCAGATAGTTGATTGTGGTCGCAAAAAAAATCAGCGAGCAAATCGTCCAGCGGTAGCGGCCAATCGAGTTATTCACTTGGGTCAAGGCATTCATGCTGTGCTCTGTCAGTTGTTGTTATGAATATTTGACGGAACCTGCTCAGCTGTTTTGTTTCACCAGCTGTTCCGTATCATTAGTCGCGTTTGCAAAGTTGTAGTGGCAGACCCCAGGGATCACGGAGCATGACCAGATGCGAGCCATTGGTCAGATGTACCTCTTCGACAAAACTGGCGCCAGCGGCGCAAAGCCGCTGCCGGTCTGCAGCTGGGTCGGACGAGACCACAGCCAAGTGCAGTACAAGCGGATGTTGTGCCGGATAGTCGGGTATCGCGGCGGCACTGTTGCGATAGAGCTCAATCATCATCATGCCAGTGTCATCGGCAAGAAAATGCGTTAGCGCCGCATCATCCAAAGCTCGCTTCAAGCGAAAACCCAGCTCGCGTTGATACCAAGCTGCCATAGCAACGGGATCGGCAACATTGAAGGCGATGTGTTCAATTCTCATTGGCATACTCAACGGCTTTGGTGAACGACGCTAGCCATTGTGCGGCTGCAGTCGAGGGCAGGCTCAGAGGCCGCCGAGTAGCCGGCAACTGCGGATAACCACCGACTTCGGTTTGGCTGTCGATGATGCGGCCGTTGCGGGTTCTGACACTCTGGACAATGCGTTGATCGATGGCGTCGCGCTGGCGTGGCCTTGCGCCAGCGTTTTTCAGCACGGTATCGGTGAGCGTGTCCGCCGGTGCGGCGATGACACCAACGGGCCAGACAGGCGGTTCTTTCAACAACAGAATCGAGCCGTGGGTCAGTGGCATCGGTTGATCACGCAGATTGCGGACTTGATTGTCCTGCAACCAGACGTAGGCTTGATCCGCGACCAAAGCCAGATCAGAAAAGCTGTCGCGGCCGTAACGCAGAACATTGCCGGCGATACTGAGCCGCGGAGCTTCCGGTGTGAACCTGCCGTGTTGCCATTCTTCCATCACATAGCCAGCTTCGATGGCTGCGCTATCCGCGTTGTAAATTAGGTTGTTGATGATGGCGCCGCTGGTATGCGCCTTGAAGTACGGATTACGCCGGGCGTTGTGTGCAAACAGGTTGCCAATGAACGCTACTCGCTGGGAAAAATCATGGACCAAGGCACCTTTGGAGTGCTTGCCTTTTTTGTGACTGGAATAGTCAAGCGCTTCTGCAATCAAGCTGTTACGGATGGTGACGTCATGTGAGGTCGCCGCCGTACCTTGATCGCGCGGACCGGAAACGGAAATGTTCTCGTCAATGGCCCAGGTCGTTGAGACATGATCAATCAGTACGTTGTAAGCATTGGCGCCGGTGATGGTGATGGCATCCGGTTCCCAGCCACTCAACGCCGGTTGACCAGCATCGCCGGGGCGCACCCGGATGTGCTGCACAATCACGTCATGACTGCGGATAATCAAGCCGCCACGTATTAACGTGATGCCAGGTTCCGGCGCAGTCTGTCCGGCGATGCTTAGGTGCGGGTGGTTGACGATCAGTGGCTGCTGATTCAGATCGATGACGCCACCAACTTCAAACACAATCAAGCGTGGAAACGGCTGTGCCAGCGCCTCGGCAAGACTGCCTGGGCCATGGGCCGCCAGGGTGTTGACCAGCACAACTTTTCCATCGAGACCGCCGCGGGTGTCACTGCCAAAGGCCTGATCGGCAACGCCAGCGATAGCGGGTACCGTCGTGGTCAGTGCGATGCCGGCGGCAAACAGCACAGCGCGAGCGCTAGCGTGGCCAAACATCCAGCGTGCCGATCTGTCGCAGATGTCGAACAGCGTAAACCGCATCACGATCCCAACAGCATTGCCATTTGCACGCTGGCCATGATGAATGGGCCGGTGCCTTTGGCGTCATTGGCGATAATCGGTTCGTGCTGGTAATAGTCGTAGCTGCCGTCGCGCCCAAAACCGAGCCCCGCCACCTGGCAGATGCCGCGCAAGCTGATGCGGTTATCAGGATGTGACACGACGAACTCGCGCAGCAACCCGCGGAAACCCGCTTCTGCTTGCGTTCGATACTTTGTCGGCAAATAGCCTCTGTTGATCGCCTTTGCATAGAAATAGACAAACATGCTGCTGGCCGAGGCTTCACGGTAGTTGCCGACCTCGTTTGGCTTGTCGAGAATCTGATACCAGACGCCGCTGGTCGGATCCTGATATCGCGCCAGACTTTCGGCCAATTCGCTGACCATATCGAGCAGCGGTTTGCGCAGCGCGTCATTGCAGGCGTCGCCGCTCGGGATCTGATCCAGCACATCGACCAGGGCCATCGCCAACCAACCGGTGCCGCGCGCCCAGAACTGCGATGATAGACCGGTAGTCTTGTCCGCCCAGCTTTGCTGCTTGGCTTCATCCCAGCCGTGAAAATACAACCCCGTTACCGGATCGCGCAGACGCTGACGAGTGATGGTGAACTCCTTGACCACTTCCGGCCAGCTGGCGCCTTGCTCGAAGCGACGGCTGTAATCGGCCAGAAACGGCATGCCCATATAAACGCCATCCAGCCATAATTGATGCGGGTAGATTTGCTTGTGCCAAAACGCGCCTTCGCGAGTGCGCGGGTGGTGTTGCAGTTGGGCCCGCAAGCTGGCGGTGGCACGCCGGTATTTGTCGTCGCCAGTCAGATCCCATGCGCGTAGCAACAAGTTGCCGCTGTTGATGCTGTCGATGTTGAATTTGCCGGCATCGTAGGTGTGAATCACGCCGGCATCACTGACAAAAGAGTCGGCAGTGTTTAGCACGGCGGTGCGGTAACGTGCATCCTGACTGGCACGATATAAATCGTCATAGGCCTGCAGCAACAAGCCGGTGGTGTATTCAAATGTGGTCGGGCGCTTGCGTTCAAAATCCCAGCCGCCGTAACGATACTCCGGCGTTTGCCGGGTCAGCTCGGAATCAGCCAAGCGTTTGCCCCATAGCAAAGCGCTTGCCGCATTGAGCGCAGCTTGCTGATCGTGGGCGCTGCGTTGTGAATAGATCTGCACGCGCGCTGGCATGGTCAGGCGCTCGGCGGTTTCATTGAGGTACTGCACGAACGCCACCTCGTTCTGAATGCCGCCCGGTTCCTGCTGCCAAGCCGCGGCAACGTAGTACTCCACTTCACCGCTGCTGGCATCGAGCACAATCAGCTGGCTGTGTTCGTCCTCAGTAATTTGTTTGTTTGGGCCGAGTTTGAAGAAAACTGCAATCCCCAGGTCATCGCCACTCAAACTCTGTTTGCCGTAGCTGGCGAGGTACGTCCAGCTGTGACCGGGAATGTCGAGCTTGCCGCGTAGCAGTTTGGTGTCAGGCAGTTTGACGAAGCCGATGGCAATGCTGTCGAGCTGGCGGTCGAGTTTCAATTGGTTGCGCAGCAAGCGGCTGCCGGCGGTCATCGATAGCGCGGCGCTGGCATTGCCGCGCTTGCCAGCAACTTGCCAGTCCTGATAGTCAATCGTCAGCGCCGAATGCAGGTCGCCGTTCGCAGTGATACGTGCTGAACGGGTTTGCACCTGTGCCACGCCGTGCACCTGCTTGCCGTCCCAGTAACCAAAACCACCGCTACCCAGCGACTTGCCGACCTTCAATACATCCATGCCCCAATCGGCCATTTGGTGATAGCTGCTGTAGCCATCATGACCGACCGTGTGCAGCACGGGTGCGGCAGTTTTCTTGCCGAAAATATCAAAGCCATTGCGCCAGTCAAGATATACGCGGAAGCCGACTTGGTCGGACTCCAAACCCGGGCCTTCGTAGCGGATGTACTCCGAATGATCGGTGTACTGCGGTGGTGGCGTCAGCGCGGTGACGGATTGAAACCGACCACCGAGGTATTTCTTGTCTTGCCATTGACCGTCAATCTTGTGCGACAGATCCGCCTGCGTGCGTTTGTTGGCGCCGGTCTCCGTACTTGCTGCGCTGCTGCCGAACGCGATGCGGAATTGCTGTTGTTCCGCTGGCGCCAGTTGGGTCAGCCACAGCAGCTGGTCGGGCTGGCCATTGCCGTCTTGATCGACCAGTTGACTGTGGACGGGTTTGCCGCCCTGCGAAACCTGCAATGCCGCCAGCCGCGGAGAGTCGGCAGCCAGCCCCAGATCGTACAAGCTGAGCACTATTGCTTCATCTTGGCGCGCAAAGCGGGACGGGTTCTGTACCACGATCTCGGCGACGCTGGTGATCTCGTCGACGTTAGTGCTATCGGCGACCACAGTCGCCTCTGTGGCGGTTGGCGGCTGATGCGAACCGACACAGGCCGCCAGGACTGGCACTGTGCCGACAAACAGGTAGCGAACTGACAATCGCATGCATGGATTCCGTATGAGTCGGCGCGGTGCCGGAGTCAACACGTGGCCGGCCTAAAGTCTGGCCAATGTAAATCGATATCTGCAAGGCGCAAGATATCCGAGTGCAGAAAGATGAGCCATCCATGGCCCGAATGAGAGAGAACCCTGCTCAACCTCATCTACAGAAAAATGGAATGCAATAAAAGCGGAATTATAAAGCGCCGGGACGGCGGCAAGGAGCGTCCCGGCGTTTGCTCAGTAGGTGTAGTAAACGCCGACGTAGTACTGACGGCCTGTGCTGTGGTAGTAGCTCAAGCGATTACCGGCGTCATCGACCCATTGATCGTCAACTTCGTCGGTCAGGTTCAGCGCTTCCACGGTCATCTTGAAATGGTCGTTGAACTGATACGACATTGATGCATCGACGTTACGGGTTTCGTTGGTACCTTCCATATCGTTGTTGTTGCGGCCGATGGCAGTGGTCAAGTAACGCGAGCGCTTGGCCACCGAAACGCGGGCACTGAAATCTTCGGTTTCGTAGTAGAGCGTGGCGTTGCTGGTGTCTTCCGACAGGCCTTCGAGCGGTCGTGTTGCCACGACGACACCAGCCGTGTTGACGTAATCGAGCTCGGCATCGACGTTGGTGTAGTTACCGATGAAGCCGAAATTCTGCAGGAAGCCTGGCAGGAAGGTGAACGGTACCTGGAAACTGATTTCATAGCCGTCGATGTCACCGCCGGGGCCATTGAGTGGTGTGGTCACTTGCCAGTCGGCGTTCTCGGTACAGCCAGTCGACTCGCCATAGCCAGGGCCGGCATTACACGCGTCGATGGCAATCTGCACTGGCAAACCGGTTTCGGTGAACGGTTTGGTTTCGCGCAGCGTTTGCACGTAGCTGTCGATTTCTTTCTTGAACAGCGCCAGACCGAGGAAGGCGTCGTTATCGAAATAGAATTCGAGACCGAGGTCGTAATTCTTCGCGGTGGTCGGTTCCAGTTGCGGATTACCACCGGTGACCGAGCGGCTGCCACCAGAGACCGACACCGACACGTCCGGACGAATCGCACCGAGACCGGCACGAGCCAGCACTTCGGCGTAGCTGAAGCGCAGCAGCACATCTTCATACGGCTCCAGCACCAAATTCATCGACGGCAGCAATTCGCGGTAATCGTGCTTGGCGGTGATTTGGGTCGCCGTGGTCGCAACCGTCGCCCAGGCAGTCGACGATTGATCGGTCTCGACTTGCCGGAAGCCGACATCACCACGGAA
>CAMLNB010000042.1 GCA_946481205.1 uncultured Kangiella sp. | reverse complement strand
GCGCTTTGCTCGGCGCACCGGTGGCAGACACACTGAAACGGCGTGGCAGTGATGGTCACGTCCAAGAAACGGTGGCGCGCGATGGCCTGTGGCGCGCGCTGACGCCGCAGGTGTTTCGTTACGGCATTTTGTCTGCAGCGCTACAGCAGGCTGAGCAAGCCGGGCGGGTGCATACCGATGATACAGCAGCGGTCGAACAACTCGGCGAGTTCGCGGCATTGGTGCGCGGCCGTGACGACAATCTCAAAATCACCCAAGGTCAGGATCTGCTGATTGCCGAGCAGATTCTGCGCTATCAGCGTGCGCAGGGTTTGCGCTGATAGCTGTGCTTTCTATCAGGATCTAACGATGAATCTACGAATTGGCCACGGCTACGATGTCCACAAATTCGGCGGCGACAAACCGCTGATTCTGGCCGGGGTGATCATTCCTGGTGCCCAGGGGGTGCTGGCGCATTCCGATGGCGATGTCGTGCTGCATGCGGTGTGCGATGCGATTTTGGGTGCGGCAGCGCTTGGTGATATCGGCGAGCATTTTCCCGACACCGACGAGCGCTGGCGCGGTGCCAGCAGCCGGGCGCTGCTGGCACATTGTCTGAAACTGGCCGCCGAGCAGGGACTCAAGCCGGTCAATGTCGATGTCACGGTCATTGCGCAGGTGCCGCGGCTCGGCCCACACAAGCAGACCATGCGCAGCCAATTGGCGACGGATCTCGGTTTGCCGGAAACGGCGGTGAACCTGAAAGCGACGACCACCGAAGGTCTCGGCTACATCGGCCGCAAAGAAGGTATCGCCGTGCATGCCGTGGCACTCTTGTCCGGGTAAATCGGTCGTCCGGGTAACTCGGCGCGTGCAAGCAGCGCACGGTCCGATTCACGGGGCCAAGCAGAGCAGCCCGCCAAACAAGCCAAAAGAAAGCTCCCCGCACGGCGATCCGCCCGGTAACATAAGCCGCTACGGCTACTGCAACAAATGTGGGCCAGGGATTTGCCCGGCAGGCTTTTGCGAGCCAGGCCTTCGATAAAAAGACTCGAACAGCATGCGTTTTCTGCTCAGCAATGATGATGGTTACTTCGCGCCCGGTCTGAAAGCCTTGGCGCAGGCGTTGGCACCACTGGGTCATTTGACGGTGGTCGCGCCGGATCGCAACCGCAGTGGCGCTAGCAATTCGCTGACGCTGGATGCGCCAATTCGCTATCACCTGACGGTCGAAGGGTATTTCGCGGTCACCGGCACGCCGACCGATTGCGTGCATCTGGCCACGCACCGGTTGATGCCACAACCGCCGGATATCGTGATCGCCGGCATCAACAACGGCGCCAATCTGGGTGATGACGTGATGTATTCCGGTACCGTTGCCGCCGCGCTCGAAGGTCGTCACCTCGGTTACCCGGCCATCGCCATGTCGCTGCTCGGCGCCGATTGCGTGCATTACGAAACCGCAGCGGCGGTGGCGGTACAGCTGGTGCGCAACCTGCACAACCACCCGCTGGAACCGAACCGCATCTTGAACGTCAATGTCCCGGATCTGCCGCTGAACGAAATCAAAGGCTTCAAAGTAACGCGGCTTGGCCATCGCCACCGCGCCAATACCATCATTCCTGCGCACGATCCGAAAGGTCGCGATGTCTATTGGATCGGCCCGCCCGCGCAAGGCGATGACGCCGGCGAAGGCACCGATTTTCACGCTGTCGACAATGGCTATGTTTCGGTAACGCCCTTGCATGTCGATATGACTGCGCACAGCAGCCTGCCGAAATTGCGTGACTGGATCGGAGGGCTGCAGCCATGACAACGCTGAACATGCGTGGCATTGGCATGACCTCGGATCGCACCCGGACGCGCCTCGTGCAGCGTTTGCAGGAAGAGGGCATCCGCAACACGATGGTGCTGGCGGTGATGGCCGGCGTGCCGCGGCATATCTTTGTCGATGAAGGCATTGCCCATCGTGCCTATGAAGATACCGCGCTGCCGATCGGCCGTGGCCAGACGATTTCGCAGCCGTTCATCGTCGCCAAGATGACCGAGATTTTGCTCGACGCCGGTCCGCGCGGCAAAGTGCTGGAGATTGGCACGGGCTGCGGCTATCAAACCTCGGTGCTGGCGCAGTTGGTGGATCAGGTTTACACCATCGAGCGCATTGCCGAATTGCAGCAACAAGCCAAGAACCGGCTGGATGCGCTGCAACTGACCAATATCGAATACCGACACGGCGATGGCTTTCAAGGCTGGAAAGACAAAGGCCCGTTTGATGGCATCATCGTCACGGCAGCACCATTGGCCGTGCCGCCAGCGCTGATTGCCCAGCTTGCCGATGGTGGCCGTTTGGTGGTGCCGGTGGGGCAGGCCAATGGCGTACAAAATTTGATGTTGATTGAAAAACGCGGTGACCAGCTGCAAAGCGCGATCATGGACAAGGTGCGCTTTGTGCCGTTGCAACCGGGTCCAACCGAATAAGCTGATTTTCTCTCACAGAATTTCAGCAACAGAACCGAACGAGGTGGCGGTGAGCCGCAAAGCGCTAGCGATTGTCCTGAGCTGTATCGTCTTGTCGGGTTGCCTGCCGCCGCCGATGGCACCGGTCGAGTCCCGGCTGGTGGCGCAAAACGATGCCCTCGACCGGGGTTACCACGTTGTCGGGACCGGCGAGACGCTGTATTCGATCGCTTTTGCCTACGATCTGGACTACCGAACCCTGGCTCGCTGGAACGGAATCGGTACCGATTATCGGATTTTTCCCGGCCAGCGATTGAAATTATCCGGGCCGCGGCTGCCATCTGGAACCTACGAACGTCAAAGTTCTGACGAAAACGTCAAAATTGCGACGGCGGAGCCGCCGCCGAAGGCAATCGAATTGCCGTCTGTACGGCCATCTCAAAACGGTAACAACGGCAACAAACCAGCCGATCCCAAGCCCGTGAACGGCGGCAAACCGGTGTCTGAGAAGCCGGTCGCAGAATTGACAAAACCCCCGAAAATCCCGGTAAATAGCCAAGAAAATCGTACTAGTCCCAGCGTGCCAAGCGGCCCGATTCGTTGGCAATGGCCGGCACCCGGACGAGTGATTGCCGGCTTCTCCGCCAGCCCCACCGGTAACAAAGGCGTAAATATTGCAGGTAAATCCGGTGAACCGGTAAAAGCGGCAGCGCCTGGCCGGGTCGTTTATGCGGGCAGTGGCTTGCGCGGTTTCGGCCAGCTGGTTATTGTCAAGCATGACGAGGATTACTTAAGTGCTTATGCGCACAACAGTCGTATCCACGTCAAAGAGAACGACTCAGTTAAAGCTGGCCAGTTGATTGCCGATATAGGTTCTACTGGTACGGATGTCGCGAAGCTGCACTTCGAGATCCGTTACCGGGGCCAACCGGTGGATCCACTCAAGCATTTGCCCAAGCGCTGAAGTGATAAGCAGCTGCGGGGCCGATGCCGGAGGGTGAGCGGACCCGAACCATAACAAAGCCGAAACCATTCGGCACTTTGTGGAGAGGCTGCCATGAATGAGCAGTGGGATAACGAGTTGTTGTTGGAGGAAGGGTTCGAGCCGGACGTGGCTGACGAACTCAATGAAGAAGAAGCTCTCCCCGCACACGCTGAGCACGACGCCCCTGCGGCGAACACACACTATCAGCTCAGTGACGACGAAAAAATCATGGATGCCACCCAGCTCTATCTGGGCGAAATCGGCATCGCAGCACTACTAACCCCGCAAGAAGAAGTCTACTTTGCCCGCAAGGCGCAACGCGGCTGCCTCAAATCCAAACAACGGATGATCGAAAGCAACCTGCGCTTGGTGGTCAAAATTGCCCGCCGTTATAACGGTCGTGGTTTGCCACTGCTCGATCTGATCGAAGAAGGCAATCTCGGGCTGATTCGCGCCGTCGAGAAATTCGATCCGGAGCGCGGTTTCCGGTTTTCGACCTACGCCACTTGGTGGATCCGCCAGACCGTTGAACGGGCGCTGATGAATCAGACCCGGACCATTCGGCTGCCGATTCACGTGGTCAAGGAATTGAACGTCTATCTGCGTGCGGCTCGCGAACTGGCGCAGAAGCTGGATCACGAACCGACGGCCGAAGAAATCGCCGAGAAACTCGGCAAGCCGGTCGAAGATGTCTCGCGCATGCTCGGTCTTAACGAGCGCATCAGCTCCATCGACACGCCGATCGGCGTCGATGGTGATCGCTCGCTGCTCGACACCATTGCCGACGATGCTGGTGCCGAACCGGTCGCCATTCTCGAAGACAATGATCTGAAGAGCAACATCGAGAAATGGCTGAACATGCTGACCGACAAGCAACGCGAAGTGCTGGCGCGTCGATTCGGCCTGCTGCATTTTGAACCACAAACGCTGGAAGAAGTCGGCAATGAAATCGGCCTGACCCGTGAGCGCGTACGGCAGATTCAAGTCGAAGCGCTGCGCCGGTTGCGGGAAATTCTGCGCGAGCAGAACCTGTCGATGGATGCGCTGTTTGAGTGACTGTTTGCCGCCTCAAAAACAAACCCCGCTTCGGCGGGGTTTGTTTTTTGTCTCCACGGCATTTCGTTCATTTGAGCGACACCGCATCCAGGAAAACGGTGGTGCCTTCGGCTGGCGTGCCTTGGTAGAACACGCGCATCGCGGTGACCTGTTCGAGATCCAGCTTGCGTTCGCGTGGCCCGCTGGCAATGCGCTCCAGGGGCAACTCGATATCGGTCCAGCCGGGGGCGGCGCTGAAGTTGTAGTTGAAGCGGTCGTGGTATTCCTGTTTGCCAAGCTCATGCTGGCGATCATGAATGCGTAACGACAAGGGCAAGGCGGTGCTGCCGGGGTTGAACACGGACAGGCTCAAGCTGTGATACGCCCGCCAGTCATTCGGGAAATGCCGTAGCGTGGTGCCGGCAAAACGTTGCGGTGGCAGCTGGACTTGCAGTGCGTAAGCACCGTCGCGCACCGGGCTCTGGTGGCGTGCGCCGAGCGACCAGTTTTCGCTGTCGATGAACGATTCGAAATTCGATAGCACCGGAAACTGTTGCTTGATGTGGTAATCGGCATAGAGCAGCAAACTGGGGCGGATCAGCAGCGCCAGCGCGGTAAGCATCACCAGCAAGCGGCCAGCGCGACTAAGCCAACCATTGGCATAACGACGGCTGGCGATCCAGATGCAGCCGAGCGCAATGCCGCTGCAATTGGTCAAGACATCCTGCCAACTGGGCTGACGGCCGGTTTGCGATTGCAACCACTCGGTGCCGATGGCCAGAATCAACATCGGTGGCAGCAGGTACTGCAGCCAGATCGGTGCGCTGCGGTGGTGGCGTTTCAGCACGCTGTGATCGAACACCAACGTCAACGCGAAGAACAGCGGCAGGTGCGCAAGATTCCACAGTGCCATTGCGGCGCGGTTCGGCAGGGCGATCCGTTCCTGTATCAATAGCAGATACAGTGCCGCGAGCACTGCTGAGATCAGCAATGGCAGACGGAAGCGCTGAGTGGACACGATCGGAATCCAGAAAACAATGGCAGACGAATGCTAAGAGCATTCGGCGATGACAAAGGTTTCCGGGTTCGCGCTTTCTGGGCCTGTGCTTTCCAGACCGGTGCTTTCCCGATCAGCAGCGTCCGACCCGAAGCGTTCGGAATCAAGGGGCTTGCGCATCAATACGCAGGGCATGGATATCCGTCTCCATCAGTTCAGCCAAGGCAGCATAAACTAGTCGATGCCGCGCCAACGGCAATTTGTCACGGAATTGCTCGCTGACAATGCGCACAGCGAAATGACCTTTGCCGGTCAGCGCACCGGCATGGCCGGCATGCAGATGACTTTCGTCGATCAGTTCCAATTGCACGGGATTCAGCGCGGCGCGCAGGCGCTGTTCCATTTCGACCAAGCGTTTGCTGTTATCAATCATGGTGGACCATTCGCTAAAGAAACTCTGAACAGCAAGGGGCGAGCATCTGCTTCGCCGAGGGCGGCTACGGCAACACCTTCTTGAACGGTTTGACGACAACCCGGGCATACACACCGGCCGCGACATAGGGATCGCTGTCGGCAAACGTCTGCGCATCCGCGAGCGAGGCAAACTCGGCGACGATCAGCGAGCCGGTAAAACCGGCTGGCCCCGGATCATTGCTGTCGACGGCGGGAAACGGGCCGGCGAGCAACAAGCGGCCTTCATCTTTGAGCTTTTGCAAACGCGCCAGATGTTCTGCGCGGGCCGCCAAACGTTTCTCCAGCGTGCCGGGAACATCTTCGCCCATCAGAGCATAAAACATGATTAGTCCTTGCTGCCGGTATCGTTGGTGGCGGCCGCGTCTTCTTGCGGCAGATACTTGTACAGCGCAAAACCGGTGTAAACGAACAACAGGATCTGGATCACGGTAATGCCCCAGACCTTGAAGTTGACCCAGGTGTCGAGCGGGTAATTGAACGCGACATGCAGATTGACGACGCCGACCACGAGCGACACGGCACCCCAGATCAGATCGACACGGGTCCAGACCGGTTGCGGTACCGGCAATTGCTGCTCATTGATCGATTCGAACAGCGCTTTCAGCGGCGAGCGACGCAGCGCGGCGCCGACCAAAAAGACACCGGCTATCAGCCAGAAGAAAACGGTGACTTTCCATTTGATGAAGCGCTCGTCATGCAGCGCCAGCGTCAGGCCGCCGAACACCAGCGCAATGGCCAAGCCAAACAGATGCAGCTTTTGCCATTTGCCGCTGTGCAAACGATTGCCAACGGTCTGGATGGCAGTTGCGGCCATCAACACGGCAACAGCGACGTAGATACCAGCCAGTTTGTAGCTGATGAAAAACGCCAGCAACGGGAAAAAATCGAGCAGGAACTTCAGCATGGTAAACTGCATGAATGGCGTTGAACGCGGGTGGCCATCTTACCGGTTGAACCGCCCCAGCGTCACCTGACCTGCATGAAGCCATCGCTGCGGTACCCGCGCGCCGCTTTTACTGAGTTTGCTCCGATGACTGTGTATGACCTGCATTGCCATAGCCATTGCTCGGACGGCGAGCTGTCGCCGCGCGCGCTGGTTGCGCGGGCTGCCACCCGTGGCGTGCGGGTCTTGGCCCTGTCCGATCACGATTCGCTGGCCGGCTTGGCGGAAGCACAGGCGGCCGCGAAAGAGCATGGCCTGACCCTGGTGCCGGCGGTGGAGATTTCGGTGGCGTATCAGACGCTCGAAATCCATATCGTCGGGCTCGGTGTGGACACCGCGCATCCGCGCTTGAATGCCGGCCTGCAGGCGCAACAACTGCGCCGTTGGCGCCGGATGGAAGCGATGGCCGCCAAGCTGGAAAAAGACGGCGTCCCGGCAATCCTGTCCACGCTGCGCGAACGGTTTCCGCAGGCGGCGCCAACGCGCTCGCATGTGGCGCAATTGCTGGTCGAGCGCGGTTTGGTACGCGATCAGGAACGGGCTTTTGCCCGATATCTCGGCCGCAAGGGCTCGGCCTATGTGCCGGCCGAATGGTGCAGTCTGGCCGAAGGCGTGCAGTGGATTCGCGAGGCGGGCGGCGTGCCGGTGCTGGCCCATCCGGGGCGCTACGGTTTATCCGGCAGTGCGCTGGAGCGCTTGCTCGATGAGTTCGTCGCCGCCGGCGGTCAGGCCATGGAATTGTCGTATCCGCAACTCTTCCCAAAAGAAGCACAGAAACTGGCGCGCAGCGCCCGCAAACGCAATCTCTGGGCGAGCCAGGGCAGCGATTTCCACAGCCCGGCGCAAACTTGGACTGAGCTCGGCAAAATGCCGCCGCAACCACCGGAGGTGGTAACGGTGTGGCAGGCGCGCCCCGAGCTGTTCCCGCTGCCCGCCGCGGCAAACGCTATGCTGGAGACCGCTATGTTGGAGACAACAACGATGGCGCAGGACGCGCAAGCATGAGTCGCATTCTTTCCATTCACCCGGTCGATCCGCAACCACGCTTGATTCAGCAAGTGGTCGAATTGCTCAAACAAGGCGGTGTCATTGTGTACCCCACCGATACCGGTTATGCCTTCGGCTGGGCGCTCGATGACAAGAACGCCACCGATCGCGTCCGGCGCATGCGCGGCCTCGATGACAAGCACCATTTCACCCTGGTTTGTCGCGATCTGTCTGAGCTGGCCACCTACGCGAAAGTCGAAGATCCGGCCTATCGGGTACTGCGTGCCCATACCCCGGGGCCGTACACGTTTATTCTGCGCGCCACCAAAGAAGTGCCGCGGCGTTTGCTGCATGAAAAGCGCAAAACCATCGGTCTGCGGGTGCCCGACAACAAGATTGCCCAAGCACTGCTGAAAGCCATGGATGAGCCTATCCAGAGCACCAGTCTGGTGTTGCCGGATGCCAGCGAACTCGGCGCCGATCCGCAGGATATTTTTGCGGCGATTGGCCATCAGGTGGATCTGGTGATCGATGGCGGCTTCTGTGGCAATGACACCACAACCGTGGTTGATTTGACCGATGGCGTGCCGGTGCTGATACGGCGCGGCGCTGGCGACAGTGCGGCATTTGAGTAAGTGCCAGGCTGGCGTGCGCTGCGTTTTCCTTGACGCCTGATGTGGGTTCCGCGTTTGTCGAAGCGAACACGTTGTCGCTAAAGCTGATCCTGATCGCCAATCTCGATAGCCGATCCCGATGGCGAATCCCGATAGTTACGCCAGTATCACCACCGCCAACCCCAAATAAATCAGAAGCGACAACATATCCTGAATCACCGTCGCCAGTGGCCCGCTGCCAAATGCCGGATCGATATGCAGTCGATCGAGCAGCCACGGCAAACTCAGCGCCACCAGCGTAGCAATCGAGCAGGTGGCAACAATTGCGCTGGCGACAGTGATAGCCACTTTCCAATCCTGCCACAGCCAACCAATCAACGGCAACGCTACCGCAGCGAGCGCAATGCCGATGCCGATACCGGACAGCAATTCCAGCCGAATAACTCGTTCGACATTCACGCCAACCGATAGACCTCGCACGATTACCGTTTCGGTCTGGGTGCCGACCGCATCGGCGATGTAGACAATGCCGGGAATAAAAAACGCAAGCAGCAAGGTTTGCTGCAGGCGTGATTCGAAAGAGCCGATCAGCTCGGCCGAGAACAAGGCGCCGACAAGACCCAGCAGTAACCACGGCAGCCGGTGCAGGAATCGGCGCAGCAAAGGCTCTTCGCTGGCGAGTCGGGCCATGGTGGAGCTTTTCAGAAAACCGCCGAGTCGAGCCATGTCTTCGTCATGTTCCTGCAGCACAACCGCCAGCAGTTGATGCGGTGGGATCAAGCCAACAAAATGGCCCGCTTCATCGACTACGCAGAGCGCAGATTCGGCACGTTTGGTGGCGCGCCAGGCGGCCATTTCCTGATCGACGCCGGGGCCGACTGTTGGCGCCTCGGTGTCAGCGAGCAAGGTCAAATCACTGGCGGGGTCCGCCACCAGCAGATCTTCAATCCGGATGATGCCGCGGAAGGTTTCGCCGTCGCAGACGACGATGTGGCTGGCGCAATCAAATGCTTGCGTGTGCAACAGCGAAAACACGTTGCCGACGGTGTCGGTAAGTTGCACCACGGGCACGGCGCTGGTCAGGTGGGCGGCGGCTCGTTCCAGCAATTGATGGCTATCGCGCAGCACGTTTGGCTGTTGGTGTGCGGCGGGTTCCCGCCGAGCCGATCGTCCCAACATGCGGGCCTCCTTGACGCGTTCACACCACAAGCAGTAGCAGCAAGCTGGCGAGGGTCAATACACCTGCGGCAAGCAAAATATGTTTGCGCATCGATGGGCTGGCCACCAGGTAAACCATACCGGTCTTGGTCCAGGTGTTGGTCAGTGTGGTCAGCAGAATTGCGCGCGTTGCCATCTCGGCATCGGTGCCGTCGCGGACCAGGCTAGCCAGCGACAGTACCATCGCATCGACTTCGGCAAATCCGGCGATGGCGGCGACGCCATACAGTGTGGCCGGCGGCAGGTAGTTTTCGCTCAGTTTGACGATGAACAGAATCGCCGTGAAGAACAGCGCAAACTGCGTCGCCGACACCAGACTGAACGGATTCTTGATCGGCAGATCGTCACTGCTGTGGCCGTCGCGGGCATTGCGCCAGCCGCGCAGTGTCAGCACCAGACAGAGCATCGCCAGCGCAAGCATCGGCATGGCGACACGGGTCAGCAGCGGCGCATGCACAACGGCCACTTCGACGATGACGCGCAGGTACATCACGGTCCAGGCGATCAGCACACCGGTGGCGAGCATGGCGCTGAGCGATTCCTGATCGCGGCTGCGTTTGGCCAGGCTGAGCGTGACGGCGGTGGACGACACCAGGCCACCGGCGAGCGCGGTCAAGGCGGTGCCACGGTGGTTGCCGAGCCAGCGCATGGCAACGTAACCCACCAGCGATAGCGCCGAGATGATGATCACCAGCGTCCACAGCTGGAACGGATTGAAGGCGCCCCACGGGTCGAGTGCCCGGTTGGGGATCAGCGGCAGCACGATGAACGTGGCGATCAGCAGTTTCAGACCAGCGTACAGATCCTCGGTGCCGATTTTGCGCACCAATCCATGCATCGGTTCGCGAAAGGCCAGAATCGCCGAGGTGGCAATCGCCAGAGCCACCGCATGGCCGGCATGGCCATAGAGCGTTACGGCGCCGAGCAGATAGACCATCAGCGCGGCGACCGCGGTGGTGATGCCGCCGCCTTCATTGCGGTCGGCGCTGCTGCGGTCATCACGCACCGGCTGCAGGCCGAGCGGACCGCTGATCAGCGCCAAGGCAATCAGCACAACCCCGAGCAGCCAAGGCGCGGCCAGCTGCTGCGCGAGCCAGGCAGCGAGGGCGCCGGTTTCGGCAATCAGCATGAAGCTGCGCAGGCCGGCGGCACCATGGCCGCTGCGCTCGCGGTGCTTCTCGCGCTCGACCCCGACCAGCGCGCCGATGGCCAGTGCAATGGCGAAATCGCGAACCAGTACCAGGTCAGCCCCCAATTCCATTCGCTGCCACCTCGCAAGTTGTTGATTGGCTTGGCTTTCCTTGCAGCCTAGCAGCTTTTGCCACGGTCGTGCCTTGATCTAGGCGCCTATCGGCGGATGCGCTCGCTATAATGCCCGGTCCCGGCCGGCAGACCGGCCCGGGCGGGCGTCCTAGGCGCCCCACGAAGACTGCCGAATCCAAAACAGTCCGCCATAACAATCAGGAGCAAATCTTGTCGACATCCGGCAACTCCCGCGTGCTGTCCGGCATGCGGCCGACCGGCCGCCTGCATCTGGGCCATTACCACGGCGTGCTCAAGAACTGGGCGCAGCTGCAGCACCAGTACGAATGCTTTTTCTTTGTTGCCGATTGGCATGCACTGACCACCGGCTATGACGATACCTCGGGCATCGAAAGCAATTGCTGGGACATGGTCGTTGACTGGCTCGCGGCGGGTGTCGATCCGAGCGCGTCGACCATGTTCATTCAATCGCAGGTGATCGAACACGCGGAGCTGCATCTGCTGCTGTCGATGGTGACACCGCTCGGCTGGCTGGAGCGGGTGCCGACGTTCAAAGAGCAGCAGGAAAAGCTGGCCGACAAAGATCTGCAGACCTATGGTTTTCTCGGTTACCCGTTGCTGCAAAGCGCTGACATTCTGATTTACAAAGCCGGCCATGTGCCGGTTGGTGCCGATCAGGTGCCGCATGTGGAAATCACCCGCGAAATTGCCCGCCGGTTCAATCACATTTACGGCAAAGAAAAAGGCTACGAAGAAAAGGCCGCAGCGGCGCTGGCCAAGCTGGGCAAGAAAGACAGCAAGCAATACGAAGAACTGCGCCGTCAGTACAACCAGGATGGCAACGCTGAGGCGCTGGCCAGCGCACAGGCCTTGATCGCACGTCAAGCAGGCTTGTCGGTCAGTGATCGCGAGCGCTTGCTCGGTTATCTCGAAGGCGGCGGCAAGATCATTTTGCCGGAGCCACAAGCGCTGCTGACGCCGCTGTCGAAAATGCCGGGCCTTGATGGCCAGAAAATGTCGAAGTCGTATCACAACACCATTGCGATGCGCGAAGACCCGAAAGACCTGGAAACCAAGGTCAAGCGCATGCCGACCGATCCGGCCCGGGTGCGTCGCACCGATGCCGGCAATCCGGACAATTGCCCGGTGTGGGAATTCCACAAGATCTACTCGCCGGACGAAGTGAAAAACTGGGTCCGCGAAGGCTGCACCACCGCCGGCATCGGCTGCCTGGAATGCAAGCAACCGGTGATCGACGCGCTGAAAGCCGAAGTGGCGGTGTTCTGCGACCGCGCCAAGGCATTTGAAAGCGACAAGCAATTAGTGAAGAAAATCATTGCCGATGGCAGTGAGCGCGCACGCGAAGTGGCGCGCGAAACCATGGCCGATGTTCGCGAAGCGATGCAGCTGTCGTATTCGTAATGCAAAGGGTTTTCCCTGACGGGATTCGCCATCACACGAGATAGATGATGACTACAGGCGAAGAACAACAACCGGTCGTAGCCCCTGTTGACGGGGCGCCGGCGCAAGGTGCGCAGGAAGAGTTGCCGTTTGCACTGATCCACGGTCAGCCGCTGACGGCGATGCCAAAAGATCTGTACATCCCGCCGGATGCGCTGCAGGTATTTCTGGAGGCCTTCGAAGGCCCGCTGGATTTGCTGCTGTACCTCATCCGCCGGCAGAACCTCGACATTCTCGATATTCCGATGCTGGAGATCACCCGCCAGTACATGGATTATGTCGAGATGATCAAGGCATTCAATCTGGAGCTGGCGGCGGATTATCTGGTGATGGCGGCCGTGCTGGCCGAAATCAAATCGCGCATGCTGTTGCCGCGACCGGCCACCGAAGAAGGCGAAGAAGAAGATCCTCGCGCCGAGCTGGTGCGTCGTCTGCAGGAATACGAGCGTTTCAAGAAAGCCGCCGAAGATCTGGACAGCATTCCGCGTATCGGTCGCGACGTCTGGGTTGCCAGCACCGATCTGCCGAATCTGGATTTGGTCAAACCGGTACCGGATGTTGATCTGAAAGAGATTCTGGTCGCGTTGCGCGATGTCATGAAACGGGTCGAGCTGACCCAGTCGCACCAAGTGACCATGGAGCCGCTGTCGGTGCGCGAGCGGATGAGTGCCGTGCTGGAAAAACTGTCGCAAGTGCACTTCACCGACTTCCAAGCGCTGTTCACGCCGGAAGAAGGTCGCATGGGCGTGGTGGTGACGTTCCTGGCCATTATGGAATTGTCACGCGAGTCGCTGGTGGAAATCATCCAGTCGGAATTGTTTGGGCCCATTCACGTCAGGGCAAAAATCCAGTGATCGAACCGGCTGTAATCTTGGCCGTTCGATCCCAGTTGTTTGGCGCTAATCACGTCAAGGCGGAAATCTCATGAGTAACGAAGTCGAAATCAATGAAGTGTTGCCGGTCGAAGTGTTCCCGCCGGCAGAGGAGCGCTTGGCGCAGATTCTTGAAGCCGCGCTGATGGTCGCTGGCCGCCCGCTCGGTTTGGATGAACTGTCCTCGCTGTTCGATGAACACGAGCGGCCGAGCCCGACCGATATTTTGAAAGCGCTGGATCGCATCCGCGCCGAATGCCAGACCCGCGGCGTTGAACTGAAAGAGATCGCCTCGGGTTATCGTTTCACCGCCAAGCAGGACTTGGCGCAATACCTAGCTCGGTTGTGGGATGAGAAGCCACAGAAATACACCCGGGCCACACTGGAAACGATGGCTTTGATCGCCTACAAACAACCGATCACCCGCGCCGAGATCGAAGAAATCCGTGGTGTTACCGTCAATACCCAAACCATCAAGACACTGATGGAACGCGACTGGATCCGCGTTGTTGGTCATCGCGATGTGCCGGGTCGTCCGGCGCTGTATGCCACCACCCGGCAATTTCTCGACTACTTTAATTTAAAGAGTCTGGACCAGCTGCCGTCACTGGCCGAACTGAAAGACTTCGACAGCCTGAACGTCGAGCTGAACTTCGAAGAAGCCCGGCAAACCGTCAAAGCCGAAGTGGTGCAAGACGCCGAAGTCGAAAAGGCCGTGGCGCGAATGGAGCAGGAGCAGGCGATTAGCGCGGCGATGGAAGAGGCCGGTATTCCGGAACCGGAAGACGTGCCGCCGAGTCCGTCGGTGCATTAAGTTAAATGCGAGTTTTAGCTCAGGCAGGTTTGTTGTTGGCCGCGGCTTTGGTGCCGTCGCTTGTGCTTGCCGAAAGTTGCGCAGGTCAGTTAGCGGAATTTAATGATGCCCGATTTACCGAGAAGAAGTTGTTGGAGCAGTTTGGTGACCATGTATGGCGTGATGGTGACAAACTGTATTTCAAGTTGGTGAGCGGTGGTGTCGTAACGATAACGGACCAAAATTCGGATGAGATCGGTGACCAAGCCCAGCTGTCCAGTTTGATGGCCTATTATCCAGATCTGCAGGTCGCTATCTTACATATGCAGTTTTACGAAGGTATGGGCGCTCAGGTCTTAAACTTGAGTTCCGGCAAGCGATATGGCTTCTACGGTGTTCCTTGTCGGTCACCAGATGGTATTCGACTCGCCGCATTCAATTCAGACGTAGAGGCGTCATTCAGTCCCAATGGAGTCTGGGTGTTTCGGATTAGGAACGGAATGCCTTGGCAGGAAGTGGCCATTGAGCCGCAGTCTTGGGGGGTAAATGGCGTTCTTTGGGAAAGCTCTGATTCTGCAGTGCTTCAATGTGAGCACCATGCTACGACAGAGCATGGTTATCAGCTGGTGAAAGCCGTCGGCAAGCTGCGGAAGTTAAATGGCAAGTGGTATGCGGAGTGCGCCGGGCGTTCAGTTGCAGATTGAGAGACTGTAGCAGCGCTGGAGTGGTTCAAGCATAGCGGAACCTCCGACTCATGCTCAACCAATCGGCGGATCCGCTGCGTTTGATCCGTCATACGGGTTTATACGAAACCCACTGTTTTACAAGTAGCCAACTCCCTCTGCGTGAGCAGACGGATCGTCCCGTGAAAGGCGTGCATCGCACGCAGAAAGAAGGAAATCGCCATGAGCGAAAAGCTGCAAAAAGTTCTGGCCCGTGCTGGCCTGGGTTCCCGTCGTGAAATCGAACAGTGGATTGAAGATGGCCGCCTGATGGTCAATGGCTATCCGGCGCTGCTCGGCACCCGGGTTGAACCAAAAGACGAAGTCAAACTTGATGGTCGCCGACTCAAGCTGGTGCCGGAGTCCTTGGTCAATCGCAAGGTGCTGATGTATCACAAGCCGGAAGGCGAGGTGACCACGCGCAAAGATCCGGAAGGTCGTCCGACTGTTTTTGATCGTCTGCCGCCGATGCGAGGCAGCCGCTGGGTGGCGATCGGCCGGCTCGATTTGAATACCTCCGGTTTGCTGCTGTTCACCAATGACGGTGAAGTGGCGAACCGCCTGATGCACCCTTCGCACGAAGTCGAACGTGAATACGCAGTGCGCATTCTCGGTGAACTGAAACCGGCCCAACGCAAAGCCTTGCTTGAGGGCGTCGTGCTGGAGGATGGTCTGGCCAAATTCAACAGCATTGAGTCGCGTGGCGGTGGCGGCAGCAACCGCTGGTATCACGTCACGCTGTCGGAAGGCCGGACCCGCGAAGTGCGCCGGATGTTCGAGTCGATGGATCTGGTGGTGTCGCGCTTGATCCGTGTTCGCTACGGCCCAGTCTCGCTTGATCCTTTGCTCAAGCAAGGCATGAACCGCTTGCTGACCCTGGATGAAACCAATCGTCTGTGTGAAGCGGTGGGCATCGAGCCACAGGCTCCGCGCGCTGAGCGCCGCCGTGAATACCAGCACACCCGCCGCAGCGAACCGATGACCGGCCGTGGCCCGGCCGCGGACCGCGATGACGATTTTGATGATGAAGACACCGTTGCGCCGCGCGCATCGACGCGCAAGCCAAAAGTGATCGGCAGCAAAGATGATGATCTGCCGCTGGATCGCGTTGAGCGCGCCGCGGAATTGTTGCGCCGTCGCCGCGCTGCGGAATCGGCTGGCGTTGAGTTCAGCGGTCGCAATCGCCGCCTGTCCGGCAAGCGTACGCTGCGCGAAAGCGAGCTGCGTCGTATTGCCGAAGACAAAGCGGCAGCGAAGAAACGCGAAGCCAGCGAGGCGGGTAGCAAGCGTGGTCGCACGAGCGGCGAAGACGCTGCGCCGACCCGGACTCGCAGCGCTGCGGCGGGCCGTCGTACCGTAACGGCTCGCGGTACTTCGACCGAGCGTAGCGCCTCGACGAGTCGTAGTCCTTCTGCTGCCACCGGTGCCGGTCGCGCTGCTGGGACTCGTAGCAGTGAAGCGCGCTCGGCGACACGAACCAGTGCGCGGACGGCGCCCAGTCGTGCCCGCCCGGAACGCGATGGCGATGAAATGGCACCGCGCCGTAGTACGCGCGTCGCTGCGCGGCCCAGCCACGCTGGTGATGACGAAGCACCGCGTCGGCGTGCCGCGGCCAAACCGGGGACTCGCTCGTCGGCCAAGCCGGCCGGCAAATTCGCCAGTGCTGAGCGCGGCGAACGTGCGACCGGGGAACGCTCGTCGCGTAGTCGTGCCGGCACCGAGCGTAGCGCTCGCGGCAGCGATAGTCGTAGTGCGAGTGGCAGTCGTAGCGGCGCCGGTGCGCGCACAACGGCCGCTCGCAGTAGCAGTAGCCGCACGGGTAGTGCCGCCAAACCGGCGAGCCGCTCGGCTGCAGCCAAACCTGCGCGCGGCAGCGCCGGCAAGCCGGCCAAGGCACCGACTACGGGTCGCAGTGGCAGCCGTTCAGCCTCACCAGCGCGCGGTGGTTCGAGTCGCGCTGGCAGTCGCCCCAGTGGTGGCAAAGGCAAGCGCGGATAAGTGTCGTCGCTCGCAGAGATGGGGCTGGTGGCGGTGTAGCTAGTGATACTGGCGCATCGCGACTGTTTTGCGGCTTTGCGCGGATGCCGGAGCATTGTGAGTCAACAAAAGGCGCCTGGTGGCGCCTTTTGTTTTACTGCTGACGGTTTGCTTTTCCGATCCTGCTCGGCTTTAATCGCCGCAGCGTTGCGGTTTCTCTCCCTGTCTTGTCTTGAGGTTGTCATGCCGGTTTTCTTGCAAACCACGCTGCTCTTGATTGGCTCGAACGTATTCATGACCTTTGCTTGGTATGCCCACCTCAAGAATCTCAATGCCAAGCCGTGGTACGTAGCCGCCTTGCTGAGCTGGGGCATTGCCCTGTTCGAATACTTGCTGCAAGTGCCGGCCAACCGGATTGGCTACACCGAAATGAATCTCGGCCAACTGAAGATTTTGCAGGAAGTGATCACCCTGAGTGTATTTGTGCCGTTCGCACTGTTCTATATGCACGAGCCGTTCAAATGGGATTATGTGTGGGCGGCGTTGTGCTTGCTGGGCGCGGTGTACTTTATTTTTCGGGCTTGAATTGGGATACCTCTGTCGATGATTGATGAATCCCGCTGGCCTTCTGCTGATACCCCAACCGGTTTTGTTCTGCGCTTGGCCAAAGCGCTTCATACTTATGGCACGCCTGCGTATGAGTTGGAGCGGGTGATCAACGATGTCGCGAAGAAACTGGGTTTTGGCCTGGAATGTTTTTCCTTGCCGACCATGATCACCTTGTCGCTGTTTGAACCGGATCGCAACTCGACATTCGTGATCCGGGTAACGCCAGGTGACATCAATCTGGAAAAACTGACGCGCTCGCACGATATTGCAGAGCGGGTGTCGCACGATGAGCTTGATGTGCCGGCTGCGGCGAAAGAGTTGGCTAGTATCACGTCAGCACCACCACGCTGGGGTGCGCTGGCGGTGATTCTGAGTTTTGGCTTGGTATCTTCCGGCGTTGCTCGCGTATTTGGTGGTGACTGGGCAGAAATGCTGTCATCGCTGCTGATCGGTTTATTGGTTGGTGCGCTGGCAATCTGGACCGCGCGCAGTCTGATTTTGACCTATATGTTCCCGACCATTGCAGCGGCGCTGGCGGCGCTTGCTTCTCATGGTCTTGCCCAAGCGCTCGGCCACACTTCCGCATTCATCACGCTGGTCTCCGGTGTGATTGTGCTATTACCGGGCTTGATGATCACTGTCGGTTTGGCCGAGTTGGCGACGCAGAATCTGGTATCGGGAACCGCGCGCTTGTCCGGTGCCGCCATTTTGTTTGTGCTGATGGCCTTCGGTGTTGCCGTGGGTGATCAGATCGGCGGGCAATTGTTCAGTAGTTCCGTCTACAGCGCGCCGAAGCTCTTGCCGGCCTGGACTGAGTGGCTGGCCGTGTTGCTGGCTGGCGTCGGGTTCATCATTCTGTTTCAGGCCCGTTTGCGCGATGGTATTTGGGTGGTCCTAGCAGGCATGATTGCCTATTCCAGTGCGCGCTACGGCAGCAGTGTCTTGGGTCCGGTTGCCGGCGCGTTCTTTGGCGCCTTTGTGATTGGCGGCGTGTCGCACCTGTTCCGCTTCATTTTCGATCGGCCGAACTCGATCATGCTCGTTCCGGGCATCATTCTGCTGGTGCCGGGCAGCATG
The DNA here is from genome assembly GCA_946481205.1 of uncultured Kangiella sp. Next base: position 1,124 of record CAMLNB010000042.1, on the reverse strand, counting down.
GGCTTTCGCAGCTTGCACGCGCTGCTGGAGCAAAATGTGGTGGCCGGCCTCGATATCCTGTTTCAAATGATATTGGCCGGCATTTCCTTGGTGATTGGATTGCTGTTGTCGTCGGTGTTTGCTCTGCCGACCCGGCGCGAGCGGATCCGGCGCGGTGAAGCTGCCTAGCGGCTTGTTTGTGTATTCCTCCAGAGGTGGTTATGTCCGAACCCCGCAAATCGGTGTTGATGTTCACTGGCCTCAAATCGCCCATCGAGGCGTTTTCGCCAGCAGTTGAGAAAGTGTTGGCTGGCCAGCCACAGCAAACCGTTGCCAACCACTACAGCGATGCCAGCGGCCAGTTCCACAGCGGCGAATGGACCGGCGAACCCGGCTGCTGGACCGTAAACTACAGCGAACACGAGTTCTGCTATCTGACCCGTGGCCTAGTCCGGATTACGGACGAGACTGGCGCAATAACCGAAATCAAGGCAGGCGAGGCGTTTGTTATTCCAGCCGGTTTTAAGGGAACTTGGGAGGTGCTGGCGTCCGCACACAAGTACTATGTGATTTTTGAGCCGCGGCAGGGCTGACTACCTAATCCCCACAGTGACTGTGTAAATTCTGCACAGCGGGGGTGTGTAAAAGTAAACCTCGCAACAAGCATCGACATCGCTAGTCTGTTTCTCAAGATGCTTATCGGCGTCTCAACAGCAAGGAGATAGCAGTCATGCGTGGTATCGCGATTTTGGTAATGGTTGCCATGTTGGTCGGGGGAGTTGGCTGCAGCGCAATGGCAACAAAAAAGGCTACTGTACGTATAGATAGTGAGAAAGTCGGCTTGGTGAATGCTGCGGCACGTCAGCGTGGCGTTGATGTTATCTGGGTCAATCCACCCCGAAAACGTGCGGAAGATAAAATCGCGCCGGCCAATGTAGCAGGGAATGATCGTTGACGTATGGCTGATGCAAAAGAAAAAGGGAATGCCCCTTTTTCTTTTGCGTAAACTTACAACTGCAAAATCCCCACCACAATATCGACCGCGATCACCAGCGACAGCAAGGTCAGATACATCACGCCAATCAGCATGAATTTGCTGAAAGTCAGCCAGTGGCTTTGGCCGTAGACGCGTTTCTGCATCAGAT
>CAMLNB010000041.1 GCA_946481205.1 uncultured Kangiella sp. | reverse complement strand
TCAACGCCCAAAACTGCGTACACTGCAAAACCTGCGACATCAAAGACCCGAAACAAAATATCAATTGGGTCGTACCGGAAGGCACCGGTGGACCGAACTATCCGAATATGTAATAAAGAAAGGGGCTACACAGCCCCTTTCTTTATTCGCAATGAACTAACGTCCTTTTCGACGCATCAGAAAAAGCAGTGGAAAAATGCAGAAGAAGGCGCCGCCCCCGCTTTGATTTTCAAACTCCGGCTCAACACTCTTACAGGCAACAGGCGGATTGGTATCTGTACTTGGGGTTAGCAAGAACGATCTCACAGTTGAGCCCAGACTTCCGTAGCCAATAATCTGACCGCTATTATTTATCGCTACCGCTTCAGTTAGCACCCACCTGGCAGAAGGGTCATCCGCACAATCAATTCGATTATTGAGATCGATCATAACTGCATCAGATTCGGCCGATGCATAAATGACCGCGTGATATTGTGAAGGAGATCCCTTGGTAATTGCGGTACCGACCACATCGCCATGCAGATTAATGTCATTCGCCTGACTGAATCTTAACCCTTCAGCCAACTGACCTATACCCCGCATAGCCGGGTTTTGCAAAGGATCGTAGATAAAGCCTTCTATCGACTGATTGTTAACTGTAGTAGAGCGTCCAACCACTCTACCTAGGTCATCGATAGCGTTTGCCTCGCTTGTAGTGCCTCCCAATGTTCCAATCTCAGTGAGAACGCCTGGATTGTCCAATTCAACAGAAATCGCCAGTATTGCGCCGCCTTTCACAGAGAAGCCCACAGCTCGTCCCGCACTACTGCTAACAGCGCGAAGGTAACTAGCAGTATTCTGCTCAAGAGCAGGAATAAGTGTCATCTGTGAGGTAACAGGAGACCAAATGAATCCTCGAGCATAGTGAGCATCTTCGCCAGGGAGAACCTGAGCGGTTGCGTAACCAACGATAACCCCAGAATCCCCCATTGCAGCGGTATTGATCGCCGTAACATTTACTGACGGGGTCCCCAAGTCTGTCATCACGCCGCCAAATGGAATTACATAGCCTCGAAGCTGCAGAATCTCCTGAGGGTCCGAATCCTCATCGTTATTATCAGGCTCGATTCCAACAACAGTACGACTAACTCCAGCGATGTCACCAGCATCGTTCACCGCGAACGCATAACTTTCGTTCTTACCAAGATGTCCCAGATCGGTCAGCAATCCATCTTGGAAACGAACCGCGTGCGCTTCGAACGCCCTAATTTCCTTAGTAGTATCCGCAGGATCCGGAATCATTGGTCCCTGAGAGTGGCCAACAACAACACCTGAGTTGTTGATGGCATATGCATAGCTGAAGGAACCGCAATTGCTTAGAGAATTGGTAGCGCAAACTGACGGTAGCTCAACAATGTCATACTTGCTGGCAGCCGCTCCATGAGTATTGCTGGTCGATAGCAACGCCAACATCAATAAACTAGTTCGAAACAACATGACCAATCAGCTTTCTCTTAATTATTCGGAATCAGGTTGCCGCGAAGGGTGCGCAGTCTGAAAAGCCGGCAACGCATTGCAAGCGTTTACCACTGCGGCCAATCGCGGATAGGGGCTCAAATCGCACTGGAATCGTTCGGCATTGAACCACTGTGGCACCAGACAGACATCGGCGAAGCTCAGTTGTTCCCCGAAGCAGTAAGGACCGGCACTGGCCCGTTGGCCCAGCTCGGCCTCAAGGGCTCGGAAGCCGTCGGCGATCCAGCGCTGGATCCAGGCAAGCTTGGCATCCTCGCTGATGCCGAGGGTGCCGGTCAAATGCTGTAGCACCCGCAAATTGTTCAGCGGGTGGATATCGCAGGCGATATGCAGGGCAAAAGCCCGCACCTGTGCCCGGCGCAGCGGGTCGGCCGGTAATAGTGCCGGCTGCGGCTGCAGCTCCTCGAGATACTCCAGAATGGCCAAACTTTGACCAATTCCGCCGTGCTCGGTCTCCAGAAACGGCAGCAAACCCTGCGGATTGCGTTGGCGATAGCTTTCGCTGCGCTGTTCGCCACCGTTCTTCAGCAGGTGTACAGGAATGGCCTCATAAGCCAGTCCCTTCAGGTTCAGGGCGATTCGGACGCGGTAGGCGGCCGACGAACGGAAATAGGTATACAGCCGCAGCATCGCGATCAACCCGGCAACGGATAGGACTGCACCACCTGATCGATGGCGCCGAAAATGCTCTGGCCACTGGTATCCTGCATTTCGATGCGCACACGCTCACCAAACTTCAGGAACGAGGTCTTGGCCGCACCGTGGTTCAGGGTTTCGACCGTGCGCACTTCGGCGATGCAGGAATAGCCCAATCCACCTTCGCTGATTGGCTTGCCAGCACCGCCGCTGGCGTCACGATTCGACACCGTGCCGGAACCGATGATGGCCCCTGCTCCGAGCGGCCGGGTCTTGGCCGCATGCGCGACCAAGGTCGGGAAATTGAAAGTCATGTCGATACCGGCATTCGGTTTGCCCATCAGCTCATGGTTGCGCCAGGTCAGCAGCGGCAAATGCACTTTGCCATCTTCCCACGCCGCACCAAGTTCATCTGGTGTGATGGCAACCGGTGAGAACGCGCTGGACGGTTTGCTCTGGAAGAAACCAAAACCTTTGGCCAGCTCGGCCGGAATCAGGTTGCGCAGGCTGACATCGTTGACCAACATGATCAGCCGTATCGCTTTCGCCGCCAGCGCTGGCGATGCCGCCATCGGCACATCGCCGGTGACGACGACCACTTCCGACTCCATGTCGATGCCGTAATCCTCACTCGCCATCACGATCGGATCACGCGGCGCGAGAAAAGTATCGGAACCGCCCTGATACATCAGCGGATCTGTCCAGAACGACGGCGGCATATCGGCGCCACGCGCTTTCCGCACCAGTTCAACATGGTTGACATAAGCAGAGCCGTCCGCCCATTGATAGGCGCGCGGCAGCGGGGACAAACAAGCAGCCTCATCAAACGCTTTAGTCGCCAGCTTACCGGCATTCAATTCGGTATAAACCGCCTGCGCTTTCGCCTGCAGCGCATCCCAATTATCCAGCAAGGCCTGCAAGGTTCCGGCGATTTCAGGAATCGCGACGCAATCTTTCAAATTCCGACTGACCAGCACCAGCTGACCATCACGGCTGCCATTCTTAAGGGTGGCAAACTTCATTCTCGTTATCCTCAAAATGCCATACGATGAGCAAGCCTTGAGCTTTGCCAACTATGGTTTGGTTTTCCAACTATCCGCGTAGGCTTTCTCTTCCACAGCAAACGCCGCCTCGCCCACCTCCAGCGGATCGCGGGTATCAACCATCACCGCAACCTCGTCCGTCTCTTTGCGGGCAAATTGCTGACCGGCGGCAAACGCCTTCGGGTGTGGTCCGTGGGTGAAACCGCTCGGGTGGAACGTGACCATCTGCGGGCCGATGTTGTCACGGCTGAAGAAATTGCCGGCGTGGTAAAAAATCACTTCATCGAAATCATCGTTGTTGTGATAGAACGGCACCTTCAATGCGCCCGGATCGGATTCAATCGGCCGCGGGACAAAGGTACAGACGACGAAGCGGCCGGCAACCCATGTCGTATGCGCCGAAGGCGGCAAGTGATAACGGTGGCTCATCAGCGGCCGGATATGACGCCAGTTGATGCGCACCACGGACAGATCGCCGTGCCAGCCAATCGCATCAAGCGGGCTGTGCGGATAACTGACCACCGAGACCTGATCGCGGCGCTTGATCAGCACGCGCCAGCTACGACCATCATCTTGCTGGGCAAGGAACGACTCATCAATCGACGGCACATCCAGCATGGCGGGATCAAAAATCGCCTGCGGGCCAACCAAGCCTTTGTCCGGTAGTTGGTACGAATCGTTGGTCGCTTCGACCATCAGCATCGTAACCGGCTCTTTGACTTCCAAGCGCCACATGCAACCACGCGGGATGATCACGTAGTCGCCTTCGCCTATCGTGAGTCGACCATAATCGCTATACAAATCCGCCACACCGGCGTGGATGAAAAACAAGTCATCGCCGTCGCCGTTGCGGGCCAGATAATCCATGCTGCGCGGACAATGCCAGTAACGCATTTTGCAGCTGGCGTTGTGCAGAAACAGCGGCGCCTGCCATGGGCTCTCGGTCGACAGCTCCAGCTTCTTCAAATCGAAGGCACGCGGACGCAGCGGACCTTCCCAGCTGGTCCAGGCAGTCGGTGGCCGTTTGTGGTGGAAATGCGCTGTCGGGCCAAAAAAGCCGCTGCGGCCGGCTTCCCGCTCGTAAATGCCTTCTGGCGGAAAATCGGCATGGGCCTGGCGCGAGATCTTGCCTTCCCGCCACGGGAACGAAATCCACTTACGCATTCGCTTTTTCCTTTTTGCTGTCGCTCAACACGCCGCGACGAATCTGATCTTGTTCAATCGACTCAAACAGCGCGCGGAAGTTGCCCTCACCGAAACCTTCGTTGCCTTTGCGCTGGATGATTTCAAAGAAAATCGGGCCGATCACGGTATCAGTGAAAATCTGCAGCAGAATGCCGTCGCCCTTGACCGGTGCACCATCGATCAGGATGCGCAGATCCCGCAGTTTGTCGAGATTCTCACCATGACCCGGCACCCGGGCATTGACGCCTTCGTAGTAAGTATCCGGGGTGTCGAGGAACTTGATGCCATTGGCCTTGAGTTTGGCGACGGTCGCGTAAATATCCGGCGTCGACAGCGCGATATGCTGAATGCCTTCACCGCGATAGAGTTTGATGAACTCTTCGATCTGCGATTTGTCATCCGACGATTCGTTGATCGGAATCCGGATCTTGCCACAGGGGCTGGTCATCGCCCGGCTCAGCAGGCCGGTCAGCTTGCCTTCGATATCGAAGTAGCGGATCTCGCGGAAGTTGGCGATGCGCTCGTAAAAGCCGGACCAGACATTCATGTTGCCGCGCTTGACGTTATGGGTCAGGTGATCGAGCAGATCCAGACCGACGGCATTCTGATTGGCTTTCGCGCCCGGAATCGGCCGGAAATCAACGTCGTAAATATTGCGCTCGCCATAACGGTCAACAAAGTACAACACACTGCCGCCGATACCGTACACCGCCGGAATGTTCAGTTCCATGAAACCGTACGAGCCTTTGAACGGCACGGCGCCGTTTGCCAGCGCGTATTCATACGCTTTGACCGCATCCTTGACCCGGAACGCCATCGCGCAGGCACAAGGACCATGGGCATCCGCGAATTGGGCGAAATGGGTATACGGTTCTGCGTTGACCAGAAAATGAATATCGCCCTGCTGAAACACCGTGACATCTTTGCTGCGGTGCTGGGCGACGGCCGTGAAGCCGAGTTGGACAAACAATTTTTTCAGCGCTTCCACGCCGTCACGTGTTGGCGCGGTGAATTCGACAAACTCGAAACCATCGGTACCGATAGGGTTGATCGGATCGATATCTGCAGGCTGCGACATGGCAGTCTCCTCGGCAGGCTGGATTGGCGTCCTTTTTACAGCGGCAGCATTACTACTGCCGCGTATGACAACATCTGATGATGACAACTTTCGGTCAGTACAACAGCTGACGACGGCAGTGCTGACCGAAGCCGCAAACAGCGAACGGCGTCAGCAACCGTTCGCCGACAACGGCATTTCAACTCGCCAGCGTTTCCGGCTTGGGCGGAAACTTCGGCGCATGCAAACCGAGCCGCTTCGCTTCCTCGACTTGCGCCATGATGTCGCTGTGCGCGACATCAAACAGCTGACGCAAACCATCCAGCTCGAAATAAACCGGCTGCATGATGTCGATGCGGTATGGCGTGCGCAGCACATCGACAACATCGAATGGCCGTATCTCCGGCACGTCAGAGTAAACATATTTGGTTTCGCCAATGGACGAAATGATACCGCCGCCGTAAATGCGCCGGCCGGCCGCGCTGCGCATCAGCCCGAACTCGACCGTGAACCAATAGAGTCGCGCCAGGAAGACCCGATCTTCTTTCGAGGCGGCATAGCCAAGTTTGCCGTAGGTATGGGTGAACTCAGCAAAGTAGGGATTGGTCAGCATCGCGCAGTGACCGAAAATCTCGTGGAAAATGTCCGGCTCTTGCAGGTAATCAAGTTCTTCGCGGGTGCGAATGAAGGTAGCGCAGGGAAATTTCTTGTCCTGCAGCAGCGAGAAGAACGTCGTGAAGTTGATCAGCGCCGGCACCCAGGCGACTTCCCAACCGGTTTCACGGCGCAGAATTTTTGACACTTCTTCCAGCTGCGGTACGCGATCAGTCGGCAGATTCAGCAGCTCGATACCGTGCATGTATTCGTCACAGGCTTTGCCAACAATGGCTTTGCGTTGCCGGGTGATCAGTTCATTCCAGATTGCATTTTCTTCGTCGGTCCACTCGATGCTGCCGTGAACGTTCATCTCTTTGGCGAGATATTTGGTGCCTTTGGCCATGTTTGACTCCGCCGCAGCATGCATGCGGCTTGCCGACTATGATGAAGACATTATCCGCTTGCCGTGCGGTCAGCGTAAAGCGCTGTGACGGTACGATGAGTGGCGAAAATGCCGGGAATCATCGACAATATTGACCAAGATGATTCGTTTTTCTGTTTTGCGTCGGCTCTCACCGATGCGGGTTGACACTACAGTGAGTTACACGCTGACACCGCTTCGCCAACCCTCACGCCGTGTCCTGTGCCTGCTGGCATTGGTCATGCCCTTGGCGTCGTTCGCAACGGGCACCGAATCGGTGGCCCTGTTATCGCTTGGCAAACCTGCCGAGTCTGGCAGCCCTTCCCCCACCGCGGCGCTGACGGGCAACGACCGTGACAGCGCCCGCACGCTGTTTCGGCAACTGGAGCGTCGGGTCGCCGAACAGCCGCAGCTGCTACGCGAACATCGCGCCGCCTTGGCCGATTACCCCTTGTTGCCCTACCTCGAAGCGGCGGTGCTGGAGGCGAGCTTCCCACGCTTGCCGGAGCGCGAACTGGGCGATTTTCTGCTGCGTCACGAAGGTGCGCCGTTCGCAGAAAAGCTGCGCGACAACTGGCTGAGGCGGTTGGCCGGCAAGAACGACGGCACCGGTTTTTTGCTGTACTACCGCCCCAGCAAAGACGTGGAACTGCGCTGTCACTACCTGCGCTTTGCCCTCGCGCACGGCAGCAACCCGACCATCCTGCCCGGCTTTACCGAGATTTGGCTCAGTGCCAAGCCCTTGCCGGCGGCCTGTCAGTCGGTGGAGCAACTCTGGGTCAAGGCCGGCGAACGGACGCCGGAGCGAGTTTGGCAACGACTGGAACTGGCGATCAAAGCCGGCGAATCCAGCACCGTGCAGGCCTTGAAAGCATTGCTGCCAAGTTCGGAACGTAACCTGGTCGAGCTCTGGCAGCGTTTGCACAAGAAGCCAGAAGATGTCAGCAAAACCTCGCTGTTTGGCCAGAATTCGCCACAAGTATGGCGGCTCAAGGCCTATGCGCTGGAGCGACTGGCCTGGCGCGACCGGGACGAGGCGCTGGTCCTGTGGGATCAGGTCGCAACCGACCCGGCGTTCGACCCGTACTGGCGCGAACAGGCCGGCAAGGCCTATGCGCTGGCCTTGTATGGTGCCGGCCATCAGGCCGCCAGCCGTTTTCTGGCTGCCGTGCCGGCCCGGCTGACCGACGAGCGAGTCGCGGCGGCCCGCGTGGTCGATGCCATGCGCCAGCTGGACTGGTCCGCCACCGATTACTGGATCAACCAACTGCCCGCCTCGGATTACCAAAGCAATCGCTGGCGCTATTTCAGCGGCCGCAGCTTGGCGGCGCAGCAGCGTGTCGACAGCGCCACGCAGATCTGGCGAGGCCTGGCCAGCAACCTCGATTACTACGGCTTTCTCGCCCGCAGTCAGCTCGGCCAGCGCGACCGATTGAGTCCGCCGCCGCTGACAGTGGCACCGGCGTTGATTGAGCGCATCCGCCAACTGCCGGCGATGCAGCGTGCGTATGAGTGGCTGGCGCTGGACCGCCAAGTCGATGCCCGGCGCGAATGGTTTGTCTTGAGCCAGACCTTGAGCTCAGCGGAATTGCACGCCGCGGCCGTGGTGGCCAATGACTGGAACTGGCCGGATCGAGCCATCGCCGCGCTCGGCAAAGCGCCGGTCAGTGGCGCCTGGGAATTGCGTTTTCCGCTGACCCATGCCGACACGCTGGCGAGCGAAGCCCAGCATCGACGTATCCATCCGACCTGGGCCATGGCGATCACCCGGCAGGAAAGCATCTTCATCGCCGATGCCAAATCGCACGCCGGCGCGCTCGGTTTGATGCAGCTGATGCCTGCCACCGCCAAGCTGACGGCGCGCAAACACAGCATTCGCTACCAAGGCAGCCATGATCTGCTGCGGCCGCAGAACAATATCCGGCTCGGCGTCGCCCATCTGGCCGATCTGAAGCAGCGCAACGACGGCAATCTGGTTTACGCCACCGCCGCCTACAACGCCGGCCAAAGCCGGGTCGATCGCTGGCGCGAGCAATTCGGCGAACTGCCGCTGGACATCTGGATTGAAACCATCCCGTTCCAAGAAACCCGCGACTACGTCAAAAACGTCATGGCTTACAGCCTGATTTATGCCGAACGGCTCGGTCAGGATGCTGCGGTGTTCGAAACCCTGGCCAACAGTGCCAAAGCCCCGCTGCCGGCCGTGCCACAAGCGGGGCCGCCGACGCCCTGATGGCACCCTGAGCGGGCGGCGGCCTGCGCCACGCGCATTCGCCAGTACCACGAAAGCACAGCCGGATTTCACCCGCGAGCGCCCCGAGTCGGGCTATGCTGCACACAGACGGTGTCATCGTCAGATGGCATCGGATCACGCCACCGCTGCCGCCCGCTCCTGTGGCGGCAAGGAGTGCGAACATGGTCCGCAAACAGGAACCCTTGCTGGAACCTTTGATCGGTGAGTGGTATCGCGATCACGGTGAGCAACGGGTGTTTGAAGTGGTCGGTCTCGACGAGAGTGCCGGCCGCATCAATATCCAATACGCCGACGGTGATGTGCTGAGCCTGAATCGCGACAGCTGGCGCGATCTGCTGCTCAGTTTCGCCCCACCGCCTGCAGAAAGCGGTGACGATGAAGCCACAGGCGGTCTGCCCGCCGATGACTGGCACGACAACCACGACAGCATCGATCTGGACGACTACTGAACTCAGCGCCGCAGCGCGCTGACATGACGGCCAGCAACAGCCGTGCTAACGTGCGCGCTTCTTCGTTCCGCCCTTTCCCCATCATGACCGACAGCGCCATGACCGACAGTTGGGCCGTCGCGCTCGACGGCGAAAAAGACAGCGCGCATTTTCGCGCCGTGATGCAGTTTCTCGATCAGCAGCGAAAGCAAGGCATCAACATTTATCCCCCGCGCGAACGGCTGTTCGCCGCGCTGAAAGCCACACCGCTTGAGCAGGTCAAAGTGGTCGTGCTCGGCCAGGATCCGTATCACGGTCCCGGTCAGGCCAATGGGCTTTGTTTTTCGGTCAATCCCGGCATTCCCTTGCCGCCGTCGCTGCAGAATATTTTCAAGGAATTGCACAGCGATCTCGGCGTACCGATGCCGCGTCACGGCGATCTGTCGCATTGGGCCAATCAAGGCGTGCTGCTGCTCAACACCGTGCTCAGCGTCGCCGCCGGGCAGCCGCAATCGCACCAGGGCCAAGGCTGGGAACCGTTCACCGATCGCATCATTCGCGAAGTCAACGCCCGCTGCCCGCACGTCGTTTTTCTGCTCTGGGGCAAACCGGCGCAAAGCAAGCTCGGCATGATCGATGCGAAGCGCCACACCGTGCTGACCGCACCGCACCCGTCGCCGCTGTCGGCTCATCGCGGCTTCCTCGGCTGCCGGCACTTTTCCCGCTGCAATGCCGCGCTGCAGGCACACCGGCAAACGCCCATCGACTGGGCCTTGCCGAACAGCGCCAACTAGCATCGGGCCCGCAGGCGAAACCTGCGCGCGACGGGCCGCAAAAACGGCACAAGCCTGCTACCATGCAGACGCTAACAGCCGCCTCAAAAATTGGCCGAGCGATGACAGCTTGAGTGCCGCCAGCGCGCAAGAACCGGTATGTCGTTGCGCCCGTTCCTGACAGGCCGCAACACTTCCGCCATCCATGGCGGTCGTAGGCAATACATAAGGATTGTTCGCCACGTCCTGTGGCGGCCCGCTGCGGGGCTTGCGCGAAAATTCGCTCCTGGCGAATTTGCCTGAGCACTGCCGGCGCCCAAGATGTCGAGCGCAGGTATTTTCGAGATGGCTTCTACTTTCGGACGGTGCGTGGGGCTTGTTGCCCCTAACAAAGGAATGTTCGTGCACGTTGTCGCTCGTGTGTTACCGTCGCCAGCATGTTGACGCTGCGCCTGCTCTTGCTCGCCTTCTGCTGCCTGCTGCTGCCAACCGAGGCAGCGGCCCGGATCGCGCTTGTCTACAACGGCGGCCAAGATGTCTTCCAACAATTTGCCGATGCATTGACGCCACTGATCCGCAGCCACGGGCACAGTCTGGAGCACCACGACAGCCGCACCTGGCCAAACGGGCAAGTGCCCGACAGCCTGAATCAAGCCCGCTTGTTGATCGTCGCCGGTGCGGACAGCACCGCGCTGCTGGCCAAGCAACCACCGACCACCGCGATGCTGCATGTGCTGCTGTCGCGGCAGCAGTTTGAACAACATGCCAGTGCGCTGCGTCGCAGCGGCCGCGCGCTGAGTGCCATCTACCAGGATCCGCCGACACGCCGGCAATTGCGCCTGAGCCAATTGCTGCTGCCGGGCGCGCGCAATGTCGGTTTTCTGTATCAACCCAGCGAGGCCGAATGGGTGCAAGCACTGCGCCGCACCAGTGAGACGCTAGGCCTGAAACTGATCGCCCAGCCCGTCGCCAGTGATGCAGAGTTGCCGGCCGCGTTGGTTAGCGTGGTCAACCAAAGTGATTTGCTGCTCGCCAGCGCCAACTCTGCCTTGTACAACCGCTACACCATCAAAACCATTCTGACCGCGACTTATCGACAAGAAAAAGTGCTGATCGGCAGTTCACCGGCCTTTGTCAAAGCCGGCAGCCTCGCCACTACATACAGCAGCGTCCAGCACATTGCGGTGCAAGTACATGAAGTCCTCACTGCCGCCAACAGCGACGGAGCATTGAAGTTGCCGCCCGCGCAGTACGCGCGCTATTTCGATCTGAGCTTGAACGCCGATGTCGCCCGTTCACTGAATATCCGCCTGCCCGATAACGACAGCTTGCTGAAAACGCTGATTGAGCGTGACCGCAGCGATGAAGCCGCCGGGGTGGATCATGAATAAATGGTCGATCCGCACCCGTACCGCGGTGCTCGGCGTGTTGCCGACACTGGTGACCTTCATCGTGTTGACGCTGTACTTCGTCTCGGCTCGTTTGGACGATATCGAGCAGCAATTGCAGCGACGCGGCGAGCTGATGGCCAAGCAATTGGCACCGGCCGCCGAATATGGTGTTGTGGTCGGCGACAGCGCCCAACTCGCCAATCTCGTCGAATCGGTGCTGGCCGAACCGGATGTGCTATTCGCCCGCATCGACAACACCGCCAACACCACGCTGATCTTCCGGCAGAAAGCCGTCAGCAACGGCCAGCGCGAAGTGTTCACCTTCAGCGCACCGATTTATCAGCAGGAAGTGCCGCTTGATACGCTCGATGACGCGCTGGCGCTGGCCGGCAACAGCTCGCCAGCCACGCGCGAACGCATCGGCACGGTGACGCTCGGACTGTCCGATGAGCAGATTCAACAACGTCAGCAAGAGGTGCTGCAGATCGCCTTTGTGCTCGGCTGCATCGCGCTGCTGTTGTCGTTCGTGATCGCGCTGGTGATCAGCCGCTCGATCAGCGTGCCGATTCAACGGTTGTCACAGGCATTGCGCAAAGTCAAAGGCGGCAGTTTTGAAATTCGGGTGCCGCAGCGCAGCGGTGGCGAGATCGGCATGCTGGAAGCCGACGTCAACGCCATGGCCGAAGGCCTTGCTGCCGCCCGTCACGCCGAGCAACAGCACACACAAGGGTTGCTGCGGGCGCGCGAAGCCGCTGAAGCCGCCAACCGCTCGAAGAGCCAGTTCCTGGCCAATGTCAGCCACGAACTGCGCACACCGATGAACGGCACGCTCGGCATGCTGCAACTACTGCAAGAAACGCCGCTGAACAACGAGCAGCGCGAATTCGTCAACACCGCCAGCGAATCAACCGAGCATCTGCTGCGCGTGATCAACGACATTCTCGATTTCTCGAAAATCGAAGACGGCAAGCTGACGCTGGAACATATCTGGTTTGATCCGAGCCAGCTGATCCGGCGCGGTCTCAGCGCCTTCCGCAACGAAGCGCGCCTGAAGCAGATCGAACTGAAACTGGAGTTCGCCGGCGAGCCACAACAAGTCGAACTGCTCGGCGATCCGACCCGGATGCGGCAAATTCTGGTCAATCTGGTGGGCAATGCCGTCAAGTTCACCGAGCAAGGCCATGTCCGAGTTCGCGCCGTGTTCGAGAGCACGGCACTCAATGAACTGTGGCTGACGCTGCAAATTGAAGACACCGGCATCGGCATTCCGGAAGACAAGCAGGCGGTGATTTTTGAAGCGTTCACTCAGGCCGATGGCTCCACGACACGACGTCACGGCGGCACCGGTCTTGGCCTGTCGATTTGCAAGCAACTGGTGCAACTGATGCACGGGGAATTACGGGTCAAGAGCGCGCCCGGGGTCGGGTCCGTCTTCACCGTGCGCTTGCCATTCCGCTATCGGCAACCAGACGACGCCAATGGCCCAACACTCAACGACAAACCGATGCAGATGCTCAGTGGCCGCGTCTTGTTGGTAGAAGACAATATCGTCAACCAGGCCGTAACCAAAGGCATGCTGCAGCGACTCGGTGTTAGCGTTGACACCGCATCCGATGGCGAACAGGCGCTGCATCTGCAAACCCAGCAAGCCTACGATCTGATCCTGATGGATTGTCAGATGCCGAATATGGACGGGTTTGAAACCACGCGCCGACTGCGTCGGCAGGAACTGGAACTGCCGCGACGTACACCAGTGGTCGCGCTGACCGCCAACGCGATGGAAGGTGACCGCGAGCGCTGCCTTGCCGCCGGCATGGACGATTACCTGGCCAAACCGATCACCCGCGAAGCACTGGCGCATTGTCTGCGCCGCTGGTTAAACAGCAACGATTGAGCGCGGGCAAACTGATCGTTATCGCCGCATTTCAGCGGCGCACCAGTTCGCCCGCTTACGCCAGCAACTCGCGCATCGTCTGCTGATAGGCGATCAGAATGCTCTCCTCGGCTTCATGATAACCGTCACGGATCTGCCACTGGCCCTGCACCATCACATCGCGTACGCGATTGTCATTGCCGGCAAACAACCAGCTGTCCAGAATCGCATCACCTTGGTTTGCATTAGCCCGACCGGCATCACCGTCGCGACTGAACACGCGCTCATCACGCACATCCGCTTGCAATACGATCACATCGGCGGCATAACCGATCGCGATTGCGCCACTATGCCGGCCCGCTGCGCGGGCGCCACCCGCCAAAGCCCCCTCATACAGTTGCCGACCGACGCTGCGCTCGCGATTCCCGAGCACCGCGCGCTCGCGCTTCTGCAAGCGCTGGCCGTATTCAAGCCAACGCAATTCTTCGATCGGCGAAACGGAAATATGGCTGTCGGAGCCAACACCAAACACGCCAGCCTGATTCAGGTATTCCGGCATCCGGAAAAAACCGTCGCCGAGATTGGCTTCGGTGGTCGTGCAGATACCGGCAACGGCGCCGCTTTTTGCCAGCTGCTGCAGTTCGCTGTCGTCCAGATGCGTGGCATGCACCAGACACCAACGCGCGTTAACCGGTAGCTGATCAAAAAGATACGCCACCGGACGTTGACCGGTGTGACGCAAGCAATCGTCAACCTCCAAGGTCTGCTCGGCGATATGGATATGCACCGGCGCGCTCGCATCCAGCGCATCGATTGCCGCCAGCGCGTCGTTCAACAGTGCTGGCGTGACTGCGCGCAGGCTGTGCGGTGCAATGCCGAGCCGGTAACGCGGATCATCAAGACTGTCATGTACGCGTTGCAGCAATTCGGCATAGGCCTCAATGTCGTGCAAAAAGCGTTTCTGGCCCGCTTTCGCTTCCTGCGGGCCAAAACCGCCATAGCGATACAGCACCGGCAAATGAGTCAGCGCGATGCCGGTTTGATCGGCTGCGTCGAAAATCTGCCAGGACATTTCCGCCGGATCGGCATAAGGCTGACCGTCGACGTCGTGATGCAGGTAATGAAATTCGCAGACGCCGGTGTAGCCAGCTTTCAGCATTTCCAGATACAGCTGGGCGGCGATGGCGCGCAAATGCTCCGGAGTCAGCATGGCGGCGAAGCGGTACATCAATTCACGCCAGGTCCAGAAACTGTCACTGGGGTTGGCGCGATACTCGGTCAAGCCGGCCATCGCGCGTTGAAAGGCATGTGAGTGCAGATTGGTCAACCCAGGCAACAGCGGCCCCTGCACGCGTTCGGCATCACCAGCAACAGCATTTGCCGCGACCGCTGTGATCACGCCGGCCGCATCGATCTCAACCAGCACATCGCGCGCCCAACCGTTTGGCAACAAGGCCTTGTCAGCAAATAACTTCATTGCAGTTGTATCCCCTGAAGACCGTCGCCAACCGACGATGGCACATTACTTTGTCCAGCCGCAGCGGTAGAATCGCCACCTGTCCAGTTTACCGCGTCAGCAGCCCGCGCGGGCCGCCTGTCACCTTGTCACGGAGTCTGTCCATGTCGGAAGTCTTGTTCGTCAACTTCACGGCCGCCACGATGACCGGCGACAGCTATGGCCTGGTTCCGGATGCTGCCATGTGGCTGCGCAATGATCGCATTGCCTGGATCGGTCCGCGCAAGGAATGTCCGGTGCATTCGCTGCATCGCATCGATCTGCATGGCGCACTGGTGACACCGGGCCTGATCGATTGCCACACCCATCTGGTCTATGCCGGCGACCGTGCCAACGAATTTGAAGCCCGACTGAACGGCGTCAGCTACACCGATATCGCCAAGGCCGGTGGCGGCATCATGTCAACGGTTCGCAACACCCGCGCCGCCAGCGAACAAACGCTGTTCGAGCTGGCCGCCAAACGCGCCAACAAACTGATGCGCGAAGGCGTAACGACGCTGGAAATCAAATCCGGTTACGGCCTTGATGCCGACAGCGAATTAAAACTGCTGCGCGTAGCCAGCCGCATTGGTCGCGAGTTGCCGGTGTCGGTGCAACGCAGCTTCCTCGGCGCCCATGCACTGCCGCCGGAGTTTGCCGGCCGTGCCGATGACTACATCGAATTTCTGTGCAACACCCTGCTGCCGACCGTGGTCAGCGAACAGCTTGCCGACGCCGTCGATGTGTTCTGCGAAGGCATCGGCTTTAGTCGCGACCAAAGCCAACGCATGTTGCGTGCGGCACGTGCAGCCGGGCTTGCCGTCAAAATTCACGCCGAGCAATTGTCAGATCTCAAAGGCGCGGCGATGGCAGCCGAACTCAATGCCCTGTCGGCCGACCATCTCGAATACCTCGCGCCGGAGGATGTCGCGATCATGAAACAGCATGGCACCGTTGCGGTGCTCTTGCCTGGCGCTTATTACTATCTGCGCGAAACGAAACTGCCGCCGATTGCTGCGCTGCGTGAACACGGTGTGCCGATGGCGCTGGCCAGCGATCACAACCCCGGTACCTCGCCAACGCATTCGCTGTTGCTGGCCTTGAATATGGCCTGCACGCTGTTCCGGTTGACGCCGCTGGAAGCGTTGCGCGGCGTCACGGTGAACGGCGCCCGTGCGCTGGGTTTGCACAATGAAATCGGCACGCTGGAGAACAACAAGCGCGCCGACTTTGCCGTGTTTGATGTCGCCCATCCGGCCGAACTCAGCTATCGCTTTGGCGACAATCCCTGCGTCGGTCGTTGCGCGAGTGGCGCTTTCAGCTCGTTTGGCTGAAAAGCCTGGTTTGGCTGAAAAACCTGACGCCACCACTCTGACTCACTTCCCGCACTCAACAGCCAAACCAGCTGCCGCAATCCGCCTCGCCGGTGTATTCCTGTTTGGCTTTCTTGACTGCGTCGCGATACTCCTCAAGCGTCAGATCTTCTTCTTCCAAGGCTTCACGCAACGCCGCCAGCTCCTTTTGATGCGCTTGACGCAGATCAACCAGAATCTCGTTGTATTCCGCCTCCGTCAGGTCACCTGCCCGATAAGCCTCACTGGCACGTTTGCGATTCCAGTCATCACTGAACGCCCACCAGCCAATCAATAGCAGCATGGCAGCGATACCGGTGAACAGTGGCAAGCCATTGTACGCACGGTTGGCCCACAATTGCTGTGCCTGTCGCACCAGCCAATTACCGCCACGGCTAAGCATCGGCAAGACATGGAGCCACTGCTGCCACAGCCAATGCGCAACCTGCTGGATGAATACCGCAAACCACTGCCCGGCTTCACCGAGCCAAAACGTAATACGCGCAAACCAGTCGGTGCGCTCTGACGACACCTCGGTGGTTTGCTGGCTTGGCAGCACCGCCACGGCAGCGGATAGGGTCATAGCACTGGCGGGTACGCGAGTCGCTTCACTCAACGAAAGTTGAGTGGCCTCCGGGGCGTCGCCGTGCTGCTGGCTCGCCTTCCAGAAGTGCTCCTCCCCGTCGCTCAGTTGCGCCAACAGTGCGTCGATGGCATGGGCAAATTGCTGACCGGATTGGAAGCGCTGATCCGGATGTTTGGCAAGCGCGCGATCGATCAACACCTGCGCTTTCGCCAAGGCCGGCGGCAACCGTGGAATCGCATCCAGTGCATGTTTCATGCTGACCACCACTGGCGAGTCGCCGGTGAACGGCACCTGGCCGGTCAACAGGAAATAGCTGACGATGCCGAGGCTGTACAAATCGCTGCGGTGATCGAGCGGCTGGTTAAGCGCCTGTTCCGGACTCATGAAACTTGGCGTACCGAGCGCGCCGCCGTGGTGGTGTTCGTCATCGGCGCCAACCGGTTTGGCGATGCCGAAATCGGTCAGCACCGCGCGACCGTTATGGCGGTGGATCAGAATATTTTCCGGCTTGATGTCGCGGTGGACGTAGCCTTGGTGATGAGCATGTTCGAGCGCCTGCGCCACTTGCTTGACTGCAATCAGGCATTGCCTCAGCGTCATCGCGGCGCGATTGGCGCGCAGATCATTGCCGGGCACATATTCCATCGCTAGGTAGTGCAGGCCGTCGCTGATGCCGACGTCGTAAATGGTGACGATATGCGGATCAACCAGCTTGGCGACGATGCGTGCTTCACGCAGAAAGCGCTCGCCATAGGTTTTGTCGCGGCGCGCCAACTCCGGCGCCATCACTTTCAGCGCGACTTGTCGATCAACACTTTCTTGCACCGCAAGATAGACCGTCGCCATGCCGCCTTGCCCCAGCGGCTTCAATAAGCGATAGCCCGGAATCACCAACGGTTGACCAAGGTGATCGGATAAAGTCTGTACCGACATTGCGCGTTCCGGAACCGCCGGGGTTTCAGCGATTCAGCAGGTGAATGAGAATCCCTGTTTTTCCGTGCAGTCCTCTGCGCATTCCGTTGCCGTCTGCAGCTTCCGTTGCGGACTTGTGCATTCTAGCAGTGGCGCCACGCCGATGGCGGTACTGTCAGCAAAGCTTGTAGCACTTGTCGCAAAACCGGCTGTACTTGCGCGGCCAGCTCGGGTCGCCAGGCAAACGCGTTTTCGTCCATGTAGGTGATTTGTGACAGTTCCAGTTGCAGCGCATGAATGTGCTGCGCGGGCTGGCCGTAATGGCGGGTGATGTAACCGCCTTTGAAACGACCATTGAGCACACGGGTATAGGCGCCAGTCTGCACCGCCATGATTGCCTGTTCGAGCACTGGAGCGGCCGATTTGCCATCGGCGGTACCAAAATTGATGTCCGGCAGTCGGCCTTCAAAAAAGCGCGGCACCTGCGACTTGATTGAGTGAGCATCGAACAACAGCGCGTAACCAAACTGCGCTTTCAACCGATCGAGCTCGGCGCGCAGTGCATTGTGATACGGCCGCCAGTACTGCTCGATACGGCGTTTCACCTCCGCTTCGCTCGGTTGTTGGCCGGGCAGATACAGCGGCCGCTCATCGAAACCGGTGGTCGGACAGAGTTCGGTGTTGTTGGCGCCGGCGTACAGCACGGTGCCGTCCGGTGGCCGGTTCAGATCGATGACATAGCGGGAATTGACCGGATTGATCACCGAGCAGCCAAGCTCATCGGCGAAGCTGTACAAGCGGTCGAGAAACCAGTCGGTATCGGCCACCGTGGTCGCATAAGGCTGCATGGTCGCGGCAATATCGGCCGGGATCTGCTGGCCATTGTGTGGCATCGAGATCAGCAGCGGCACGCGGCCTTGGCGCAGGGTAAAGGTGGTCATCGCATTGCTACCTGTCAGAAAGGCATCGACGGTCGGGCCAGTTGAAGCTGGCGCGGCTGGCACTGGCAAAAGGCCGAAACTGGCAGTAGTATATCTTGTATATACAAGCAAACAAGCCCCGATCGACACCGTCGCCGGGGCGTGCCAGCAGGAAGGCCGATGAGCCAGCGTCGTTACCAATCCGTCATTCAATATCTCAGCGAAGGCATTGCCGCCGGTCGCTGGCCGGTCGATGCGCAGGTGCCATCGGAAAACGAGCTGGTCGAGCTCTGTGCGGTGTCGCGGATGACTGCGCGCCGCGCCTTGGAAGAGCTGACCGAAGCCGGCGTGCTTTATCGCGTGCAAGGCAAAGGCACTTTCGTGTCACCGCCAAAAATGCAGGCCTCGTTTGTTGAAGTGCGCAATATCGCCGACGAGATCCGCGCACTCGGCCAGCATTACGGTAACGTGGTCAAAACCCTGCTGTCAGAAGTGCCGCCGCCACATGTCGCCGCGCTGTTCGGCTTGAAAGAACGCGAAGCGGCGTTTCATTCGATCATCCTGCATCTAGAAAACAAGCTGCCGGTGCAGCTGGAAGATCGCTGGGTCAATCCGAAAGCGGTGCCGGAGTATCTGCGCCAGGATTTCACGCGGGAAACGCCGAACGTTTATCTGTCGCGCATCGCACCACTGACCGCCGCCGAACACGTCATCGAAGCGCATCTGCCGGATCTGAAACTGAAACGCATGCTGCAGCTGTCGGAAGTCGAAGCCTGCCTGGTCGTGCACCGCACCACCTGGTCCGGCAGCGTGCCAATCAGCCACGCCACCTTGTATCACCCGGGCACCCGTTACCGTCTTGCTGGCCGAATCGGCGCTGGCACCACTATCCAATCACCTATCGAGGAGATTCATGTATGAGCGACCCGCGTTTTGACGCCAGCCGCGTCATTCGTGCTGCCCGCGGCAGCGAGAAAACCTGCAAAAGCTGGCTGACCGAAGCGGCGATGCGGATGCTGATGAACAACCTCGATCCGGATGTCGCGGAAAACCCGCAGGCGCTGGTTGTCTACGGCGGCATTGGTCGTGCGGCGCGCAATTGGCAGTGCTATGACAAGATTGTCGAAACACTGAAAACGCTCGAAGACGATCAAACGCTGTTGATTCAAAGCGGCAAACCGGTTGGTGTATTCCCGACCCACAAAGACGCGCCGCGCGTGCTGCTCGCCAACTCGAACCTGGTGC
>CAMLNB010000040.1 GCA_946481205.1 uncultured Kangiella sp. | reverse complement strand
TCACTGATTACGCTGCTGTTTATCGCGATGCCGTTCCGTTACCAGCTCGGCATCGATTTTGTCTGGCCGGTCGGGATGACCCATGGCGTGTTGTGGCTGGCGTTCTTTGTGCTGTCACTGGCCGTCAGCCATATCCAGCGCTGGTCGGTGCCGGTCTGGTTGCTGGCGCTGTTGTGCTCGGTGATTCCGTTTGGTTTTGTCTACTTGGACAAACGGCTGAAGCGTGAGCTGCTGGCCGCTGCATAAATGCCAACAGCGAAAACGATGCCGCGCCGTCTTCACCGTATCGTTGCGTTGCCGCGAGTCGTGACTTATTGCCGGTTGGCGGCGTCGGGATAACGGCGTAACGTGGCGATGACGATGAGGCGCGGTTTGTGAGGCCTCATCCGGGTAAATTCATCTTTGCGGTTGGCTGTCCGCTCATAACGGAGTGATGACATGAAAACACTGCATTTCTCACAACACATTCAGGCGCCGCGTGCCTTGGTTTGGCAGCGGATGCTGGACGACGCCAGCTACCGGCAATGGACCGCGCCATTCTGCGAAGGCTCCTACTACGAAGGCAGTTGGCAGCAGGGCCAGCCGATGCGGTTCTTGTCACCGGGCGGTGATGGCATGGTCGCGGTAATTGCCGAGAATCGCTTGCACGAACTGCTGTCGATCAAGCATCTGGGTGTGATTCACAAAGGCGTTGAAGACACCAGCAGCGATGAGGTCAAACGCTGGGCGCCCGCCTACGAAACCTATTCCTTCCGCGATGCCGCTGTCGGCACCACCGAGCTGATAGTGACGATGGACTGCACCGAAGACTATGAAGACTACATGGTGAAGACCTGGCCAAAAGCATTGGCCACCTTGAAAGCAATCTGCGAGCGTTAAGCCGATGATACAGCTGCGTAGCGCCACGGCGGTTGACGCGCCGTTGCTGCGGCATTGGGACGAGCAGCCGCATGTGCTCGCCTCGGATCCGAACGACGACTGGCAGTGGGAACAGGAGCTCGGCCGCGACACTGATTGGCGCGAGCAATTGATCGCTGAACAGGACGGTCGCGCAATTGGCTTTATCCAGATCATCAATGCTGCGGACGAAGAAAGTCATTACTGGAGTGACATAGCCAGTGGTGTGTACGCCATTGATATCTGGATTGGTGAAACTGCGG
Organism: uncultured Kangiella sp.; assembly: GCA_946481205.1. Next base: position 18,545 of record CAMLNB010000040.1, on the reverse strand, counting down.
ATTTGGGCAAGGGTTACGGCACCCAGATGATGCAACAGGCGCTAAGCCGCTGCTTTGCCCGGCCGGATGTTCATACCGTTGTCATCGATCCGCTGGCCAGCAATACCCGGGCGCATCGGTTCTATGAGCGCCTGGGTTTTCAGTTTGTTGCCGAGCGGCAGTTTGGTGACGACCGTTGCAAGGTCTATGAGCTGCGGCGCAGTGATTACCAGCGCTGTTATGGCAGCACCGAAACGCAGAGCAAGTCGCCTGCAATAACAGCCCGCTAACGCGGGCTGTTTACTTCTCATTCTCAATGCCTACGCCAGTTTGCTGACAAGCGGACCGCGCGCGTGGCAAATCGCCATTCTGCTGCTATACCGTAAGGCACTGCGCCTGCCCGTACCGCACTCCCGAGCCGGTACTGGCGTCCATCACTGTCAGATGGCAGCTGACTGGGCATTGTCAGGGCGTTACTTCGCAGAGTGTGTTGTCCTGCGCATCCGGGTCATGGAAGGCAGGCATGCGGCTGTCGCTGTACCAGCTTTGGTTCGAGTTGAAACGACGCAAGGTCGTACAGGCGTTAGTCGCCTACGGCGCGCTCAGCTGGCTCGTGTTGCAAATCACCGATGTCGCCAGTGATGGCCTCGATCTGCCGGCGTGGACGTTTCGGCTGGTCATGTTGGTGCTGGTGCTCGGTTTGCCGGTGGTGCTGGCGCTGGCCTGGATCTTCGATTTCGGTCCCGGTGGTTTGGTGCGTACTGGCGATGCTGCCAGCAAGGACAATTCGCTGCTGGCCGTGGTGTTGGCGCTGCACATCCAGCAACTGCATAACGCCAACGAACGACCGGCATTAGCGGCTTTGCAGCGCAAGCTGCTGACCGCGCCATCGATCTGGCGACGCTGGTTGCCCGATGGCGCCATCGTTGTGTTGCCGGATGCGCGGCAAGCGTTGCTGCTGGCAACCGAGTTGCAACAACTGCAGCAGGCAATCGGTTGTGAAGGGCGTGTCGGACTGGCGCTCGGTGAAGTGCATTTTCACGATGACCGTGTCGCCGGCGATGCCGTTCGTGTAGCCGAGGTGTTGGCGCGGCACGGCAGCGCCGCCATCACCGGCAGTGAAGCCGTCAACGATGCCCTGCGTGAAGAAAGTGCCGCCGGTAGTCGCTTGCTCGGGCCACTGCAACACGAGTCGCTGTCGCATCCAGTGCGCGCTTATGCGCTGCAATGGGTCAGCGACGCGGCCACGCCAGCGGAGCTTGCGGTCGCGCGGTTGCGTTGGGCCTGGTTGCTGTTGCCGCTGTTGCTGGTGATCGGGTGGTGGCAATGGGGCCGGGCGGTTTCGCCGGCGTCCGATGTGGCGTTGCCTTCGGCGCCACTGCCAGCGGCGGTAAGTTATCTGCAGATTCAGACCACGCTCGATCCGATTGCCGGCAGCGCGCATTTGCGTCAAGCGATGTCGCGCTTGGCGCCGCGCGTGCTCGAACGCATTCCGGGCTTGTATCTCGCAGAATCGGATAATCGTGCGCTGGCCAATCATCAGCTGGCGCTGACGCTAGAACAGCGCGATGGTCAGCTGATTGTCAGCGCACAACTGACGGCGACAGCCCCCCACTCTTTGTCGGTGTCTGCGACACAGCGCTGGCAACGGCCGCCGGAACAACTGCAGCAATTGCTCGATGAGGTTGAAACCGGGTTGAGTCGCTGGCTCGCGCAACAGTTTCAGCTTGGCGCGCTGAATTTGCCAGTCAGCGCACCAGTACCGGCCGAGATCTTCGCGGCTTTTCTTGAGGCCGAGCGGGCACTGCAACAGGCCCAGTCGGTCGCCGAATACGAACAGGTCATGCGCAGCGTCGAGGCGATCACGGTGCAAGCGCCGGCGTTCGCTGACGCCAGCCTGCTCGGTTGTCAGGCGGGCATTTATCTGCACCGCAATGCCGATGCGGCGCACTGGCTCGAACCGACCGATCGCCATTGCGACAGCTCCCTGCGCTCACCGGCCGCGCGTGCCGACATGCTGGTGGCGGCAGCGAAATGGCGGCGCTTGCGCGGTGACGAACCAGCGGCGATCCGTCTGCTGGAGCAGGCACTGAAACAGCAGCCGCTGCACAGCAATGGCTTGTCCGAACTCGCCAGTCTGCATGCCGATGCCGGCAACGATATCGACGCCGAGCACATCTACCGGCGTGCGATTCAATTGCAACCCAGTTACTGGCCACCGTACCGGGCACTGGCATTTTTTCAGCTCAGTCGCGGTCGTTTTCAGGATGCTGCGCAAAACTACCGCAAGGTGATCGAACTGACGCCGCCGAATGCCCGGGCCTACAGCGATCTGGGTGCCGCGCTGTTCATGAGCGGTGAGCTGCAGGCTGCCGCCGATGCATTCCAGTTGTCGCTGCAACAACAGGATGATGCCGACACCGCCTCAAATCTGGCGACACTTTACTACTACCTCGGCCGCATGACTGAAGCGGTGCAGCTGTATCGGCAGGCGCTGGCCAAGCAGAGCGGTAAAGCACTGCTCCATGCCAACCTCGCGGATGCGCTCTGGCAAAGCGGCGATCGCGCCGCCGCGGCGAAAAGCTACGCCGAAGCGCTGCAGCTGATACGGCAAGAACAACAGGCCGGTGCTCTCGATGCGCAGCTGCAGGCCGTTGCCGCGCATGCCGCGCTGCGGCTCGGCGAGCGCGAGCAGGCTGATCAATTTTTGCAGCAAGCGTTGACACTGGCGCCCAACAATCCGGAAGTGCAATTCCGCGCCGCCGTGATTGCTTTGCAGCGCGGTGAGCGCCAGCAGGCATTGCAGTATCTGCAGCAAGCGCAGCAGCGTGGCTATCCGGCCAAGCTGCTGGCTGTCGATCCAGATCTGGCCAATCTGGCAACCGAACCGGCGTTCCTGGCCTTGTTGTCGGAGCGCCGCTAAACCGTATCGGCACGGGGTCGTTGCGTGTCGTGCAAACGAGCCGGACGGCTCGGGAGGCAGCTATGGCAAATTCCTATCAGCCGGGCAAATCATCACGACCGGACACCGCAATGAATCTCGGCAAGTCAGCGGCCGATCATGTCGTGATCCCGATCAACATCGATCCGACGACGAACAATCCGGTGCTGGCCAACCCGGATCAGCAAACGGTTTATGTGCCACAGAATAAACATATTCAGTGGGAGTGCACGCAGAAATTCACGGTCTGGTTTGACGACCCGGATTCCGGGCGTCGCATGTCGAAAACCGCCAAGAGCCTGAACAGGGCCTACCCATTTGCGCAGGAGATGCATGCCAGCGATTTTCGCTACACCGGCATGCCGTTCGAATACCATATTGACACCGATGGCGGCACGCTCGATCCGACCATCATCGTCACCAAACCCGCCTGAGTGTGCTGACCACAGAAAGCAAAAGCCCGCTGTTGCGGGCTTTTGCTTAGTACCAGATTAGGCGCGGAAATTTCACGCCGTCGGCACTTGCTCCGGGCTGCTGATATGCAAGCCGAGCTCGCGGATCAAACCGTCACCGACCGAGTAGATCAGCGCATGGATGGTCAGATCCTGACCGCGCGCCCAGGCCTTTTGCACGATGCGGGTTTGCGCGACGTTGATCACCTGCGCACGCACGTTCAGTTCGCACAGCCGGTTCAGCACCGCGTCGCGGTCCGGGTTCAGAGCCAGTTCCTTTTCATGCTGACGGCAGACATGGCGAACATTTTCCAACCAGTGATCGACCAGGCCCGGCGCGTTGCCGTCGTACGCGGCGATAACGCCACCACAACCGTAGTGGCCGGTGACGATGATGTGTTTGACCTGCAGCACTTCCACCGCGTATTGCAGCACTGCCAGACAGTTGAAATCGGTCAGGCTGACCACGTTCGCGACATTGCGATGCACGAACACTTCACCGGGCGCCAAGCCCATGATCTGGTTGGCCGGTACCCGGGAATCGGAGCAGCCTATCCACAAATATTCCGGCCGTTGTTGCTTGGTCAGGCGTTGGAAGTATTCCGGATCGTCCTTGGTCATCCGTTCAGCCCAGCGCTGATTATTTTCCAGCAGCTGGCGCATGGCCTCGTCTGAACTCATACACTCTACCCTCGCGTAACAATGGTGGGCGATTCTACATGACTGATACCGATTTGCTGCCCCGAGCACTGTCTGGTGCTTATGCCGTGATCTTTGTTTCCCAGCGCACGGCAACCGGGCAGGATGGTTATGGCATCACGGCCGACCGCATGGTCGAACTGGCGGCGCAGCAACCGGGTTATATCGGTATCCGCAGCGCTCGCGGCACCGATGGCCTCGGCATCACCGTGTCGTACTGGCGCAATCTGGACGACATCGCCAACTGGCGTCAGCAGGCCGAACACACGCTGGCGCGCGAACATGGCCGCGCCGAATGGTACGAACATTACGAGTTGCAAATCGCCCGGATCGAACGCGCTTATGACTGGCAACGCCCCTGATTCTGCCAAAGCGTCTGCAACCGCGCCGGTGCGCTGCGCCGTGATCGGCCAGCCGATCGCGCATTCCAAAAGCCCCGGCATTCACCAGCAATTTGCCGCCCAGGTCGGCCTGGCGCTGGTCTACGAGCGCATCGAAGCCGGACCGGACGCGTTTGCCGAGACGGTCCGGGCCTTCTTCGCCGCCGGCGGGCGCGGTCTCAATGTCACGTTGCCGCACAAGGCCGCGGCGCTGGCGCTGGCCGATACCGCCAGCGAGCGAGCCAGCCGCGCCGGCGCCGCCAATACCCTCGGTTGTACCGCCGAAGGTCGCATCTGGGCTGACAACACCGACGGCGTCGGGCTGGTGCGGGATCTGGCCCGGCTCTGTCTGCCGGTGCGGCAGCGGCGGGTACTGGTGCTTGGTGCCGGTGGTGCGGCGGCCGGTATCCTGCCGGCCTTGCTGGCCGAAGCGCCGGCCGCACTGGCCATCGGCAACCGTTCGCCGGACCGGGCGCTGGCCTTGATTGCCCGCTACCCGGCCGGTGCGATTCAGTTGGCCAGCGAGCACGATACCGCCTATGACTTGGTGATCAGCTCAGTCAGCGATGGCGCCGCCGATCTGCTCGCCCGCTTGCCGTTGCAGGCCGGCGGCAGCGGTTATGATCTGAATTACGGCGACCGCGCCGAGCCAACGCTGACCGCAATGCGTGAGCGCGGTCTCAGCATGGTCCATGGCGGTCGCGGCATGCTCATCGAGCAGGCGGCCGAAAGTTTCCGGCGCTGGCATGGTCTGGCGGTGGCTACCGGACCGCTGCATCAGCAAACAATCTGAAGGAGTCAGACGCCCATGACCGGCACCACAGGACAGGCAGTCACGATGCGCCGCGCGCTGCTGTTGTGCACGCTGCTCGGTAGCATGATCGCCAGCAGTCTGGCCGGTGCCACTGCCGCAGTGCCGGAGCAAAGCATTGCCGGCGATTGGGTCATCAGCCGGGATCTGGCGGCTGGCAACGCTGCTGCGCTGACGCCGGATGAAATCGAAACCCTGCTTGGCGCCGAGGCGCATTACGACAAGACCAGCGTCGAGTTTGCCGGCGTGCGCTGTGAACGGCCGATATTCGACAGCTATCAGGAAACCTCCGAGAACCTGCATCAGCTGTTCGAACTGCGCTTTGAAGATCTGGGCCTCAGCGGCGAGGAAGTGCTGGCCATCGATATCAATTGCATGGATGCCGATGTCGAATTTCTCGCTGGCAATACCGTGCTGGTTGCCGGACCGAACCGCTTGGTCACGCATGTCGAAGGTGTCTGGTTTGAACTGAAGCGGCGTTAACGGCTGCTTGCCGGTTGCCACGCCTCACCACCTCACCACCTCACCACCTTCCAACCAAAGCCGTCACGCTGTGCGACAATAGCGCCATCGCCTGAACGAGCCATTTGTCGCCATGAGCCAACACCATACTTTGCACGCCGACCTGCCCCGTTTTACCGATGTCGTTCCGGAACATGTAGTGCCGGAACTGCAGAAACGCCTGAACGCCAATCGCGACCACCTGAAGCAGCTGCTCGCCGCCACCCGCGATTATCGCTGGGCCAATCTGGTCACGCCGCTTGAAGCCAGCGAAAACGAGCTGCACAAATGGTGGTCGCGGATCAGCCATCTGCATTCGGTCTGCGATTCGCCGGCGCTGCGCGAGGCTTACAACAATGCGCTGCCGCTGCTGACCGAATACAGCACCGAGCTCGAACAGAATGAAGATCTGTACAAGGCCTATCTGATTATTCGCGATCAGGATCAGAGCTTGAACGCGGCCCAGCGCCATATCGTCAATGAAGCAATCCGTGATTTCGAACTGTCCGGCATCGCGCTGCCGGCCGACAAAAAAGCCCGTTACGCCGAATTGCAGCAACAGCTGTCGGACCTCGGCGCAACCTTCGAACAGCAGCTGCTCGACGCGACGATGGCCTGGACGCGCCAGTTCAACGATGCCGCTGCACTCAAAGGTCTACCGGACAGTGCGCTGGCCAATGCCCGCGAAAGCGCCAAAGCGCGCGACATGGAAGGTTATCTGATCACACTGGAAGGGCCGAGCTATCTCGCCGTGATGACCTACGCCGATGATCGCAAACTGCGTGAAGAGGTCTACACCGCGTATTGCACCCGTGCGTCCGATCAGGGCCCGCAAGCGGGCCAGTTCGATAACTCGCAAGTGATTGCCGATACGCTGGCCGCGCGCCACGAATTGGCGCAGCTACTCGGCTTCTCCGATTACGCGGCGCTGTCGCTGGCCGGCAAAATGGCCGAGAGTGCAGCACAGGTCGATCACTTTCTGCTTGATCTGGCCCAGCGCGCACGCCAGCAAGCCGAGGCCGATCTGGCCGAGCTTGCGGCTTACGCCAAGACCGAACACGGCTGCAGTGATCTGCAAGTTTGGGACATCACCTACTACAGCGAGAAATTGCGCCAACACAAATACAACATCAGCGACGAAGAACTGCGGCCGTACTTCCCGGAAAGCAAAGTGCTCGACGGCCTGTTCGATGTCGCTTGGCAGTTGTTTGGCGTCAAGTTCAAGGAAGCCGACGATTTTGATCGCTGGCATTCGTCGGTACGCTTCTTTGATGTCCAGAACAGCAGCGGTGACACCATCGCTCATTTCTATATTGATCTGCATGCCCGCCAGCACAAGCGCGGCGGCGCCTGGATGGACGATGCCCAAGGCCGCTTCCGTTTCGCCGGCACACTGCAAAGACCGATTGCCTTCCTGACCTGCAATTTCGCCGGTCCCGCCGAAGGTAAACCGGCGCTGCTGACCCATGACGATGTCGTGACGACCTTCCATGAATTTGGTCATGGCCTGCACCACATGCTCAGTGAGGTGGATTACCTGTCCGCGACCGGCATTCACGGCGTTGAATGGGATGCGGTCGAGCTGCCCTCGCAGTTCATGGAAAACTTCTGCTGGGAAAAAGCCGCGCTGAAAAAATTGTCGGCACACTGGCAAAGCGGCGAACCGCTGCCGGATGTGCTGATTGATCGCCTGCTGGCGGCCAAGCATTTCCAAAGCGCAATGCAGATGGTCCGCCAGATCGAGTTCTCGCTGTTTGATCTGCGCCTGCACGCGCAGTATCAATCAGGAGAGTCTCAGTCAGGCAAAACCGATGTCATGCAGGTGCTGAACGCCGTTCGCGAGCAGGTGTCCGTGGTCAAAGCGCCGGCGTTCAATCGCTTCCCGCACAGCTTCAGCCATATCTTTGCCGGTGGTTACGCCGCTGGCTATTACAGCTACAAATGGGCCGAAGTGCTGTCCGCCGATGCCTTCGCCAAATTCGAAGAAGACGGGGTGTTCGAGCGCAGCAGCGGCGAACGTTTCCGCAAGGAAGTGCTTGCCGTCGGCGGCACCCGGCCGGCACTGGAAAGTTTCAAAGCCTTCCGCGGTCGTGAACCGCAGATTGATGCCTTGTTGCGTCACAACGGCATCGCCGCCTGACCGTGGTTGGACGTTTCTGATGAGCCTACGCGTACTGTTTCCGCATCACTGGCAAACGCAAGCCTGGAAAAACGGCGGTGGCATCACCCATGAGATTGCCCGTGCCGATGATGAGCAAGGCAACCGCTGGCGCTTGTCGATTGCCGAAGTCGCCAGCGATGGGCCGTTCTCACGCTTCGATGGTATCGACCGCATCATTCTGATGCTGGACGGCAACGGGTTCCGCCTGCACGGTGTCGGTGCCAACCCACAAGTGATTACCGAGCCGCTGCAGCCATTTGCCTTCGCCGGCGAAGCCGCGATTGATTGCACCTTGGTTGCCGGTCCGGTGCGCGACTTCAATCTGATGAGTCGGCGTGGCGCGGTTCAGGCAGCGCTGCAGGTGATTCGGCTCGACAGCAACCGCCAATCCTTTGCCTTGGCGCCACAGACTTTTCTGTATGTCGCTCGCGGCCGGGTATTTGCCGAGCTCAATGAGCACGGCTATATGCTCGATGCCGAGCAGACCTTGAGTGCGGCGGATGAGGACGGCAATTTACAGCTCAGTGCGCTGCAGCCGGGCAGTGTGGTGCTGGTGATCAGCATTCTTTAACAGGTTGCGCTGGTCATGTTGCTCGCTGGGCGATTTCGCAGAAATATGCTGCAGGTGCTTGACCTCAAGTTAAGTTGAGGAATTAGGATGGCGTGGTTTTCCTCACTCTCTGGAGCCACACAGATGTTTACCGCCATCGCAGACGCACCGTTGTATCGTATCGACAAATTCCTGGTTCCCATCGCCGCCAAAGCGGATTTTCTACAGCGAATACAGCGCACACACGCGCTGCTCGATAGCCTGGCCGGTTGTCAGCAGAATCTGGTTTTGCTCGGTGCCGAAAACGGACAGCAGCTGGAGCTGGTTACTGTAGTGCAGTGGCAGAATGCCGATGCCTGCGCCGCCGCGAAAGCCGTAGTCCAGGCTCATTATGCCGAAGAGGGTTTCGACCCGGGGGCGTTCATGCGCGCACTGGGTGTGCGGGCGGATATCGGTTCGTTTCAGGCGATTTGATTCGAAACGATCCAGTTCAGGCCATCACCCGATTGCGACCAGCGCGTTTGGCGCCGTACAGCAGCCGATCGGCTTCAGCGAGCAAATCGGCGGCATCTTGCAAATTGCAGTTGCGGCAGGCGCCGACGCCGACGCTGATGCTCAGTGAGGTTTCGAAGGTGCCGTCGCTGCTGTTGACGGCTGGCAGATTGGCGACCGCTTGCCGCATTTGTTCGGCGAGTAATTGGGCGCCATCGCGATCGGTATCAGGCAGCAGCACGACAAACTCTTCGCCGCCGAACCGCGCCAGGAAATCGCCTGGCCGGTGCAGCTGCTGCTTCAGTGCCTTGCTGACCATGCGCAGGGTTTCGTCGCCGACCAGGTGGCCATGGCGGTCATTCAGCAGTTTGAAATGATCGATGTCGATCATCAGCACAGCGGCACCTTGTTGGCTGCGCTTCAAGCGCCGCCATTCGTCTGCGAGCACCTGATCGAAATGACGACGATTCGGAATGCCGGTGAGGCCATCGGTGCGGCTCATTGCCAGCAGCGCTTGCTCATAGGCTTTGCGGGTCGACAGATCGTTGATGGTAGCCAGTGCCAGCGCCTCGCCGCCGAGCCGGATCGGCGTCACGCCGATTTCAATTTGCAGTTGCACGCCATCGCGGCGCAAACCAAACAGATCATTGCTGACACCGAGCAGCCGTTCGCGCGGCGCGCTGAAGAACTGCTGCATGCGCTGGTGATGGCTGCTGCGTGCTGCCACCGGCATCAGCCGCTCGACCGATTCGCCGCGCAACTCTTCCACCCGGTAACCGAACAGTGACGCGCAGGCCGGATTGATCAGCTGGATGCGACCCTCTTGATCGGCCAGCAGACAGGCGACTGGTGAGTTCTCGAACAAGCGCCGGAATTGTTCTTCGACTTGCTGGGTTTCCAGCAGCGCTTCGGTCAGCGCTTTTTGGCCGGCATTTTCGCGCCGCGCCATCTCGGTCAAACCATCGGCGAGTTGCTGCAGTTCGGCGCTGCTGTCCGCCGGCACTTGCGCCAGCCACGGCGTACCGACTCGCCATTCGCCGACGTAGCGCGCCAGCAGCGCCAGCGGTGCGCTGAAGCGTTCGGCAGCGCGGCCACCGATCAGCACAATCAAGGTGGTCAGCAACACCGCCAGCAACAGCAAGCCACCGAGCCAGTGATACAGCGGCTGCAAAACGGTGGCACGGGCAACGGCCACTTCCAGCTGCCAGCCGGGGATGGTCAGCGGTCGCAGCCGGCGCAATTCCGCCGCGTCGCTGATCGGCGCGCCGGCCAATTGTTCGCTGCCGTGATCGTGGTGACGCCACAAGCGCAGCTGATAGCGATTGCTGGCCGGGCTGTTCGGGTCGAGATTCGATGGCATCAGCAAAGCGCGCAATTCGGCAGCCGATTCTTCCACCAGCAAACTGCCGAGCGGTTTGCCTTCCCAGATCAGTGCGATCCGGTGCTGGAACGCACTGATCTGGGAAGGCTGGCCGCTGCTGAGGTAATCGCTGCGCAGGCCGATGATGTCGCTGGCCAGTTGCTGACCGGCATTGGGCAAACGATTGGGATCGGAACCGGCCAGCACCTGTCCGTCGGCGCCGAACACGATGGCATGGCGAAAGCTCGGCACGGTGCCGATGGCATCGCCAAGCAATTCTCCGAGGCGTTGTTTGGCCTGATTGCGGGCCGGCTCGTCGTTGGTGGCCGCGCTGACCGCCTGCAGGGTTTGCCGCAGATCGGTCCGGGCAGCCAGCAGTGCGACCCGATCACGTTGTCGGCCTTGCAGTTGCTGTAGCGCGGCGTCGGTGCGCTCGGCCAGGATGTCCAGCTCGGGTTCGGCATCGGCGAGCAGCACATGGTAGAGCCAGGCGCCGCTGAGACCGCCAATACTGAGCAGGCACAGCCAGCTGGCCCCCAGCAGCAGTAACAGCAGTTGTCGACGCAAACGTGGCGCAGATTGTGGGAGTGACATGTTATTGGCGCGCCGGCTACTGGACAGCGTGATAGCTCAGAAGTGTAGACCCTGCGTCCCGGCTTTTCTTACCGTCGCAGCCGTGCTGAGGCGGTCGGTCGGCAATTTCCATGGCCCGCCCCTGTGGCAAATGCAGCCGGCTCGCTATGCTGGGCGGACCTGTTGCGGTGGTAGGTTGTAGCTGTGTCGGATCTGATTCTGGCCTTGGATAACGGAACCCAAAGTTTGCGTGCGCTGCTGTTTGATCGCAGCGGCAAGCTGCATGGCAAAGCGGCGATTAGCCTGCGCTACCAGCGCCCGGAACCGGACCGCTGCGAGGCCGAGCCCGCGCTGTTTTGGCAAGCGCTCACTCACGCCTGCCAGCAGCTCTGGCAAGCCTACCCAGATGCCCGCACCCGCGTCGCCGCGGTGACGCTGACGACTCAGCGCAGCACCGTCATCGCGCTCGATGAACACGACGAACCGGTCTATCCGGCCATCATCTGGATGGATCAGCGCCGGCTGCGACCGGAGCAGATCCCGCCGATCGGCGGGCTCTGGCCACTGGCGTTCAAACTGGCTGGCGTCGCCGAAACGGTGGCCGGTTTTCAGGCCGATTGTGAGGCCGGTTGGTTGCGGGCCGAGCGCCCCGAGGCCTACAAGCGGATCCGCCGCTACGGTCTGCTGTCCGGGTTTTTGTCTTACAAGCTGACAGGCGAATGGCGCGACGCGGTCGGTGGCCAGGTCGGGTATCTGCCGTTCGATTTCAAACGCCAGCGCTGGGCCAGCCCGCGCGAATGGAAATGGCAGGCCTGCCCGGTCGAGCCCAGTTGGCTGCCGGAACTGGTGCCAGCCGCTGGCGAACTTGGCCGGATCAGCGTCACTGCCGCGGCCGTCACCGGCATTCCGGCCGGTCTGCCGGTCATTGCCGCTGCGGCCGACAAGGCCTGTGAGGTGCTCGGGTCCGGCTGTATGGAGCCGGAGATCGCCTGCCTTTCCTATGGCACCACCGCCACCGTCAACCTGTCGGCCAACCGGCATATCGCGCCGCTGCCGTTCCTGCCGGCCTATCCGGCCGCGGTACCAAACTACTGGACCGCCGAGTTCCAGATTTACCGCGGTTACTGGCTGGTCAGCTGGTTCCGTGATCAGTTCGGCCAACCGGAGCAATCGCGGGCGGCGCGCGAGGGTGGCATTCCCGAGCAGTTCTTCGATGAGCTGGTCAACTCGGTGCCGCCGGGTTCGGAAGGGCTGATTCTGCAGCCGTACTGGAGCCCCGGTGTCCGCGAGCCAGGCCCGGAAGCGCGTGGCGCCGTGATCGGCTGGGCGGATCACCACACCCGCGCCCATCTGTACCGGGCGATTCTCGAAGGCATCGCCTACGGTCTGCGCAAAGGTCTGGAGAATCTGGAGCAGCGCGGTGGCGTCAAGGTCGGCACGCTGCGGGTTTCCGGCGGCGGCTCGCAATCCGACGCCGCGTTGCAGCTGACGGCCGACATCTTCAATCGCCCGGCCGAGCGTCTGGCCGAATACGAAACCTCAGGCCTCGGTGCTGCCATCAATGCTGCCGTCGCGCTCGGCTGGCACCGCGATCATGCCGCCGCCGTGGCCGCGATGACCCAGGTCAGCCGGGTGTTCCTGCCGCGCCACGACAGCGCTGCCCGCTATGAACAACTGTACCAGCGCGTTTACAAGCCGCTGTATCGCCGGCTGCAGCCGCTCTATCGGGAGTTGCAGGCGCTGCGCTGAGCCGGCCTATACTGGCTACATCGGCGCTACCGAACCCGAGGTGGCGCCGGCATTGCGCTCAGCTGAGCGATTCCATCAAAAGGCGACGCGTATCAGCGCGATAAAAAGTGCCGCTCATCGGAGCGACTAAAAGGATGTAGTCATGGCCGAGTTGTTGACCCGTGCTGTAGCGCCGGGCGAAGTGATTTTCCGCGCTGGTGATCAAGCCGATTGTGCCTATGTGGTTGCCGGCGGCAGTGTCGAGATTCATGCCGGCAGTGAACGCGAGCAACGCTGTGTTGCCGTGATTGGCACCGGCGAGTTGCTCGGCGAAATGGCCATGCTCGACAACGCGCCGCGTTCGGCGACCGCAATTGCCCGCTCCCCCACATTGCTCACCGTGATCGAACGCAGTCAGCTGATTACACGACTGGCCTCGGCCGATCCGGTGCTGCATCTGCTGCTGAAAGTGCTGCTCAATCGGTTGCGCGGCCAGCTGCATCACGAACCGGTCGACAGCGATCATCCGGCCTCGGTGGTGCAAGACGCCGTGCTGGAACGCATCCGGTTGGAAAACGAATTGAAAGCCGGGCTCGGCGCCGGCGAAATGCGCCTCCATCTGCAGCCGATTGCCGATGCCAATTCGCGGCGCATTCACGGTTTTGAAGCGCTGGTGCGCTGGCAGCATCCGCAGCGCGGCATGGTGCGACCGGATCTGTTCATCAAGGTGGCAGAAGAATCGGGGCTGATCATTCCGCTCGGCCGCTGGATCCTGCGCGAGGCCTGTCTGGCCTCGCTACGCCTCGATCAGGAAGAAAACAGCGCTGACGTGCACGGCAAAGATGCGTTCATCAGCGTCAACGTCTCGACCGGTCAATTTCACGATCCGGAATTTCTGCCGGTGCTGGCCAGCATCCTGAAGGAAACCGGTTTGAATCCGCACCGGCTGAAACTGGAAATCACCGAAAGCGTGCTGACCAATGCCGACGCCGCGAAGCAGTGGATCGATGCCTGCAAGGCGCTTGGCGTTCGTATCGCGCTCGATGATTTCGGTACCGGCTATTCCTCGCTGAGCTATCTGCACGAATTCAATATCGACACGCTGAAAATCGATCAGAGTTTCGTCCGCCGGATGCTGCAGGATGAGCGCAGCGAACATATCGTCGCCACCATCATCCAGCTTGGCAAATTGCTCGGCATGGAGATCATCACCGAAGGTGTCGAAACCGAAGATCACCTGCACCGCTTGGCCGCGCTCGGCTGCGATTACGCCCAGGGTTATCTGATCGCCCGGCCGGCCGCTGTCGACAGCTATTTCGGTCGGTAAACGATGCGGGCTTCGGTTCGCGCGCTATGCGGTGTGCTGCTTGCTTGCGGCACGTCGGTTTTTGCGCCGATCTCGGTAGCGCAGACTTCGGTATCGCCGAGCCTGGCAGCGCAAACTGCCACCGCGCAAACCTCGCTGACGCCGACATCGGCGCCGTCTCAACAGGCGTCGGATCGGATCGCCATTCTCGATACGCCGCCGTGGTATTTCCAGCAGGACAATGCGCCGCAAGGTTTGTTATTGGATCTGACCGCGCTGCTGTTTGCCGAGTCGGCGCCGACACTGCAGCCGTTGCCACCACGTCGCTTGGCCGCGGAACTGGCCTCGGGGGCGTTCCACTGGGCGTACTGGCCCTGTCACGTCGCTGCTGGCACATTCAGCAATCTTGGCGTGGTCGCCACCACCCAGTACGGCATTGCCGTGCGTGCCGACAGCCCGTATCAGCAACTTCAAGACCTGCGCCAGCACACTGTCGGGGTTTGGACCGAACAGCTCGGCATGTTGCCGGAGCTGGAAACCGATCCGGCGATCACCAAGCATGAGGTCAACAGCCTTGGCACGGCCTTGCAGATGCTGATCAGCAAGCGTCTCGACGGCGTCTGCCTGGCGGAAGGCGTGTTGAACTGGCATGTCCGCCAAGGCCGGCTGGCCGATTCAACGTTTCGGTTCCTGCCGCTGCGGCAAGCGCAGATGTGCCTGTTCGCCAGTGAACAGGCCTCAAGCGAACGGCAGCAGCACCTGCGCAATACGCTGGCTGACGCCGCGATGCGCGAGCAGATCGCCAGCTTGGTCGGCAATTACTGGTGAGCAGTTAGGAATCTCTGTTGCTACTCAACGGTGCGCCGGTTGCGACCTCGGCTGCGCCGCTGGCTGAGTGCGGGCCGAATCGCTAGGCTGGCGACCGTACTCGCGTTGGCAGGTCTGCCGCAGCGAGTTGGCCACTGTTGGCTATTGATCAAGGAAGTTGTCGTCATGGTGTTGTCTGCTGCGGCCCGTATTGATTTGGGCAAACGGGCCGGGGTCATTGCCGGCCTGCTCGGTGTGCTCTGTGTGCTGGCCGAGTTCTGTTTTCTGTTTCCGGATTGGCTGGTGGTGCCGGAGGCGCTGCCGTTTTATCGGGCCAATTTGACCGTGCTGCGGACCACGCTGCAGGTGCTGATTGTGCTGACTTTTCTCTGCGGCGTGATGAGCGTGTTGTTGCTACGGTCGAAAGCGCACGGCGTGATCGGCATTGCGTTGGCGATGGTGGCGACCCTGCTCGGCGGCAGCGAGGCCGAGCCACTGAGCTTGGCGCCGCGTCAATTCAGCGCCGGTCTTGATTATTTTTTGTTGGAGTTACTGATCCTCGGTTTGTTGTTCATTCCCATGGAGCGGCTGTGGACGCTGCGCGAACAGAAAATTTTCCGGCTCGGTTGGCAAACTGATCTGAAGCATTTTTTTATCAGTCATGCCGGCGTGCAGCTGATTTCGTTTGCGACGCTGATCCCGGTGCAGGTGTTTTTTTCCTGGGCGGTGCAATTCGAGTTTCAGCAATGGGTGCAGGCACAGCCGCTGTGGCTGCAGTTCATCGAAATTTTGTTCTTCATTGATTTGGTCAGCTACTGGGTACACCGGGCGTTTCACCAGATCCCGTGGCTGTGGAAATTCCATGCCATCCACCATTCCAGCCTGCACATGGATTGGCTGGCCGGTTCGCGCTCACACCTGGTCGATGTGCTGGTCAATCGCACGCTCGGTTTCGTGCCGATTTTCGTGCTCGGGTTTTCGCCGGCGGCGATCTACGCCTATCTGGTGTTTGTTTCGTTCCACGCCGTGTACATTCACGCCAACGTCAATCATCGCTGGCCGGTATTGCGTCAGATCGTCGCGACGCCGGAGTTTCACCACTGGCACCACACCTCGGACGAAGAAGGCATCGACAAGAATTTTGCTGTGTTCCTCGCCTTCATCGACCGCCTGTTCGGTACCTTTCATTTGCCCGATCACTGGCCCAAGCGTTACGGCACCACCAAGTTTCAACCACCGGAAAGCTGGTGGGGCCAATTCACTTATCCGTTCAAACGGCACGAAGACACGCCCTACGGTTGAGCGGCACGTGCTGACGCTGGCGCCCGCGCGTTGAGCCGCGGGTGCTCTGCTGCTCGACAACGTCACAAACCGAGTGTGCGCAAGTTCACGATCTGCCGCATCAAGCGGCAGTGTTGCCGTAACGTGTGACTTCATTCACCCCTGTACAAATGCATCCGCCCTAAAGTGCCCACGTAGGCCGGCAATTCCTGCCCTTTTTTGTCAGCTGGCCCCGGGAGTGGATCATGAAACGTGCATTGACAGGTTTGCTGCTGACGCTGGCGACCGTACCGGCCTGGGCCTCGGCCCCGACCAGCTGTGCCGTTGCCGAGCAAAAAGATCCAAAGGCGCTGGTTAACCTGTTCCTGCAACAGGAAGTCGATGCCGCGCCGCGCGCCGGCTATGTCAAATGGGACAGTGCCGAGCCGAAATACAAGGGCAGCGAATACGTTTATCCAATCGAGACCCCGAAGCTCGAGCAAGACAGCCTGACCGTGGTCAGCGAATTTAAAATCAAGGAAATCAAGGCCAAGGGCAATGAAGCCACCGCCGTGGTGGAATTGTTCACCATTGCCGATGTCTGGCGGCCGAAGGGTCGCGAAGAAGATGCCTTTGGTCGCCGGGTAACC
This sequence comes from uncultured Kangiella sp., assembly GCA_946481205.1. Next base: position 1,895 of record CAMLNB010000040.1, on the reverse strand, counting down.
GAAATCGGCGAGCCGCTGTTGCAGAGCTATCAGCTGCGCCGCGAAGGCGCCTGCTGGGTGCTGATCGACCCGCCGAAACCGGCGGTCAAAGCCCGGACCATTCTGAGCTATCTCGAACAGCTGCTGGCCGATAACCGCAGCCAGCAAGCCGAAGCCGTGACCCCGGAATTGCGCAAGCGCGTCTACGTGCTGGAGCGCGAAGTGCCGATGCTGAAAAACCTGATCCGCAAATACGTGCCGGGCGCCGGCGTTTAATTCCCGCCATTCCCCCCGCTTTCTGCAAATCCACCACCAACACGCGCGCTCAGCGCGTGTTGGCTTTAGCGCCAACTGGTAATCGAATCCAATAGCGCGTTGTGTTCAGCGGCGTTTCCGCGGGCAGTAGCGGATTGTTCAACTCCAGCACGCGTCGCGGTTCGGCCAATAGCCGCAGGGCGTCTTGCATCGCCGGATGCTGGCGAAACAGCCGTTCAAAACTGCCGTCGGCCAGTGCCCGCTCCAGCCCCAGGGTCAGCCGCTCGGCCAGCGCATCATCGGCATGATTGACGAAGAAATACATCGCGCTCGGATAATGCAGCAGCAAGCTGGATTCAATGGCAAGGCCGGCGTCGCCATGCAGCTGCAATTCGCCGGTGATTTCGGAAACGCCGCGCGGGAAATAATCAAACCGGCCCCGCGCCAGCATCACGAAGGAGCTGATGTAACTCGAGTTGGTTTCGACCTTCAGGCCGTTGGCACGCAGGATGGTGGTATCGGGCCAGTCGTGGCCCTGGCCGGCGGTCAGCGCCGCCAGCGCCGGCAGTGTCTGGATGGCGTCGAAGCGCGCCTGATCCTCGGCACGGATCAGCAGCACCCGGTAACCGTACAGGCCGCGGTCGAGTGGAATCCGGATTGGCCGCAGCTCGCGTTCGCGCTGCTGCGAGGTGATGGTCCAGAGCACATTGAGGTAACGGTTGCTGATCAAGGAGTCGAGTGCCCGGCCCTGCTGCATGCCGAGCTCGGCTGGCACCAGTCGGAACTCGCCGTGCTCGGCTTTGCTTTTGTCGAGCGCCAATGCCAGCAACTCCAGAAAATAATCGCTGCGGTTGTCGATGACCGCTTCCTGCTGCGGATAGCGGATCAGCGTTGGTTCGGCCGCCAGCGTAGCCGAGCTGAACGGAGCAGCGACAAACAAGGTGCCCAAGACCAAGGGGTTCAGCAGCAGGGCGACAGCAAACAACCGCAGCGACATCGGACACCGGGCCGTGGTGACGGCAGAATCGGGGTAGATCAAGCCAAGCATAGCGATTGCCATCCCGCCTCGCTGTCGGGAGTTCAGGATCCGCTGGTGGCCGATGCTAGCACCGCGGCTGGCACAGACGTTCTGTATTCGTTTGCGTCCGTGCTTGCTCCGCTCGGGTACTGGGCCTAGAATTGCGCACTTTTTCGCCAGCCCAGCCCGGGATGGCCGGCGCCAAGCGCCGCTTACGTCAGGATCTCTGCATGTCGTCACCCGTCAAACCCAGCCCGGTATCCAGCCAAGTCAAACCCAGCCAAACCAAGCCCGGCAAAGTTGGTTTTGTCAGCCTCGGCTGCCCGAAAGCGCTGGTCGATTCCGAGCGCATCCTGACCCAGCTGAAAACCGAAGGTTACGAGATTGTCCCGACCTATAACGACGCCGACGTCGTTGTGGTCAACACCTGCGGTTTTATCGATGCGGCCGAGCAAGAATCGCTTGATGCGATCGGCGAAGCGCTGAAAGAAAACGGCAAAGTGATCGTTACCGGTTGCCTCGGCGCCAAAGCGGAAAAAATTCTCGACGTGCATCCGAACGTGCTGTCGGTATCGGGCCCGCAAGCATACGAAGCCGTGATGGGCGCCGTGCATGAAGTGGTGCCGCCGAAACACGATCCGTT
>CAMLNB010000039.1 GCA_946481205.1 uncultured Kangiella sp. | reverse complement strand
TGCTGCTCGGTGCTGAAACCTTTGGTTATGGTTTTGCCTTGTCTGTGACATTGACGGCGTTCCTGGGCTTCTTCGTGCTGGCGCGCAAGCTGCGTCGTCTCGAATATGAAACTTTCATGTTGCAACGCTGACACTAAGGTTGTTTAGCTTCGATCTCGATGACAACGGTATCCACAAATTCGCCTAGGGTCAGTTTGGTGGTATTGAATTTGTGCGCTTTCAGACTGATTTGATAAGCCCGCTCCAAGTGTTCAATGATTTCTTCAAAAGCACAATTATCAATGGGGTCGAAGCGCGGGCCGTTAACTACAACCGCTAGCTCATCGCTCGGAAGGAATACGAGGGTTTTCCATTTCAGCCTTCTTACCAAGATTTCCGATATGCGCTGAGCGATTGTCTGCTTCAAGCCACCGCCCCATGCATTCATCTCAATGGCAGTTCTTGCCGCCTGCTTGTTATTTAGTTCCTTAATGAAGCTGAGGTCGGGACCGAGCCACCTAACGCCGATGAAGAATTTCTTCCATCTGTCGGTCGGCGGGTAGTGGCTTGGATACTCGAGTGGTTCTGCGCCTGAATTCATGCTGAGACTTGGGTCTAACGATGTTTGAGTTGAAGTATGCCGGGACTTGTCCCGGGCAAACCGCTTAGTCGACCAACTGTGGAAGGAAGTGGGCGGGACGGCAACCACCGCCAACCGACAACTTCTTTTGACTGGGGTCGGGGCAAAGGTCCGACATATCTCGACATAACTATATTGTTGACTTCACACTAGTGCGAAAGTCACTCTAGTGCCATGCCCTCCTGCGGAGACCCCCATGGACACGGAAAACCCCCACGTACGTAAGTTCCAGAAGGAGCTCAGCGCCGGCTCAGTGGCGCTGGTGCTGCTCTCGGCCATCGGTCGCGCCGACGAGCCGCTCTATGGTTACCAGATCGCCAAGCGGCTGGAAGCGGCTGATCCGGACTTGGCCGGCGGCAAGCAGGGCGCCTTTTATCCGGTACTGCGTTCACTCAGTGCGGCGGGTTTGCTCGACAGCTATGTCGAGCCGTCAGTCAGCGGGCCGCCGCGCAAGTACTACCGGATCACCGAGGAAGGACGGGAAGTGCTGCAAGCCTGGAAAGCCAGCTGGCAGCGGATGAAGACATTTGTTGATAGCGCGTTGGAGGCCTGAAATGAGTCGTGTCGCCTATAGCTCGATCACCGAGTATCTGGACGCGCTGCGCAATGCCTTGCGTGATGCCGACCCAGCGCTGCTGCAAGATGCGCTGTACGACGCTGAAGAATATCTGCGCGCAGCCTGCGCCGAGCGACCGGATCAATCCGAAGCCGACGTGTTGGCCGCGGTGATTCCGCATTTTGGTACGCCGGAAGAAGTGGCGGCTGGCTATCACGCCACCGAAACCACAGTGGCCAAAGCCTTGCGGGCGCCGGCGCTGAAAGCACCGCGTTCGCTGCTCGGCAAAGTTTTCGGCGTGTATGCCGATCCGCGCACCTATGCCAGCTTGTTCTACATGATGCTGACGATGGCCACCGGGATTTTCTATTTCACCTGGGCGGTTGCCGGTTCGGCGATGTCGGTGGGTTTCGCGATTCTGATTTTCGGCGTGCCGTTCTTCCTGTTGTTCATCGGTTCGGTGCGGCTGATTTCACTGGTCGAAGGTCGCATTGTCGAAGTACTGCTTGGCGAGCGGATGCCGCGTCGGCCGTTGTATCCGCAACCGGCCAGCATCGGTCAACGCATTCTGGCGATGCTGAAAGACATCCGGACTTGGTCGACGCTGCTGTACATGGCAGCGATGATGCCGGTCGGTATTGTCTACTTCACGGCCGCGGTTGTCGGTTTGGCGTTCTCGTTTGGTTTGATGCTGGCACCATTCCATGGCGATTGGTTCCATATCGGTCATGGTCATGTCGAGTTGCCGTTCTTTATGGACGGTCTGACCGAGTGGCCGTGGTCGCTGCTGCTGATACCGATCGGTTTTCTGGCGCTGACGCTGGTGCTGCACGTAGCCCGCCTGATTGGCTCTCTGCATGGCAAAGTGGCGAAGCAATTGCTGGTGCGGGTTGCAGCATAAAACCTTGATGTGAAAGCGGGGTGTCGTGCCGGTGGGCATGACACCCCGTTTGTTTTTGCCGGCAGAAATAGCCCGGTTCAGAACAGGCTCATCTGTTCGGCGCGGCCTGGCACCTTGAACAAATCGGTGCGCAGCTGGCAACGTGTCGAGCGATTGAAGCCCAGCTTGTTGCATGTCAGGCGAAAGCGTTGTCGCAGTAGTTCAGCATATTCGCCGGTGCCGCGCATCCGTTCGCCAAACTGGGTCGCGTTGTCCTTGCCGCCGCGTGCCTGTTGCACGAGGCTCATCACGTGCTCAGCCTTTTGCGGATAGTGCTCGGCCAGCCATTCCCGGAACAGATCCTTCACTTCATACGGTAAGCGCAGGAAGACGTAGCCGGCATATTCGGCACCGGCCTCGCGAGCCTGCTGCAACACCGTTTCCATCTCGCTGTCGTTGATAAACGGAATCACCGGCGCAAACAAGACGCCAACGGGAATGCCAGCTTCGTGTAACTCACGCATTGCCTGCAAGCGGGTGGCACCGGTTGGCGTGCGTGGCTCCAGTTTGCGTTTCAGATCGTTGCTCAGCGTGGTCACGCTGATCGTCACTTCGGCCAAACCGTCTTTGGCCAGATCGGCCAGCACATCTTTATCGCGGGTCACCAAGGCGCCTTTGGTGACTATCGACACCGGTTGCCGATGAGCTGCCATCACTTCCAATAACCTGCGCGTGATGCGCTTGTCTTTCTCAATCGGCTGATACGGGTCAGTCGCCGTGCCCATGGCGATGACTTCGCAGCGATAGCTCGGTTTGGCGAGTTCTTGCTGCAGCAGGGTAGGGGCATCGTCTTTGCAGAAAATCTTGGTTTCGAAATCGAGCCCGCCGGATAAGCCGAGATAGCAGTGGGTTGGCCGGGCAAAGCAGTAAATACAGCCGTGCTCGCACCCGCGATAGGGATTGATGCTTTGCGAAAACGGAATGTCCGGCGAATCGTTGCGGGTCAGCACCGAGCGCGCAGGTTCGCTGAAGTATTGCGTCGGCGTTTGCGGTGCCTCGTCATCACGGAACCAGCCATCGTCCTCCACCGTTTTGATGGTGGCTTCGAAGCGGCCTTCACGGTTGGAAATGGCGCCGCGGCCTTTCTTGGCTTTGGGGGGAATCTCGTTCATGGCGCGCATTTTACTCCGATGTTGCAGCGCAACGTATGCGCCCAACGCCAGGACGCAATGACTGCAAGGCCGAACCCACATCGACCAAGGTCTAATTTTCGCCTTGTCTGCGCGGGCGTACCGTCGGCAGGGTCGACAAAAGCCACAGCCGGCAGCCGATAAACGCCAGCGCTGCTGGCAGTAAAGCACTCCGGGACAACCCGGACTACGGAGGACAACATGGCGATCAGCGATTCCGCGGTAGCCGGTGCTAGCACCGCTGCCCCGACAATCACGAAGGCCGAAGAGCGCAAGGTGATTTTTGCCTCGTCTCTCGGCACCGTTTTCGAGTGGTATGACTTTTATCTGTATGGCACCTTGGCGGTATTTTTCGGTGCGCTGTTTTTCCCACCGGGCAATGAAACGGCCGCCTTGTTGGCTTCGCTGGCAACCTTTGGCGCCGGCTTTGCGGTGCGACCGTTTGGCGCCATCGTCTTCGGGCGCATTGGCGACCTGGTTGGTCGCAAATACACCTTCCTCGTTACCATCATTTTGATGGGCGTTTCGACCGCCGGTGTGGGTTTCCTGCCGACTTACGAGACCATTGGCTGGGCTGCACCGACCATCCTCGTACTGCTGCGCTTGCTGCAGGGGCTGGCGCTTGGTGGCGAGTATGGCGGTGCTGCAACTTATGTTGCCGAGCACGCACCGGCCAATCGTCGCGGTCATGCCACCAGCTGGATTCAGACCACGGCGACGCTGGGCTTCTTCCTGTCGCTGCTGGTGATTCTGACCTGCCGTTTGTCAATGGATGAAGCAAGCTTCAAGCAATGGGGCTGGCGCATTCCGTTTATTCTGTCGATCGTGCTGCTGGGCATCTCGGTCTACATCCGTTTGAAGCTGAACGAATCGCCGCTGTTCAAAGAAATGAAAGCGGGCGGCCATGCCTCGAAGTCGCCGATTCGTGACAGCTTCTTCAAAATGCCGAACGCCAAATATGTGTTCTTTGCGCTGTTCGGTGCGGTCGCGGGTCAAGGTGTGGTCTGGTACACCGGCCAGTTCTATGCGCTGTACTTCCTGTCGACGACGCTGAAAGTGCCGTATCAGGATGCCTATATCCTGATCGCGATTTCGCTGGCTTTGGCGACGCCATTCTTCATTGTGTTCGGTAAGCTGTCGGATACGATCGGCCGCAAGTGGATCATGATGGCGGGCTGCGCGCTGGCGATCATCACTTACTTCCCGATCTTCAATGCGCTGACCCATTACGCCAACCCGGCGCTGGCGGCCGCACATGAGAAGAATCACATTACCGTTGAAGCGTCCAACTGTAACTTCGTGATCATTCCGTCGCCGTCGTACAAGCCGAGTGATTGCGACAAGGCCAAGAACTTTCTGGCCAAGAACGGTATTGCCTACAACTCGATCGATCTGCCAGCCGGCTCACCGGATCAGGTCACGCTGAAGATCAACAGCGATGTCGAAATCAAAGGCTTCGATGAAGCGGCCTACAAAGCCGCGATCACCACTGCGGGTTATCCGGAAAAAGCCGACCCGGCGCAGATCAACAAGCCGATGGTGCTGCTGTTGCTGTTCATTCTGGTGCTGTACGTGACCATGGTGTACGGCCCGATCGCCGCGTTCCTGGTAGAACTGTTCCCGACCAATATCCGTTACACCTCGATGTCCTTGCCGTATCACATCGGTAATGGCTGGTTCGGTGGCTTCCTGCCGCTGGTCGCATCGGCCATGGTTGCGGCAACGGGCAATATCTACTACGGCCTCTGGTATCCGATTGCGGTGGCGGCGATGACCTTGGTCGTCGGTGCGATATTCCTGCCGGAAACCAAGAATCGCGATTTGAATTTCAATGCCCACTGAGTTCGCTGTACTGCAGCACTGCAGGTGAACGTCCCTAGCACCCCGGCTTCGGCCGGGGTTTTTCTATTTGTGTTTTCTCCGCCAGTGAGCGTTGGGTCTGCGTTGCCGTTGCGCCATTGGAGTTGCCGTTCGAATTGGTTTAGGCTCAGCCGGCATCGGTGAGGGGAGTGTGGCATGAGCGAAGGTGGTTTGCTGGCGCTGTCGGCCGGGTATGTCGGCCTGCTGTTTGTGCTGGCCTACTGGGGCGACAATCGCGAACTGTCCGGTTGGTCGCTGCGCTCGCGCTCCTTGCTATACGGCCTGACGCTGGCGGTCTATTGCACGTCATGGACGTTTTATGGTGCGGTCGGTGCAGCGGTCAACGGCGGTTGGGTGTTTCTGCCAATTTATCTCGGGCCGATGCTGCTGTTGCTGTTTGGTCGCGGTTTGCTGGAGCGGCTGATTCTGGCCAGCAAGGCGCACAACGTCACGTCCATTTCCGACTTCATCGCCTCCCGGTACGGCAAGGTGCAGCATCTGGCGGTACTGGTCACCATTGTCGCGGTGGTCGGCGTCTTGCCGTACATCGCTCTGCAATTGAAAGCGGTCACGCTCAGCGTTGATGCGCTGTCCGGTGCCACCAATGCGCAGCGACCGCTGTTTGCCGATACGGCATTTATCGTCGCGATTCTGTTGGCGGTGTTCGCCATCTTGTTTGGCACTCGGCGTATCGACGCCACCGAACATCACCGTGGCCTGATGCTGGCGGTGGCGCTGGAGTCGGTCGTCAAGCTGATCGCGTTGTTGGCGGCGGCCATCTATGCCGTGTACCTGCTCAGCGCTGATACCGCCACGCCGTTGACGCTGCTTGATGATGCGCGGGTGGCCAGCCTGCTGTCGCCGAATATGCTGCCGCCGGGATTCATCGCGCAAACCTTGCTGGCGTTTGTCGCCTTGCTCTGCCTGCCGCGACAGTTTCAGGTGGCAGTGGTTGAGTGTGACGATGTTCGCCATCTGCGCACCGCGCGTTGGTCCTTCGGTGTGTATCTGTTGTTGGTTTGTGTGGCGGTGTTACCCATCGCACTGGCCGCATTGTTGAACCCGCAAGTCATCGCCGGCACCCCGGATATGGCAGTGCTTCGCCTGTCATTGCTCGGTGACAGTCAGGCCCTGGCGCTGTTTGTCTTTATCGGCGGTTTTTCCGCGGCAACCGGTATGGTGATCGTCGAAACGGTCGCCCTGTCGACGATGATCTGCAACGACCTGGTGATGCCGCTGTTATGGAAGTTCAAACGCTTCGGCTTGCCTGAGCGGCAGAGTGTTTCCAGTCTGCTGCTGATCGTCCGGCGCATTTCCATTCTCGCGGTCGCTCTGCTCGGTTATGCCTATTACCGATTGACCGAACAGTTTCAGGCGCTGGCGGCCATTGGCTTGTTGGCGTTCTCCGCCGTGGCGCAATTTGCTCCGGCAATTATTGGTGGATTGTACTGGCGCGGTGCCAGCCGTCGCGGTGTTGCGATGGGCTTGCTCGCCGGCTTCTTGCTGTGGTTATACACGTTGCTGTTGCCGACGCTGGCGCGCGCCGGTTGGTTCGCCACTGACTGGATCGAGTTTGGTCCCTTTGGCTTGGCCTGGCTGAAACCGCAATCGCTGTTCAATCTGAGTGGTTGGGATGCGCTGACCCATGGCGTGTTTTGGTCCCTGCTTGCCAATATCAGTTTGTTCGTGTTCTTCAGTCTGCGTTATCGCCCGGATCTGAATCAGCGCATTCAGGCGGCACCGTTTCTGGATCCGTATGCCTCACCGGTGGCGCCGCCGGAAGCAGAGGACTGGGGCCGGGTCCGCATTGGCGAGTTGCTGGCCTTATCGAGTCGGATTGTTGGTGACGAGCCGGCGTTGCGGGCGTTTAGCGAATTTGCCGATGAGCGACAGCAGGCGCTGAAACGCGAGCAGAGTGCTGATCGCGGCTGGTTCCGTTTCACCGAGCGCTTGCTGGCAGGCGCCGTTGGCGCGGCGTCGGCGCGGGCGATGTTGACGACGGCATTGCGCGGCAGTGGTATGGACATCGGCCAAGTGGTGGCCCTGCTCGATCAGACCTCGCAAGAGCAGCGGTTCAATCGCGAATTGCTGCACACGATGATGGAAAATATCTCGCTCGGCATCAGTGTGGTCGATAGCGATATGCGCTTGGTTGCCTGGAACCGCCAATATCTGGAGTTGTTTGATTATCCCGATGGCTTGGTTTACATCGGTTGTCCGGTGGCAGCGCTGATCCGTTACAACGCCGAGCGCGGCGAGTGCGGCCCCGGGGAAGTGGAGGAGCATGTCCGCAAGCGACTCGCCCACATGCGTGCTGGTACTCCGCATGTGTTTGAGCGCGTCCGGGCAGACGGCCGCGTAATCGAAATGCGCGGTCAGCCGATTCATGGCGGTGGCTATGTGACGACCTATGCCGATGTCACTTCGTACAAGCGTAACGAGCAGGCTCTGCGCCAATCCGAACAGAGCTTGCGTGAATACAGCGAAACGCTGGGCCAGCGCGTACAGGAACGCACCGAAGCACTGCGCGCAGCGTTGGAAGCGCAGCAGTTGGCGCGGCAAGAGGCGGTCTGGGCCAATCAATCGAAAACCCGATTTATCGCGGCGGCCAGTCATGACTTGCTGCAGCCGATGAACGCAGCGCGGTTGTTCACGACCGCGCTGAATCAGCATGAAACCGATGACGCAGAAATCCGGACATTGGCCAAGCAGATCGATGGCTCGCTCCGCGGCGCCGAAGATCTGCTGACGGCTTTGCTCGACATCTCCCGGCTTGATAGCGGCGCCCAGACACCGAACCGCTCAGTGTTTCCGCTTGCCGACTTGTTCGCCGATCTGAAATTGCAATTTGGGTCGTTGGCGGAGACCCGCGGCCTGAGCTTCACGGTAGTGACTACCCAAGTGTGGGTGGACAGCGACCGGCAGATGCTGCGGCGAATCCTGCAGAACTTCATCAGCAATGCGCTGCGCTATACCCGCAGCGGCGGTGTATTGCTTGGTTTGCGTCGCACACCGACCGGTATTCGCTTGCAGGTTTGCGATACCGGTCCGGGCATTCCTTTGCATCACCAGCAGGCCATTTTCGAGGAGTTCCATCGTACCGGTGAGGTGTCGCCGTGGGGCGAGAAGGGACTGGGACTCGGCCTTGCCATCTGTCAGCGCATGGGCCGTTTGCTGGAGCACGAGATCGCCGTGCATTCGCAACCCGGCAAAGGCAGCTGTTTCTCGGTGACGGTACCGCGCGCGACACCGAGCCAACGTCAGGATGCCGAAACACTGTTGCCTTTGACCGCCAGCAGCCTGCAAGGATTGCGCGTGCTCTGTATCGACAACGAGCCGGACATTTTGCTCGGCATGCAGGCCTTGCTCTCGCGTTGGGGTTGTGTGCCGATGCTGGCGGCTGATCAGGAAGCCGCAGAGCGAGCAATGCCGGCTGATCCGCAAGTGATTCTGGCCGATTACCATCTGACCGACGGTGTCGATGGCTTGGCGTTGTTGACGCTGTTGGCAAATCACAAAGGGCAGGTATTACCCGGCGCGCTGGTAACGGCCGATCACAGCGACATGCTGGCGGAGCGGGTGCGGGCGGCGGGTTTTACCTTGCTGCGTAAACCGGTAAAACCGGCAGCATTACGAGCGTTTTTGATGGCGCGCTGAACAGACAAACGATTCGCTTTCGCGCGATTCGCCTGAGTGTTACTCATCTTCCAGCACAGGCAATCGCATGCTTGGATCAAGCTGCAGGCGGGCCGCAGCAACCACGGCTTGCGTGCGATTACTGACGCCGAGTTTCTTCATTACCGAAGTCATATGTGCTTTGACGGTGGCTTCCGAGACGCCCAGCTCGTAGGCAATCTGTTTGTTCAGCAAACCATCGGCCAGCATCATCAATACCCGGAATTGATGCGGGGTCAGCTCGCGGATGCGCCGCGCGATGTCCGCTTCGTCCGCGGCCAGCTTGCTGTCCTGACCGACGCCATGCGGCAACCAGACATCGCCATCCAATACCGTTTGAATCGCTGCACCCATTTGCTCGGTGGTGCTGGCTTTGGGAATGTAGCCGCTGGCGCCATGGCCAACGGCGCGTTGCATGACGCCGGGATCTTCGTTACCGGAGACCACGACCACCGGCAAGCTCGGGCAGCTGGCCCGGACATGCACCAGCGCAGAAAAGCCGCTGGCGCCTGGCATATGCAAATCAAGCAGTAACAGATCCGCATCCTGATGCGATTCGATCAACTGCTGCAGCGCGGCCACCGAATCGGCATCGAGTACCGTCGCTGCCGGATACAGCGACTGCACCGCACGGCGCAGCGCGTCGCGAAACAACGGATGATCATCGGCAATCAGGATTTTCATGTCCTGCGCACCGGTGCCAGGAAGGGATGCTGGCAGTGTAGCGGGATTCACCGACTGCGGGTATCCGTGTTGGCGCACTCGCATGCTGGCCATATGGGGATCTGCACCCATTCAGGCCGCCGGCAAATGCCGTTCCCGCACCAACACCTCGACCACGCCCGGATCGGCCAAGGTCGAGATGTCACCGAGACTATCGGTTTCATTGGCAGCGATCTTGCGCAGTATTCGACGCATGATTTTGCCAGAGCGGGTTTTCGGTAAACCCGGTGCCCATTGGATCACATCCGGTGTTGCAATAGGGCCGATTTCACGGCGCACCCAATCGACCAATTCCTTGCGGAGGCTTTCATTCTTGCCACCATCGGTTTCGACACCGGCCTGCAAGGTCACATACGCATAAATGCCTTGGCCTTTGATGTCGTGCGGCATGCCGACTACCGCCGCTTCCGCAACTTTCGGGTGGGCGACCAGTGCACTTTCAATTTCTGCCGTGCCGAGTCGGTGACCGGAGACGTTCAACACATCGTCAACCCGGCCGGTAATCCAGTAATAGCCATCGCCGTCGCGGCGAGCGCCATCGCCGGTGAAGTAGCGACCGCGGAAGGTAGTGAAGTAGGTTTCAGCAAAACGCTTGTGGTCGCCGTAAACCGTACGCATCTGACCCGGCCAGGAGCCGAGCAACACCAGATTGCCTTCACAGGCGCCGTGCAGAATATTGCCTTCGCCATCGACAATCGCGGGCTCAACCCCGAACAGCGGTTTGGTGGCCGAGCCGGGTTTCAGATCGGTGGCGCCGGGCAGCGGGCTGATCAGCATGCCGCCGGTTTCAGTTTGCCACCAGGTATCCACGATGGGGCAGCGGCTTTCGCCGACCACTTCGTAATACCAGCGCCAAGCCTCCGGATTGATCGGCTCGCCAACCGAGCCGAGCAGGCGCAGTGATTTGCGGTTGGACATGCGCACGTAGTGATCGCCTTCGCGCATCATCGAGCGGATGGCGGTCGGCGCGGTGTACAGAATCGTGATCCGGTGTTTGTCGACGATCTGGCCGACCCGGCTCCAGTCCGGATAGTTCGGCACGCCTTCGTAGAACACGCTGGTGGCGCCGTTCGACAACGGCCCGTACAACAGATAACTGTGGCCGGTGATCCAGCCGACATCGGCGGTGCACCAATAGACGTCGTCATCGCGGATGTCGAAAACGGCCTTGAAAGTGTGGGTGACATAGACGAGATAACCGCCAGTGGTGTGCAGCACGCCTTTCGGTTTTCCGGTTGAGCCGGAGGTGTACAGGATGAACAGCGGATCTTCGGCCAGCATCGGTTCCGGTTCGCAGACATCGGCCTCGCCAACCAGCAGATCGTGATACCAGAGATCGCGATTCGGTTTCCAGGCAATGTCACCACCGGTGCGGCGCACGACAATCACTTTCTCGACACCGGAACATTCGCTGTGCGCCAGCGCGGCATCGACATTGGCTTTCAGCGGAATCCTTTTGCCACCACGCAGGCCTTCATCTGCTGTGATGACATACCTGGCATCGCAATCGCCAATACGGCCGGCCAGCGAGTCCGGTGAGAAGCCACCAAAGACCACCGAATGCACGGCGCCAATGCGGGTGCAGGCCAGCATCGCAACCGCTGCCTGCGGCACCATCGGCATGTAAATCATCACGCGATCACCGCGCTTGACGCCGAGCCGACGCAGCGCATTGCCGAAGCGACACACTTCGGTGTGCAGCTCGCGGTAACTGATCCGGCGGTTTTCCGATGGATGATCGCCTTCCCAAATGATTGCGGTTCTGTCGCCGTGCGTGGCCAGATGCCGATCAAGGCAGTTCTCGCTGACGTTCAGCACACCGTCTTCGTACCAGCGGATCGACAAGTTGTCCGGGTCAAACGAGACGTTCTTCACCTTGCTGTACGGCCGCTGCCAGGTGACGCAATGGCCAACTTCACCCCAGTACTGATCCGGATTTTCTATCGACAGCTGGTAATCGCGCTGGTAGGTCTCGGCATTGATGCGGGTGTCGCGGGCGTACTGCTCCGGCACCGGGTACACGGTCTGGCTCATGGCGCACTCCTGATATTGCATTGCGGCAATTTTCCCGGTTGCGGGCGAGGGCGCCATTCGACCTTGGTCGAGGCTCGACCATCGGCGAATGGTCGGCACAGCACGGCACGGGTATACCCGTTGGCAACCTGTGCACCGTCAGTGCCAGCGGCGCTGCCTCATGCGGCCAGCAAGATGTCGGGCGAGAGCGGGCAGTCAGCAGTGAGTTGTCGAGAACGCTTGCAAAAACATCATCACAACAACAGCGATGGTGAGTTTTTCACCACGGAGGAGACCGAACATGACATCCAGAACGCGCAAACGCCTTGGCCTGTTGAGTGCCAGCATCATCGCTTCGTTGCTGCCGATGGCGACGCAGGCCGCCGATGGCGGCACACTTGGTGGTACTACGTTCAGCTACAGCGGCTATATCAAGCTTGACATGATGTATACCAGCTTCAGCGAAGGCGAAGTGGCCGGCAACAGCATCGCCCGCGATTTCTACGTGCCGTCATTGATACCGGTGTCAGCCGGTAATGGCGACAGCTACAGCGCGTTTGATGCGCACGCCAAGCAAACGCGCTTCATCTTCGGCACCAGCACGCCGCTCGAAGGCGGCACCACGTTTGTCACCCATATCGAGCTGGATTTCATGAGCGCGATTGATGGTGATGAGCGCATCAGCAACGGTTATGAGCCGGAAATTCGTCAGGCTTTCGTCAAATGGAATGGCTGGCTCGCCGGTCAGGCCTGGAGCACCTTCCAGGACGTCGCGGCGCTGCCGGATGCAATCGATTTTATCGGCCCCAGCAACAGCACCGTGTTCGTGCGTCAGGCTCAGGTCCGCTACAGCAGCGGCAACTGGATGTTCGCGATTGAGAACCCGGAGACGACGGTGACGCCGTTTGGCGGTGGTACCCGCATTTCGCCGGATGACGATGCGGCGCCGGATCTGACCATCCGCTACGCCAGCAAAACCGATTGGGGTCACTTCTCGATTGGCGGCGTTGCCCGTCAGCTGAAAATTGATAACGCGCCGATTGACAGCACCGACACCGGTTTCGGCATCAGCTTGTCCGGCCGCTACAACATCAATGCTGACAACGATATCCGGGCGATGGTGACAACAGGCTCCGGTATCGGTCGTTATGTCGGCTTGAACACCACCAACGATGCCGTGCTTGATGCCGATGGTGACTTGGATGCCATCGATCTGACCTCGGCCTATGTTGCCTGGCGGCACAATTGGTCAGCGACAGCCCGTTCGACCTTTATGTATTCGGTGTTGGATATCGATAACGATACCGATCTGACCGGCCAAGCGGCGACCTCATCGGTCGACTCGCTGCACGCCAACCTGATCTTCTCGCCGTATCCGAAGCTGGATGTCGGTGTCGAACTGACCTTGGCGACTCGCGAGTTGGAGAATGGCAGCGACGGTGATATGGATCGGGTTCAGTTTGCCATCAAGTATGCGTTCTGAATGCCGCGTCAGCGGCGGCAATCCTCTTCGCGTTTGAGGCTTTGTGGCGTTGCAAAGCAAAGGGCCAGCAGTGCTGGCCCTTTTTTTGATCATGCTCTGAGCGGATGCTCGTGAATCAGAGCTTCTTGCCGTCAGCGTCCATTTCAACAATCTCGTAACCGAGCGCCGTCAGGCCCGGCAGAATCGCTTTTTTGTCGCCGACCACGACAATCTGCATCTGCTCGAGCGGCAAGTGCTTTTTCGCCAGCGCATTCAGCTCGCTCTTGTCGATAGACTTCAGAATCTGTTCGCGCTGTGCCGTCACGTCAGCTGGCAACTGATAGCGGATCTGCTCGAACAGGAAACCGAGTTTCTGGTTTGGCGTCTCGTACTTGCGGGCATCGCTTTGACCAATCGCGTTCTTCAGGAAGCTGACCTCGTCGTCGCGCAGGCCGTCGGCTGCGTACTGTTTGATTTCCTTCAGGAACTCGATGATCGACTTGTCGGTGACATCGGTACGGACGCCAGCCGACGCGACAAAGTAGCCGTAATCCTCTGCACCAGTGAAACCGGAGCGGGCGCCATAGGTGTAGCCCTTGTCTTCACGCAGGTTCAGGTTGATGCGGCTGTTGAAGGCACCACCGAGGTTGAAGTTCATCAGGCCGAGGCGATGGAATTCACCAGTACCATCGAACGGCAGGCTGCGCATGCCGATGCGGATTTCCGACTGCGCGGCGCCCGGTTTGTCGATCAGGTACAGGCGGGCCTTGTCGTGCTGCGGGAAGGTCGCCACTGCTGCGCGCGGCGCCGGCTTGCCTTGCCATTGACCGAGGAAGTCGAGCTTCTTGATCAGCGCATCCTTGTCAACTGCGCCCACCACCGACACCGTGGTGATGCTCGGCACGTAGTAGTCGCGGTAGAAGGCTTTGACGTCGTCCAGCGTGATCGCATCGATGCTGGCCAGTGTGCCGCTTGCCGGCAGGCCGAGCGCGTTGTCGGCGCCGAACAAGAGGCGCTGGAAGGCTTCGCTGGCGACATTGGCCGGCTGCTTCTTGCTGTGCTCGATGCCTTGTTTGGTCTGGGCTTTCAGGCGCTGGAAATCGCTCTCCAGAAACGCCGGATTGAACAGCCGCTCGGCCGCGAGCTTCAACGTTTCATCAAGGTTCTTGCTCAATGATTGCACGCTCAGCGTCGTGTAGCTGGTGCCGGCACCGACGCTGACGCTGCTGCCGAGCTTCTCCAGCGCCAGACTGAAAGCCTCGTTGCTGTAGTTCTTGCTGCTTTCGTTCAGCATCGCTGCGGTCAGGTTGGCCAGACCGAGTTTTGCCACCGGCACATCGCGGGCACCGATTTTCATGTCGATGTTCAACGCAACGGTCGGTGTTTCATCGTAGGCGGCGCCATGGACTGTGATGCCGTTGGCCAGTGTTGCGGTCCAGGTGGCCGGCAATTGCACAGCCGGGTTGGCTTGGGCAACCGGTTTTTGGCTGCGATCAAAGCTGTCGCTGGCGCGGCGGTATTGCAGATCGCTTTCCTTGGTCTCGGCATATTCCGGCAGCTTGCGTTCCGGCCGTTGCCAGTTGTCCGGCCTGCCGAGCAACGCGCTGGCGCCATTGGGCACGACGCGCATGATCACGGCCGATTTGCCTTTGAGGTATTGGTTGTACACCCGCACGACGTCGTCCTTGCTGACCTTGGTGTAGGCCGCAATGTCCTGCTGGATGTAATTGGCATTGCCGGTGAAGGTTTCGTAGAACGCCAGCTGGCTGACTTTGCCCTGAATGCTCTGCAAACCGAAAATCGCTTGCGCTTCCAGCTTGGCCTTGGCTTTGAGCAGATCGTCGTCAGCAACGCCGCGCTGTTCGAATTCAATCAGCGTATCACGCACGGTTTTTTCCAAATCGGCCAGCGTCTTGCCTTGCAGCAGTGCCGGGTTTGGCAGCGCCATCAAGGTGAAAGTACAGGCCAGCTCCTGGCAACCATGCTGGGCGTTGGTTTGCACGGCGATCTGATTCTTCACCAGATTCTTGTACAGCAGCGAGGTTTTGCCCTGACCGATGATCTCGGCCAGCACGTCCAATGCCGGTTCATCGGCATGACGGGCGTGCACGGTCGGGAAGGCGATGTACAGCAGCGGCAAATGCACGTTGTCTTCCAGCGAGATGTAGCGGTTCTCGCTCAGCATCGCCGGTTGCGTGGTGGCATCTTCAACGTTCGGGCCGCGCGGGATCGATCCGAAATATTTATTCACCCAGGCGAGTGTCTGCTCGACATTGACATCACCGCCGATGGTCAGCACCGCGTTGTTCGGGCCATACCAGCGCAGGAAGAATTTTTTCAGGTCATTGACGTTGACCCGGTTCAAATCCTCGATAAAGCCGATCACCGGCCATGAGTACGGATGGCCGGCCGGATACAGCGCTTCGGCAATACGCTCGCCAACCCGGCCATACGGCGCGTTGTCGACGCGCTGGCCGCGTTCGTTCTTGACGGTTTCGCGTTGCACTTCAAATTTTTGCTGCGTCACGGCATCCAGCAGGAAGCCCATGCGATCGGCTTCCAGCCACAGCATCGTCTCGAGCTGGTTGGCCGGTACGGTCTGGAAATAATTGGTGCGGTCGCTGTTGGTGGTGCCGTTCAGCGTGCCGCCGGATTCGGAAACGATCTTGAAATGCTGCTCGTCGCCGACGTGTTCCGAACCCTGGAACATCATGTGTTCAAAGAAGTGCGCAAACCCCGATTTGCCGAGTTCTTCCCGTGCCGAACCGACGTGATAGGTGACATCGACATGCACCATCGGATCCGAGTGATCTTCCTGAATGATCACGGTCAGGCCATTGGCCAGCCGGTATTTCTCATACGGGATCACCAGCTCGTCGCCCTTGCGGCTGATTTTTTCGACAAAGCTGACACCGTCCGGCAGTTTGCGATCCGGCAACGACGGCTGCGAGGCGCAGGCGGCAACCAGAATCGACAGTGCCAGCGCACTGGCAACGGGTTTGAACATCGGGTTCTCCTTGTTGATATGAGTGCCTTGCAAAGCAACCAAGGCCTGCAGCGGCAAGTGGCCGGCGCCATACCCGCCAACCGACCGCGCAGGGTCGGTGATCAGTACGGACCGATCAAGCCTGCGGATGTAACAGCATCTGAATGCGCGCCTACAAAACGCTACATAAGACGGGCGTCAATGCAGCAGCGCCGACAGATCGGGGCCTTGCAGCAGCGTCAGCGGCTGCTTGTGGCGGAACTGCAGTGCTGGCTCGCTGCCGAGCAGCGTCAGTGTGTCACCACTGCGTTTCAATGCGCTGCCTTCGCGCAGGGCGATGACGGTTTTCGACGGATTGGCAGCGAGAAATTCCTGCAGCCGCTGCTCGCGGGTTTCGCCGTGGAAGTTCGGCGGGACAAAATCACTGTAATGCGGATTGATCTGGAACGGCAGCAGCTGTAGCGCGGCGAAACTTTCTGGCTCAACAATCGGCATGTCGTTGGTGGTGCAAATGGTTGGCGCCGCGATGTTAGAACCGGCACTCCAGCCGACATACGGCACACCGGCCAGCACGCGCTCGCGGATCAGCGTGAGCAGCTTCCAGTCGTAAAGCGTTTTCAGCAGATGAAAGGTATTGCCGCCGCCGACTGCAATGGCCTGCGCGTCGCGCACCGCCTGCTGGGCATTGCTGGCGCGGTGGATGCCGCTGACGCGCACGCCAACCGGCGCCAGCGCATCCTGCACCCGCTGCAGGTACTCGTCCCAATCGATGGTCACACCGGCAAACGGCACGAACAACAGCTCACGCGCACCAACGTGCTCGGCAATCCACTGGCGGGAGTTTTCCAGATAGCCACTGTTGTTGGCTCGCGACGACGAGAGCAGCAGGAGATTCGGGGCAGTCATCGTAAACTCTCTTTAACGCATATCGGCAAACCGGAAGAGGGCGCCATGATACGAACCCTGACCCTGCAACCCAAGCGGCAAGGTTTGCATCTGTTCACCCACGAGGTAGAAAAGCTGGTGCGCGAGGCGGGCATCATCGAAGGGCTTTGCACACTTTTTGTTCGGCATACCTCCTGCAGTCTGCTGATTCAGGAAAACGCCGACCCGACCGCGCGCTCGGATCTGGAACGCTGGTTAAACCGATTGGTGCCGGAGAATGACTCGCTGTACCAGCACACGCTGGAAGGGGCGGACGATATGCCGGCCCATATCAAGGCGGCGCTGACCGCGGTCAGCCTTTCGATTCCTGTTGTGGACGGCCGGCTGGCTCTGGGTACCTGGCAGGGCATTTACCTGTGGGAGCACCGGCACCAGGCGGGCCGGCGCGAGGTGTTGGTGCATTTGGCGGGTTGATTCATTGCGGTCGGCAAGCTCACTCTGTCTTCCAGCGTTCACCTCACCCCAGCATTCACCCTCACCCCAACCCCTCTCCCCTCGAGGGAGAGGGGCTTAGTCGCGGTTTTTTTCAGGCGCTTTCGACCGCGGCCGGGTTCGGATGCGCAACGCTGAACCTCGATAAACGCACCGTCAGGCTCCCTCTCCCCCGAGGGAGAGGGCTGGGGTGAGGGGGATTCTCCGCACGAGCGGGTAGCGGCTAATCACACCAGCCCACGACTTCCCCCAGCCAAGCCCCTTATAATCCCGGGCCTTCGCCAGCGGTTTCGCGCCAAGGCTCGAAACCCGCCCAAAGGCCCCCATTTCCAGCGGCTGACCACGCTCCGCCGCCTCAACACGCAGGAATCTCCATGTTCGGCAACCTTTCCGACCGTTTGAACGCCGCCCTGAAAAAGCTCTCGGGCCAGGGCCGCATCACCGAAGACAACGTCAAAGACACGCTGCGCGAAGTGCGCATGGCGCTGCTCGAAGCCGACGTCGCGCTGCCGGTAGTCAAAGACTTTATCGCCAAGGTGAAAGACCGCGCGGTCGGCACCGAAGTGATGACCAGCCTGACGCCCGGTCAAGCCTTCATCAAAATCGTTCGCGATGAACTCGTTGCGGCGATGGGCGAGCACAACGACGAACTCAACCTCGCGGTACAACCACCGGCCGTGATCCTGATGGCCGGCTTGCAAGGCGCCGGTAAAACCACCAGCGCCGGCAAACTCGCGAAGCTTTTGAAAGAGCGGCACAAGAAATCGGTGTTGCTGGTTTCTGCCGACGTTTATCGCCCGGCCGCGATCAAACAACTCGAAACGCTAGCACAACAAGTTGGCGTGCATTTCTTCCCGAGCGCGGTTGGCCAGGACCCGGTCAAGATCGCCAAAGACGCGGTTGAAGAAGCCAAGCGCCGCATTTACGACGTGGTGATCGTCGACACCGCCGGCCGCCTGCACGTCGACAGCGAAATGATGGACGAGGCCAAGCGCATTCACGCGGCCGTCAGCCCAATCGAAACTTTGTTCGTCGTCGACAGCATGACCGGCCAGGACGCCGCCAACACCGCCAAAGCCTTCAACGAAGCGCTGCCGCTGACCGGCGTCATCCTGACCAAGGCCGACGGCGATGCCCGCGGCGGTGCCGCGCTGTCCATCCGCACCATCACCGGCAAACCGATCAAGTTTATCGGTGTCGCCGAAAAGCTCGATGGGTTGGAACCGTTCCATCCGGACCGTATCGCCAGCCGCATTCTCGGCATGGGCGATGTACTCTCGCTTATCGAACAAGTCGAGCGCGAAGTCGATAAGGACAAAGCCGAAGCGTTCGCCAAGAAGCTCAAGAAAGGCAAAGGTTTCGATCTGGAAGATTTCCGCGACCAGCTGCGCCAGATGAAAAAAATGGGCGGCCTGACTTCGATGATGGAAAAAATGCCCGGCTTCGGCCAGATCCCGGAAGCGGCCAAGTCGCAAGTCAATGATCGTGAATTGCTGCGCCTCGAAGCGATTATCAACTCGATGACGCCGGCTGAACGCGCCAAGCCCGATCTGATCAAAGGCTCGCGCAAGCGCCGTATCGCGCTCGGCTCCGGCATGCAGGTGCAGGACGTCAACAAGCTGCTGAAGCAATACGATCAGATGAATGACATGATGAAGAAGCTGTCGTCAAAAGGCGGCATGATGAAGCTGATGCGCAGCATGGGTGGGAAGATGCCGCCGGGGATGATGCCGAAGCGGTGAACAAGCTTTCTGGCGGATTTTCCTTACAGGAAGAGTAAATGATTGGTTTGATCGTCTTGTTGTTTGCGTTCTTTTGTTACCGCATAGGTAAGGCCGGTTACGATGAGTATGTATTAGGTTGTAAGCTAGCAGGAGAGGTAAGGCAAAATTTCAAGCTATTCTTTTATTCTTTCCTTGTTTCCTTGCCTATTATAAGCGTGGGATTGCTTTTCTTTAGCTCCGCTGCGGATGAGTATACGGGAGCTTTTTTTCTAGCCCTTTCAACACTCGCAATACATGTTGTATCGCTTTTTGCTGTTAATAGAAGTGGAGCGGGACTAGCTGGGCATTCAGTAGTCGTTAGTGCGTTCTTTACGCCCATTCATTTCTTCACCACTGTTCCGGTCTATGTAAAAGTAACTCGTGTTATAAGCGCCATGCTCTAGAGCGTTGGCACATAGTCACGTAGCCCGGGTCGTTGCAACGCAATGACCCGGGTTTTCTTTTGGTCCCATCTCGGCTATATCAGTCAGCACGACGACCGCCATTGCCGGGTCTCGCCCCGGCGGGCGACCTACTTTTCTTGCTCGTGCAAGAAAAGTAGGCAAAAGAACACGCCCCACGCGCCAGAATCGTTTCGTTACTTCGGAGACTCCGTCCGTCGCTTCGACGTTAGCGGCTACGGGCACGCATTGATGCGGCGTCCTGCCTTATCAATGCTGCGCAAGCCATCCGGGCTTGCGCACCCGGCCGCTAACGCCGAATCGCCGGATGGCGCGAATGGGGGCCCCGTGTTCTAGCTAAGTTGGTGACTTCGGTTTTTTTCTCGTCATCCCCGCGTAGGCGGGGATCCAGTGTCGTTCCAAATTTCAAAGTCGCTGGGTTCCCGCCTACGCGAGAACGACGGAGTTTGTGTTTCCAGTCTTTTCTTCTTTGCGCGCAGCGTGTCTTTGACGTTTTCGCCGTCTGACGAGCCGAGCAACGTAATGGAAGCTGGGTTAATAGCCCGGAGCGCAGCGTAGGGGCGAGGCAGGAAGCCGAAGCCTTTTGTGACGGTGCAGGGATGCACTGTCACAAAAGCCCCAGCTGGA
>CAMLNB010000038.1 GCA_946481205.1 uncultured Kangiella sp. | reverse complement strand
ACACCGGGTGCCAGCGATGCGCATCGGCTGGCGATGCTGCAACGGGCGATTGCCAACGAACCGAATTTGCGGGTCGATGATCGCGAGTTGCGGCGCCAAGGCGCCAGTTACACCGTGCTGGCGGTGCGGGAATGCTCTGCACAGGGCCAGCTGCCGGCCCTGGTGCTGGGCTGGGATGCGTTTTGCGGCCTTCCCGGTTGGCGGGAACCGGAGGTCTTGCTGCAGCAGGCGGTATTGATTGTCTTGCCGCGCGCCGCATCGCAAGCGACCGCACCAAGTGAAGCGTTGCCAGCGCTGTTGCAGGCGCGCTGGGCCCGTCGCCAGCAGCTGACCGCCCAGGCTTTGCAACAGGCCGAGCCGGGCGACGTGTTATTCTGCGTCATGCCCGAGCATCCGGCATCGGCCACTGCGATCCGCGCGGCGTTGCGGGCCGGGCAGCAGCAACCAGACGGTTTACCGGCAGCGGTAGCCGCGTACATACGAGAGCACCATTTGTATGCAAGTTGAGCAGGTCAAAGCGCTGGTTCAGCGCGAGTTGGACGAAATCAAAGCCCGCGAAGTGAGCGTGCTGGATGTGCGGCAACTGACCAGCATGGCCGACTACCTGCTGATTTGTTGTGGCACGTCGACCCGGCATTGCAAATCGATTGCCCAGCATATTGTTGAGAAAGCCAAAGCCGCCGGGCTGACCCCGCTCGGCGTTGAAGGTGAGCAGGCCGGCGACTGGATTCTGGTCGATTTGGGCGATGTGATTCTGCACGTCATGCTGCGCGATGCCCGCGATTACTATCAGCTGGAAAAACTCTGGGATCCGGACTGGGGTCAGCAAGCGCCGGCCAATCAGCGGCATTGACTGGCGCAGGAGCGGCTGACTTCCGATCATGCGCATTCGCCTGATTACACTGGGCAATAAAATGCCGGCCTGGGTCAATGACGGCTATCAGGAGTACGCGGCCCGCATGCCGCACGAATGCCGCCTGGAGCTGGTCGAGCTGAAATTGCCGGAGCGCAGCAAGAACAGCGATATCAGCCGGCTGATGGCGCAGGAAGCCGAGCAGATCATCGGGCAATTGAAACCCGCTGAACGTCTGCTCGCACTGGATGTCAAAGGCCGCAACTGGAGCACCGAACAGCTGTCGGCGGAAATGCAGCGCTGGCGGCAAGATGGTCGCGACATTGCGCTGATTGTCGGTGGGCCAGACGGCATTGCCCCGGAGCTGTTGGCGAAAGCCGAACTGAAATGGTCGCTGTCCGCGCTGACCTTGCCGCATCCGCTGGTGCGGATCGTCGTGGCCGAAGCCTTGTACCGCGCCCACAGCTTGTTGACCAATCACCCGTATCATCGCGCCTGAATGCGTCGTCGGCAGAACGCGCGGCAGATTGCGAATGCAGGAAAACGAATACAGAAATAGCGGGTGCCAGCGCCGCTAGTACAAGTTAATACGAACAACGGCAACACGCACAACAAAACAGGCTTCGCGTGGAATGATGATGGTTGTATTTTTTGGCTGTGAGTTCGATCCGACATGAACCGCCGTATGCGCATGAAAGATCCGGTGGCGGAGACCAGCCTGTTCTTTGTCCGGGCTGCCATTGCGGCGGTTGTCATGGGCCTGCTGATGCTGGTGTTGGCAGCGCGGTTGTTCTATCTGCAAATCGTCGAACATCATCAATACCGCACGCTGGCCGACCGCAACCGGATCAGCGTGCAGCCGATCGCGCCAACCCGCGGTCTGATCTACGACAGCAAAGGTGTGTTGCTGGCCGAGAACCGCTCCAGCTTTGCGTTGGAAATGGTCCCGGCCAAAGTGACCGATATCGCCGCGACACTGGATCAGCTGGCGCTGCTGATCACCATCACCGATGACGATCGCGAGCGTTTTGAAACCGAGCGCAAGCAACATCGTCGCGATCAGCCGGTACCGATTCGCAGCCGGCTTAGCGACAAAGAAGTGGCGGTGTTCGCCAGCAATCAGCACCGGTTCCCCGGTGTGTATTTGACCGGCCGCTTGATTCGGCATTATCCGTTTGGTCCGCAACTGGTGCATGCCATTGGCTATGTCGGCCGGATCAATGACAAGGAATGGGAAAAGCTCGATCAGAACAATTACGCGGCGACCCAGCACATTGGCAAACTCGGTCTGGAGAAACATTACGAGAGCGTGCTGCACGGCGCTGCCGGCTTCCAGGAAGTCGAGACCGATGTTCATGATCGGGTCGTGCGCGTGTTGAATCGGGTCGCGCCGATTCCCGGCCGCGATTTGCACTTGCATCTCGACAGCAGTTTGCAACTGGCCGCGCTGGCCGCGCTCGGCGATCAACGCGGTGTGGTGATCGCGGTCGACCCCAACAACGGTGGCGTGCTGGCGCTGGTTTCGGCGCCCGGTTACGACCCGAACCCGTTTGTGACCGGCATTGACCGGCAAAGCTACAAGGCATTGCTCGAATCTCCGGATGTGCCGCTGTACAACCGGGCGCTGCTGGGTGTGTATCCGCCCGGCTCAACCGTCAAACCCCATCTGGCATTGGCGGGATTGATCACGGGCGCCACCACCGTTGATCGCAAAGTCTGGGATCCGGGTTGGTTCAAATTGCCCGGTGATGATCGCCGTTATCGCGACTGGGTTCTCAACAAAGGCTTGCCGGCGCATGGCTGGATTGATGTCAAAGCCGCGATCACCCAGTCCTGCGACACCTATTTCTATGATCTCGCCAACCGCATGGGCATCGACGATTTGTCCGAGCAGATGCGCCGGTTCGGCTTCGGTCAGCTGACCAATATCGATGTCGATGAAGAAGTGCGCGGCTTGTTGCCAACCCGGGAATGGAAACGGCGGGTGCGCAAGGAGCCGTGGTATCCCGGCGAAACCATCAGCGTCGGTATTGGTCAGGGTTATTGGAGCAGTACCTCGCTGCAATTGGTCAGCGCCTCGGCCTTGCTGGCCAATGGCGGCAGGCGTTATGAGTTGCGGCTGGTGCGCGATGTCGGCAACAACGATCAGCTGCAGGCGGTGCCGGCGACGCTGGCGAAAGAGCAGCCGCAGATTGGCAATATGCAGTATCTGGATCTGGTCAAGGAAGCGATGCGCGATGTCGCGATGGCCCCGAGCGGTTCGGCGCGCAAAGCGTTTCAAGGCATCACCTATGTTGCGGCTGGCAAAACCGGTACGGCGCAGGTGGCGTCTTACGGCCAGAACGAGAAATACGACGCGACCAAAATCGATGAGCGGTTCCGTGATAACGCGCTGTTCATCGGTTTCGCGCCATATGACAAGCCGCAGATTGCCGTGGCGGTGTTGGTGGAGAACGTGATCGGCGGCGGTGGCTCCAGTGCCGCACCGATCGCGCGCCGGGTCATGGATCATTATCTGGAAGGCGAGCGTCGCGGTGCCGACAGCAGCAGTCGCGCGCAGAACAGTGGGGGCTCGCCATGAGTGAGTACGGTTCCCGGGTGCACACCCACAAAGAACGCTACAGTCTGCTGTGGCGCCTGCATATCGACTGGATGCTGCTGGCCGCCTTGATGATGCTGATGTCGATTGCGCTGCTGGTGGTTTACAGCGCAGGCGGCCATGACTACATGGTCAAGCAAGCGATGCGTTTTGCCATCGGCTTGGCGGCCTTGGTGGTGATTGCGCAGTTGCCGCCGCGCTTGCTGAAGCTGTGGGCACCGGCGCTCTACATCATCGGCATCATCATGCTGGTGATTGTCGATGTCGTCGGGGTGATCGGCAAAGGCGCTCAGCGTTGGCTCGATCTGGGCTTCATCCGTTTTCAACCATCAGAAATGATGAAGATCGCGGTGCCGATGCTGTTGGCCTGGTATTTCGCTGAGCGGCCGTTGCCACCGCGGTTCCAGCATATCCTTATCGCCGGTGGTCTGATTCTGTTGCCGGTGGTGTTGATCGCGATCCAACCCGATTTGGGAACCTCGCTGTTGATCGCCGCGTCCGGTTTGTTTGTGCTGTGGCTGGCCGGGCTGTCCTGGAAGCTGGTGACCGGTCTGCTGGCTGCGGCGGTAGCACTGGCTCCAGCGCTGTGGTTTTTCTACATGCACGATTACCAGAAACAGCGTGTGCTGACGCTGCTCGATCCGGAGACGGATCCCCTCGGGGCTGGCTACCACATCATTCAATCGAAAATTGCCATTGGTTCTGGCGGCCTGTATGGCAAAGGTTATTTTCAGGGCACGCAATCGCAACTGGAGTTCGTGCCCGAGCGGCACACGGACTTCATCTTTGCGGTGATCGGTGAAGAGTTTGGTCTGCTGGGCGGCTTGCTGTTGCTGGCGCTGTTCGCGTTCATCATCCTGCGCGGCTTGTACATCGCCAACCAAGCGCAAGATACGTTTTCGCGCTTGCTGGCTGGCGCGCTGACCTTGACCTTCTTCGTCTATGTGTTCGTCAACATGGGTATGGTCTCCGGTATTCTACCGGTGGTGGGGATTCCATTACCGCTGGTCAGTTTTGGTGGCACTGCCTCGGTTACCTTGCTGGCGGGTTTCGGTGTGCTGATGTCAGTGCATACGCATCGACGCTTGCTGACCAGCTGATGTGCTGAACCATGAATCCGATTTTGATTGCAGATAGTTTGATAGCAGATAGGTAGCGCATGAAAAACGTATTGCACGCGGTCGTTGGCAAACAGGGTCTGCTCACTGGCTGCCTGCTCTTGTTGCTGGCAGGCTGCGCCTCGACGCCACAGCAGTTGTTCGCGGAACGAATGACCCAGCACGGCTTTGACAAGCGCGAGATTCGTGACGGCCTGGCGCAGGCCGAGCGGCGCGAGGACATCATCGCGTTGATGACCAAGCCGGCCGAGGCCGTCAAACCCTGGAGTGCTTACGCGCCGATTTTTCTCACCGAAGCTCGCCGCAATAACGGCATCGCGTTCTGGCGTGAGCACGCCGAGACTTTGGCGCGTGCCGAACAGACGTACGGCGTTCCCGCCGAATTCATTGTCGCGATCATCGGTGTCGAAACCAATTATGGTCGCAACATGGGCAAGCATCGTGTGCTTGATGCCCTGAATACGCTGGCATTCCATTACCCGCCGCGCTCACCGTATTTCACCGGTGAGCTGGAGCAGTTTTTTTTGTTGGCGCGCGAGCAGCAATGGTCGCTGACCGAACCCAAAGGTTCGTATGCCGGTGCGATGGGGCTCGGCCAGTTCATGCCGACCAGCTATCGCAAATGGGCGGTTGATTTCGACAACGATGGTCAAATCAATCTGTTCCTGAACACCGCCGATGCGATTGGCAGTGTCGCCAATTATTTTCGTATTCACGGTTGGCAACCGGGCGGTGCCTTGATGATGGCGGTCGAGTTGCCGGCGGAGCCGGCGCCGGAATTGTTGTTCCCGAAACGCGATGTCAAGCCGATGCCGGATCTGTTTGCTGCCGGTATGCGCTCGCCGTTGCCGCTGCAGCCGGACTGGCAGGCAACCTTGCTGGCGTTTGAAGAAACGGAAGGGCGCCGCTTTTATCTTGGGTTCAATAACTTCCGGGTGATTACCCGTTACAACAAAAGCCCGATGTATGCCCGTGCGGTGCTGGAGCTCGCCGACCAATTGAAAGCGAACTACAGTCTCGACACAGAACCGGCAGTGGCAACGGCGAAGTCGAGCAACAACAAGCCGGTTACTAGCAAGTCCGCAATCAGCAATTCGGCAACCAGCAAAACCATGCTGGGCACAGGACGCTGATGATGCGTAGCGCGTGGCTGGTCTGTGGTTTGAGTCTGAGTGCGACGCTGATTCTAGCGTCGTGCTCGTCGACCCCTTCGCGCTACGACGTTGATGTCGATAGCGGGCCAGCAGTGGCGCCGGATCTGCGACACGTGCAGGAACCGGTGCCAAGAAAAGAACCGCGCAGCCGCTACGGAAATCCGAAAAGTTATTCGGTGCTCGGCCGTACCTACCATGTGCTCGACTCGGCAGATGGTTTTTCCGAGCGCGGCATCGCCTCCTGGTATGGCAACAAGTTCCACGGTAAACGCACCTCGAGTGGTGAGCCGTACGACATGTATGCGATGACGGCAGCACACAAGACGCTGCCGATTCCGGTACACGTGCGCGTGACCAATCTCGATAATGGCAAATCGATCATCGTGCGGGTCAATGATCGCGGTCCGTTCAAAGAAGGCCGCATCATCGATCTGTCCTATGCCGCCGCGCATAAGCTGGCGATGACCGGTGCCGGCACCGCACGGGTCGAGATTCAGGCGCTGAGCGGTGATGATGACAGCGACGTCAAGATTGGCGGTGGTGTCGGCCCCGGCAGCACTGAGACCACGACAAGCGACGGCCCGTATTTTGTTCAGATTGCTTCCTTCCGCCGCGAAGACAGTGCCGATGAAGTGGCGGCGCAAGCCCGGCCGCTGGTTGGCTATCCGGTAAAGGTCTACGAGGCCGATGGTCCCGATGGTACGGTTTATCGGGTTAGGGTCGGGCCGCTGAGCCGGCGCGATTACGCCGAGAAGGTGCTGGAGCATTTGGAGGACAATGGCTATGAGCGACTCGCCATCGTCAAACCCTGAGCGGAGTCACACTCCACGTCATGCGCAGGGTTTTATGTCACGTCGGGCGCGGTTACAATTCGGCCCGTTCTTTTCGCCATCAAGTATCGAATCGCCAATGAAACATTTGCTGTCACTGTCCCTGTTTGCGCTGTCGTCGCTGGCCGTTGCCGGTACCTCGACCATTCCCGGCGCACCGCCGGCGCCGCTGATTGATGCGCCAGCATGGGTGGTGATCGATTACCACACCGGCCAGGTGCTGGCAGAGCAGAATCCAGATGAGCGACGCGAACCGGCCAGCCTGACCAAGATGATGACCAGCTATGTGCTGGCGGCGGAAGTCGCTCAAGGCCGGGTCAGCCTGAACGATATGGCGGTGGTCAGTGAGAAGGCATGGAAGCTGAACAAGAACGCCAGCGAGAACTCGCTGATGTTTCTGGAAGTTGGCAAGCAAGTGTCGCTCGACGATTTGCACAAAGGCATCATCATTCAATCGGGTAACGATGCCAGCATTGTTGTCGCGGAACATGTTGCCGGCAGCGAAGATGCCTTCGCCAATTTGATGAATCAGTACAGCAAGCAACTCGGCCTGCGCAACACCCATTTTATGAACGCCACCGGCTTGCCGCATCCCGAGCATTACAGCTCGGCACGCGACATGGCGCTGCTCGGTGTCGCGCTGATTCGTGACTTCCCGGAAGACTACCGCTGGTACTCAGAAAAAGAATTTGAGTGGAACGGTATCAAGCAGCCAAACCGCAACAGCTTGTTGTGGGACACCGCACTGGCCGTTGACGGGATCAAAACCGGTCACACCAATGCGGCCGGCTTCTGTTTGGTCAGCTCGGCTACTCAAGGTGGCATGCGTTTGGTGGTGTCGCTGCTTGGCGGCAAGAGCATGGCCTCGCGTGCCGTCGAAAGCAAAAAATTGCTGACTTGGGCATTCCGTAATTTCGATACCGTGCAAGCGGTCAAAGCTGGCGAATCCCTGACCCGGCCACGAGTCTGGTTTGGTGACGCCGAAACGGTGGATGTCGGTTTGGCGCAACCCGCGACGTTGGTGCTGCCGCGTGGCCGTCGCCAGGATCTGAAAGCCAATTACAGCCTGCTGCCGGATCTGGAAGCGCCGATTGCCAAAGGTCAGGTCGTCGGAAAATTGTTCCTGCAACTGGATGGCAAAGACGTTGCCGAGCATCCGTTGGTGGCGCTGAAAGAAGTGCCGGAAGGCGGCGTGGTGCGTCAAGTCAGTGACTGGTTTGCCAAGAAGTTTGCCGACTGAGTGCATTGTGATGGCGCAAGGGATGTGCACAAACGGGCCGCTGGCCCGTTTGCTGTTTTTCTGGCTCGGATCGAATCGTTCAGCAGGCGCAGCATGGCAACAAGAGCTGCGTTAGCAGAAAAGCTACAGCAACAGAAAAACCGAACATGGTGAGCTGAGGTAAGCGGATGAGTACGGTGTATCTGAACGGCCACTATGTGCCGGCCGAAGCCGCCAAGGTCTCGGCATTTGATCGTGGCTTTCTGTTTGGTGACGGCATTTATGAAGTGGTGCCGATCTACCGCGGCCGCTTACACCGCTGGTCTTTGCATCTGGCGCGCTTGCGCCGCAGCTTGGCTGCTATCGCGCTTCACTGCGACACCAGCGACCGCGAGTTGGAGCAGATGGTCCAGCAGCTGCTGCAACGCAACCAGCTTGAAAATGCCAGCCTTTACCTCCAGATCAGCCGTGGTGGTGTGGTCGATCAACGCGACCATTTCTTTACCGCCGGGTGCACAGCGTCGGTCTTTGCCTATCTGACAGCGTGGCCCCAGGCGTTGGACGGGCCCGAGCGGCCGGCCTTGAGCGCGATCACCGTGCCGGATTTGCGCTGGCAGCGCTGCGATATCAAATCGGTCAATTTGCTGGCCAACGTGTTGGCGCGCCAGCAGGCCCGCGAAGCTGGCGCCGACGAAGCGATTCTGACCCGTGACGGTGAAGCGCTCGAAGGCAGCAGCAGCAATCTGTACGTCGTTTGCAATGGTGTGATGATTACCCCGCCGGAGCAACCAAGGATGTTGTCTGGCATTACCCGTGCGGTGATTCTGGAACTGGCTGCCAAACACGGCGTGCCGGTGGAACAGCGCGCAATTGCGGAAGCCGAGTTGTCGTCGGCCGATGAAGTCTGGGTCAGCAGCAGCTTGCGCGAATTGCGCCGGATCAGTCGGCTCAATGGTGTCGAGCTGAAGTACAACACAGGCACCGCACTGTATCCAAAGTTTGCGCAGTGGTTTTTTGACGACAAGCTGCGCTGAAGAAAATGCTGGGAGTGGCTAACGCCACTCCCACAGATCAATACGATGAGGTGAGGCCATGACCGAGCAAAAAGATCCGTGGGTGTTTCCCTGCCGGCTCGATCTGAAAGTGCTGGGCGATAGCCGTGACGATTTCGCCGACGATGTCATCGCCGCGATTCATGCCGTGCATCCCGGCGACTATTC
The DNA here is from genome assembly GCA_946481205.1 of uncultured Kangiella sp. The sequence goes on along the minus strand of CAMLNB010000038.1, from coordinate 11,420 downwards.
GCACCGGAGTACGCCGAGCGCCGGTGGCAAATACCTGTCGGTGACCGTTGCCGTTCACTTCGCCGAGAAAGCGCAAGTGGAAAGCGTCTATGCCTCGCTGCGCGCCGTACGCGGTGTGCGCATCATTCTGTAAGGTCGATTACCAACGTGACCGTTGAACTCACTGATACCGTGCTGCTGCGCCAGCTCGGTCGCCAGACTTACGAGCCGATCTGGCAGGCAATGAAAACCTTCACGGATGCCCGTGACGAGCACAGTTACGATGAGATCTGGCTGGTCGAGCACGAGCGGGTATTCACTCAAGGCCAGGCCGGCAAAGCCGAGCATGTGCTGGCACCGGGCGACATTCCAGTGGTGCAGGTTGATCGCGGTGGTCAGGTGACGTATCACGGCCCCGGTCAGCAGGTGGTGTATTTCCTGCTCGATTTGCGCCGAAAGAAACTTGGCGTGCGTGAACTGGTGACGGCGCTGGAAAGTGCGGTGGTCGATACCTGCGCGCGTTTTGGCGTCAGTGCCGCACCGCGTGCCGATGCACCGGGTGTATACCTGACCGGCGGACCGAACAGCGCGGCCAAGATCTGCAGCATCGGTCTGCGTGTCCGGCACGGCTGTACCTTTCATGGCATCGCCTTCAACATCCATATGGATCTAGAGCCGTTTTTCCGCATTAACCCCTGCGGTTATCAGGGCCTTCAGATGACGACCTTGGCCAATGAGGGCGGACCAGAACAGTTGGCGACGGTCGAGCCGGTTCTCATCAAGGCTCTGCTGGAGCGGCTGGGCTATAATGCCGCCCGCTCTGTGCCGGCTGAGGCCGCGCTGGGCCAACCTCTTTCTGCTGCTGTGAGTTGATCGAAATGGATAAGCCGGTAACCGCCATTCCCGCCGAACCCGTCACCGACACGGTGAAGCCGGGCAAAGCCGTTCCCGGTGAAAAGCTGCGCGCGGCCGACAAGCTGGCGCGCATTCCGGTCAAGATTGAGCCGACGGTCGAGATGCCGCGCAAGCCGGACTGGATCCGGGTGCGGCTGCCGAGCGGCGATCAGATCAACCGCATCAAGCACATGCTGCGCGACAAAAAGCTGCACACGGTCTGCGAAGAAGCGAGCTGCCCGAACCTGCCGGAGTGCTTCGGTCACGGCACGGCCACCTTCATGATCATGGGTGATATCTGCACCCGTCGCTGCACCTTCTGCGACGTCGCCCACGGCCGGCCGCTGGCGCTCGATGCGGACGAGCCGAAGCATCTGGCCGAATCGATCCGCGACATGGCGCTGAAATACGTCGTGATCACCTCGGTTGATCGCGACGATCTGCGCGATGGCGGTGCCCAGCATTTTGTCGATTGCATCCGCGAATCGCGGGCGCTGAATCCGAACACCAAACTGGAAGTGCTGGTCCCGGATTTCCGTGGTCGCCTGGAAGTGGCGCTGGAAATTTTCAAAGACGGCCTGCCGGACGTGTTCAACCACAACCTCGAAACCGCCAAGCACCTGTACAAGGCGGTGCGCCCGGGTTCCGATTACCAGCACTCGCTGACGCTGCTGAAAGAATTCAAACAACGCTACCCCGGCATCCCGACCAAATCCGGCCTGATGCTCGGCCTCGGCGAAACCAACGAAGAAATCGTCGAGACGCTGAAAGACATGCGCGCGCACGACATCGACATGCTGACGCTCGGCCAGTATCTGCAGCCGTCGCGTCACCACCACCCGGTCAAGCGCTTCGTGACGCCGAAGGAGTTCGACGAACTCGGCGAGCTCGCCCGCGGCCTTGGCTTCACCCACGTGGCCTCGGGTCCGATGGTCCGTTCGTCCTACCATGCCGACAAGCAGGCGGCTGGCGAAAAAGTGTCCTGATCCAGTCTCGGCTGGGCAAACAAGGGCGTGCAGGGCACGCCCTTTTTCTTGGAAAAAACGGACAGTCCTTTAAACCCCAGCCGAGTTGGTTGCGTCAGACGGCTATCACGGCAACACTTGGGGGCTTACCGTGTATGTAACTGCCGCCGCGGAGGCGAGCCATTTGGACTCAACAAGCACCAGCACCGGCAAGGTGACGCCGCTGCGTCCGGCCGGTCGCGAGTTGACCGAGCAAGAGGCTGCCGACGAGCAGCTGGCGTTGGCTGTCGCCCGCGCCCAGGCCGGCGACAAGGCCGCCTTTGCCCAGATTTACCGCAGCCAGCATCGCCGGGTCTATGCGCTGTGCGTGCGCCTGCTCGGCGACCGCCAGCTGGCGGAAGAGCTGACCCAGGATGCCTTTATCAAGGCCTGGCAGCAGCTGCACAGTTTTCGCGGTGAAGCCAAGTTTTCGACCTGGTTGCACCGGGTCACCGCCAACGCGGTCATTTCTTACCAGCGCAAACACAGCCCCTGGCTGCGCTGGCTGAAGAAAGGCAGCGGCGATGACGAGATCCCGGAAACGCTGATGCACGAAACGCCGGGCGAAGCGCGCGATTTGGAAGCGGCGATTGCCAAGCTGCCGGAGCGTGCCCGGCAAGTGTTTGTGCTGATGGATATTGAAGGCTACAGCCACGATGAAACGGCGGCGATGCTCGGCATCGCCGAAGGCACCAGCAAGGCGCAGCTGTTCCGCGCCCGTGAACTGCTGCGCGCGACCTTGGCCTGAGAGGTGAGTGAAATGAGTCATCCCACGATGAACAACGAGCAGCCGGAATGGCTGCGCCAACAACTTGAGACGCTGCAACCGGAGCTGAATCCGTCGCGCGATCTGTGGCCGGAAATCGCCCAGCAGATCAATCGCCAGCCGAAGCAGCGCTGGGTACCGGCCGCGGTCGCGGCCAGTGTGTTGGTCAGCGCGGTGTCGGGCATTTTTACCTGGCAGGTGTATCAGCAACGGCAAAGCGACATGGCGGTGGCCAATGCCGAACGGTTGCTGCAGCAAATCGAATCGCCGTACAGCCAGGCCCGGGTCAGCTACGCCGAGCAATGGCCGACCATGCGCGCCAATCTGGATCCGGAAACAGCCGAGATTGTCGAACGCAATCTGGAAATCATTGGCAAGGCCCATCAAGAGCTGGCCAAGGCGCTGCAGAAGCAACCGGATGATCCGGCCTTGCAACAGCTGATGCGGCAAACGCTGGCAAAAGAGATCGAGGTGTATCAGGTCGCCGAGAACGCCTCGCGCGTGTCGATCTGATAGTGAACATAGGCGTGTTGCGCGCCAGCAAGAAATCTGCAACAGGCTTTAAACCGGACGCAGCAAGGCAGCGTCCTAGTAACAGAACCCGAGCAAACACCCGCGCAAACTGCACCGCAGCCAGCGCCGGCCAATGAACAGGAGTAGATCATGAAGAAGGGCATGTTGAATCTGGTCGCACTTGCGCTGCTGCCGGTGTTGAGTACCGTGGCATCGGCTGGCGAGCCGGTCAATCTGAGTCTTGATGCCGATGCCAAAGGCGAAGTCTCGATCGAAGTCGTCCGCGGTGACGTGACCGTCATCGGTTGGGAGCAGAACAAGGTGTCGGTCGAAGGCACTCGCGATGACAAGAGCGAACGCTTTGTCTTTGAGCGCCAGGGCAACACCATTCGCATTGAAGACGAGGTGCCGAACAATCTGAATCGTGGCGAAGGCACCAAGATCACGGTCAAGATTCCGCGCGGCAACAACCTGCGGGTCGATCTGGTCTCGGCCGATCTGTCGGTGCGTGAGGTCGCCGGTCGCAGCGATTTGGCGAGCGTCAGCGGCAATCTGAAACTGGACAAACTCGGCCATGAAGTCGACGCCGAAAGCGTCAGCGGTGATATCGAGCTGCGCGGCGCCGGTCGCGACGTGTCGGTTGAGTCGGTCAGTGGCAACATTTACGCCCATGTCACCGCCGATCGTCTGCGCGCGGAAAGCGTCTCGGGTGATGTCAAACTGCTGAACGAGGGCAGCTTGAAGCGCGGCGAGTTTTCGTCAGTGTCCGGTGATGTTCGGATTGAGTCAGCCATCACTGCCGATACCGATATCGAACTGGAAAGCGTCAGCGGCAATATCGAGTTGACTGCGCGTGGTGAAGTGAATGCCCGCATCGAAGCGGAAACCGGTCCCGGTGGCGACATCGTCAACCAACTGACCAATGATGCGCCGGACGAAGCCGAATTCACCGGCGCCGAAAGCCTGGACATCAAGGTCGGTAATGGTGGTGGCCGTATTCAGGCCTCGGTGGTCAGCGGTGAGATTGCGTTCCGCAAGAAGTAAGCACCGAACGTTTTGTCGAAAAAGAAAAGAGCCGCTAATTAGCGGCTCTTTTTATTTGCCCCTCTGGCAATGACAACGTGATTAAGCCACCAGCGGCACAATCAACAAGGCAACAATATTGATGATCTTGATCAGCGGGTTGACGGCCGGGCCAGCGGTGTCCTTGTAGGGGTCACCGACGGTGTCGCCGGTCACTGCGGCTTTGTGCGCTTCACTGCCTTTGCCGCCGTGATGGCCTTCCTCGATGTACTTCTTGGCGTTATCCCAGGCACCACCACCGGTGGTCATCGAGATGGCGACAAACAGACCAGTCACGATGGTGCCCATCAGCACGCCACCGAGCGCACGCACGCCCGCGCCGGGGCCCATCAGCCAATTCAGCGCAAACGCGGTGATGATCGGCACCAGCACCGGCAGCAAGGACGGAATCATCATTTCCTTGATCGCCGATTTGGTCAGCATGTCGACCGCGCGCGAGTAATCCGGCTTGGCCGTGCCCTCCATGATGCCGGGGATTTCCTTGAACTGACGGCGCACTTCCACCACGACCGAGCCGGCACTGCGACCAACGGCTTCCATCGCCATCGCGCCGAACAGATACGGAATCAGACCGCCAATAAACAGGCCGATGATCACGGCCGGATCGCTGAGGCTGAAAGCGTAGGTTTTGCCGACGCCTTCGAGCGCGTGCGTGAAGTCGGCAAACAGCACCAACGCTGCCAGTGCAGCCGAACCGATCGCATAACCTTTGGTCACCGCTTTGGTGGTGTTGCCCACCGCATCGAGCGGGTCGGTCACATCGCGCACTGACGACGGCAACTCGGCCATTTCGGCGATACCACCGGCGTTGTCAGTGATCGGACCGTAGGCATCGAGCGCAACAATGATGCCGGCCATCGACAGCATCGCGGTCGCGGCGATTGCAATGCCGTACAAGCCAGCCAGCGCATACGCCGCCCAGATCGAAAGGCACACTGCCAGCACCGGCCAAGCGGTCGATTTCATTGACACACCGAGACCGGCGATGATGTTGGTGCCATGACCGGTAGTCGAGGCTTGCGCCACATGTTTGACCGGATCGAAATCGGTGCCGGTGTAGTACTCGGTGATGATCACCAGCAGACCAGTCAGCGCCAAGCCGATGATCGATGACAAGAACAATCGCAGCTGACCGCCGCCTTCGATACCCATCACGGCATTAAGTGCGCTGTCCGGCATGATCCAGCCGGTGACATACCAGAACGCCGGAATCGCCAACAAGCCGGAAACGATCAGGCCTTTGTACAGCGCCGTCATAATCTTCTGGCCGGGCGTGTGCTTGACGAAGAAGCAGCCGATAATGCTGAGCAGAATCGAGGCACCACCGAGCACCAGCGGATACAACACCGCTTCAGCGCTGAAGCCGGTGATCATCAACGCACCGAGCAACATCGTCGCGACAATGGTGACCGCATAGGTTTCAAACAAGTCGGCAGCCATGCCGGCGCAGTCACCAACGTTGTCGCCAACGTTATCGGCAATCACTGCCGGATTGCGCGGATCATCTTCCGGAATGCCGGCTTCGACTTTGCCGACCAGATCAGCACCAACGTCAGCGCCTTTGGTGAAGATGCCACCGCCGAGACGGGCGAAAATCGAGATCAGCGACGAACCAAAACCGAGGCCGATCAGCGGATGAATGACATCGCTGAGTGCAGCGCCTTCAGCCGCGGTTGCTTGCAGGTAGGCGTAGTAACCGGCAACACCACCGAGTCCCAAGCCGACCACCAGCATGCCGGTGATGGCGCCGCCGCGGAACGCGACATTGAGCGCGGCATTGAGTCCGCTCTTGGCGGCTTCGGCGGTACGCACGTTGGCGCGCACGGAGACGTTCATGCCGATGTAACCGGCGGCACCGGACAACACCGCGCCGAGCAAAAAGCCGATCGCCGTGGTCCAGCCCAGAGCCGGAACAAAACCAATCACCAGGAACAACACCAGACCGACGACACCAATGGTGGTGTATTGCCGGTTCAGATAGGCTTGCGCGCCTTGTTGAATGGCAGCGGCGATTTCGCGCATGCGCTCATCACCTGCTGCCTGACCAAGAATCCATTTGCTCATCAGCGCGCCGTAAACCACGGCAATACCCGCGCAGATCAACGCAAATGTCAGACCAAAATTTTCCGGAAAAGCCATCCAACGTTCTCCTTCAAGGCAGTACAAACCGGATCCGCCCGTGCAGCGAATCATCTGCTCGGCGTTTCCGTGAAGGACTGCGAGAAGAGCGTTGAACGCAACGCGGTTGCCTGGCGGCTAGCGCGTTTTCCCCCCACAAATTGGCGACAACCTGTTGGCCCGCGCAGCGTGCACCTCCGCACCACGCCGTGCCAACAACACCTGAACTTCCCGGAGCAGCCGATTGTTTTTCGAAACTGTTTGTTGTGTAAAAACGAAAACAGCGGTTTCTCTGTGCTCCAAGGGCTTTACGTCAGGCCGGCCGTTGTCAAACGCGAACGTTCGACACCCCTTGTCGGTCGGTCTTGAGGTTTTGTTGGCCGCCACCGTGTTGGCAATCGGCAACAAACCCCTGCCGGGTTATACCCGAAAATGCTGACAGATGGCGCTCGCCAGCCGCGGATCTCCGGCATTTATCGTTGTGCGTTGCAGCAGATCAAAAGCAGTAGTTGTCAGGAATCTTTACCCCGTCACCACGGCTCAGCCTGGAGAAAACGAGCAATCCTCAATAATTTCAGAAGCTTGCAAATTCGGCATCAGGCTTGCTAAGCATTTGTCCCAACCCAGTTTGCAAGTACTTACCTAAGCCCGATGGCCTCTGTTCACCACCATGCCGCTCCGTCTCCCTGGCGAGGCGCCTGCCACCACTGTGGCGGTCAATTAATGAAAGTCCAACGCCGACCGATTGCCGGCGGCATGCCGATCTGGGCCGGCGTCAGCATTGCGCTGATGGTCGCCGGGCTGACGGTGATGAGCGTTCTGCAGACGCATGGCTGGCCGTTCGGTCTGATCGTTTTCGCTGGTGGGTTGTGGCTGGGTCTGCATCGGTTTGAGCGCTGGCAATGCCGACGTTGTCGGGCGCTGTACCGGGAAGTGGTCGGCGACGATCCGAAACTCGATACCGACAAGAGCATTCGCGCCCAAGTGTGAGGCGCGTACCGCAACAAACAAAAGGCCACCTTTCGGTGGCCTTTTGTTTTTCAGGGACAGATTGACCGGCGTTGCCGATGCACAGCACTCTGCGGCACTTAGCTACGCAAGCCGGTGCCACGCTCCAGCAACCACATGGCAAATGCCGTCAGCACGATCAAGCCGATGCCGAGCAAGGTGAACGCCAAACCGATACCGACGTCCGAGCTGCCCATAAAGCTGTAGCGAAACGCATTGACCAAGTACAGCACCGGGTTGAAGTGCGACAGCGTTTGCCAGATCTCCGGCAACCAGCTGATGGAATAGAACACCCCGCCCAGGTACGTCAGCGGTGTCAGCACAAAGGTTGGCACAATTGAGGTGTCGTCGAATTTCTTGGCGTACACGGCATTGATGAAACCACCGAGCGAAAACATCGCCGAGGCCATCAACACCAGTGCCAGCATCAAGCCCCAATGCTGAACTTGCAGCGGCACGAAGAACAGCGACAGGGCGGTGACGATGACTGCCGTCAACAAACCACGGCTGACGCCGCCCAAAACAAAACCGAGTAGCAGGATGCTGTTCGGCACCGGCGCAACCAACAGCTCTTCAATACTGCGCTGAAATTTCGCACTGAAGAATGACGACACGACGTTGGCATAGGAGTTGGTGATCACCGCCATCATCACCAAGCCGGGCAGAATGTACTCCATGTAACTGACGCCATTGAGCGAGCCAATGCGACTGCCGACAAAGTTGCCGAAAATCATGAAATACAGGGTGGTGGTGATCGCGGGTGGCAGCAATGTCTGCGGCCAGATGCGAATATAGCGGGCGATTTCCTTGCTCAGAATCGCTTGCAGGGCAATCCAGTTGTGGCTGTGACTGCCGTTATCGTTCATGCGCTGATTCATGCATCTGTTCCTGTCTTTTTCGCTGCCCCGGCCTGATTGCCTTGCACCAGATTGACGAACAGCTCTTCCAGCCGGTTGGCTTTGTTGCGCATCGAGGTGATGGTGATGCCGTGCTCGCCGAGTGCGGTGAACAGTGCATTCAAACCCTGGCTGCGCTCGACATCGACTTCCAGTGAATGCGCATCAAGCCGGCGCATCGGATAATCGGCAAGGCGAGGTAGTTCCGCCGGCAGCGATGGCGAATCCAGCACAAACGTTTCCTGATGCAATCGTGCCAGCAGATCTTTCATGCTGGTGTTTTCGATGATCTGGCCTTTGTCGATAATGCCGATATGCCGGCAGAGCATCTCGGCTTCTTCCAGATAATGCGTGGTCAGCACAATCGTGGTGCCTTGGTTGTTCAGCTCGCGCAGAAAACTCCACATGGATCGGCGCAGCTCGATATCGACGCCGGCGGTGGGCTCATCAAGAATCAGCAGTTTCGGCTCATGCATCAGCGCGCGGGCAATCATCAAGCGTCGCTTCATGCCGCCGGACAGTTCCCGCGCCGGGCTGTTGCGCTTGTCCCACAGACTCAATTGGGTCAGCAGTTTCTCGGCGCGCGTCAATGCCAACGGCCGTGGCACACCATAAAAACCGGCTTGATTGACGACAATCTGCTGCACCTTTTCAAACTGGCTGAAATTGAATTCCTGCGGCACCAGCCCAAGCTGGCGTTTGGCGGCATTGAAATCCTGATCGATATCAATGCCGAACACCTGCACGGAACCGGCGCTTTTGCGCACCAGAGAACTGATGATGCCGAGTGTGGTCGACTTGCCGGCACCATTTGGGCCGAGCAGGGCATAGAAATCGCCGGCTTCGACTGTCAAATCGATACCTTGCAGGGCAACAACTCCAGTCTGGTAGACCTTGCGCAGGCCGCGAAGCTGCAGGGCGGGCGTTGGACTCATAGGGAGATTCCTGGCTGAAACTGCGACGGATCAAGCGCTGGGTACGTGTGAACCGCTAGGCTGGCGTGACCCATTCGGCATTTGCCGCGGTTTTACCGGCTATTTACCAAAATATCGTCTGCGCTTGATTGCGAGCGCCGGATTATAGCCGCTATAGTCCGGCCGGGCCGTCTACAACTACCCTACTAATGGCCACACACCGTTTTCTTTTTGGCACTGATCGAGCAAGCGCGTGCGCAGTCGGCGTGATGGCGGCCCTGTCGGTGCCGCCCGTACACGCGGCTGACGCCATCCTGCATTTTTCCACGTCGGGCATGTTGCTGCTCGCCGGCGTCCTGGCTGGTGTGTTGTTCTGGGAACGGCGCAGCCGTCAGCAGCGCGAGCGCGAATGGCAACAGCTGCAAACCACCCGCGAGCACCTGCAATCCGCCCTGTGGGGTTCCGGCGACGGCGTCTGGGACTGGAACCTGAAAACGGCCGTGATTACCCGCATGGGCATTGCCGAGATGCTCGGCTACAGCGCCGCCGAACTGCCGGCGACCAGCAGCGCGATGTTCAATCTGATCCACCCCGATGATCGCGAACGGGTACTGCGCAGCATCGGAGGTCATCTGGCCGGCCGGCGTGACAATTTCGAACTGGAATATCGGGTCAAGACCAAGCGAGGAGAGTGGTGCTGGGTGCTCGACCGTGGTCGTTTGTTGGCACGTGACGAAAACGGCGCGCCGCTGCGGTTTGCCGGCACCACCCGCAATATCACTGACCACAAGCAGATTGCCCAGGAACTGCAGCTGTCGGCGACCGTGCTGGAGCACATGGCCGAGAGTGTCATCATCACCGACACCGCGTTTCGCATTGTTCGGGTCAATCAGGCCTTTTCGCGCCACTTTGGTTACCGCATTGATGAAGTGATTGGTGCGGATACCGCGTTATTCAACTCGGCGCAGCACGAAAACCATTTCTATCTGGAACTGCGCCAACAACTGCAGCGGGATGGTCGCTGGCTCGGTGAGCTCTGGCAGCGCTTGAAGAACGGCAGCGAGCGCTTGATGTCACTCGATCTGCAAGCAGTGTCCGACAATTTTACCGGCCAGGTCTGCTATGTCGGCGTACTGGCCGATGTCACCGACCGTCGCCGCGCTGAAAACGAGCTGCGTTATCTGGCCAACTACGATTACCTGACCGGCTTGCCGAACCGCAACCAGTTTCAGGAGCGCTTGCAGCAGGCTTTGCAACGGCCGACTCCGCAACCGTTCGCGCTGCTGTTCCTCGACGTCGATCATTTCAAGCATGTCAACGACACGCTCGGTCACGCCCACGGCGACAGCCTGCTGCAGCAGGTCGCCAGCCGCTTGCGGCAAACGGTGGAAGACGATGCGTTGGTCGCGCGGCTCGGTGGTGACGAGTTCATTGTGTTGCTGCCTGGCAATATGGCGCAGGCTGAAGCACTCGCGGCGCGCATCATTGCGGTGTTTCGTGATCCCTTCATGTTGCCGGCACAAGAAGTCGGTGTCTCGCCCAGTATCGGCATCAGCCTGTATCCGCAACATGGCGTCGATGCCGGTAACTTGCTGAAATTTGCCGACATTGCAATGTACCGGGCCAAGCACCGCGGTCGCGGCACTTGGCAAGTGTACGAGCCGGATATGGATGAGCCCTCGGCGCGGCGTCTGCAACTGGAGTCGGCCCTGCGTCGTGCGCTCGAACGCGATGAGCTGGAGCTGTGGTTTCAACCGCGCTGGGATCTGGCCGCCAATCAGGTCAGCGGTTTCGAAGCACTGGTGCGTTGGCAGTCGAGCACGCTCGGTGCGATTCCGCCCGATGAATTCATTGCCATCGCCGAAGACAGTGGCTTGATTGATGCGATTGGTGATTGGGTGCTGCGCGAAGCCTGCCGCGAAGCCGCCGGTTGGTGGCAGCAAGGCAAACACTGGCGCGTTTCCGTCAATCTGAGCGCCCGGCAATTGCAACGCCCTGACCTGCCGGAACGGGTCAGCCAGATCCTGCGTGAGCACGGTCTGAAACCACAGGCATTGGAGTTGGAGCTGACCGAAAGCCTGCTACTGTCCGCACCTTTGCATCATTTGCCTCTGCAAGCCTTGCGCGGTCTCGGTGTGCGTCTGGCACTGGATGATTTCGGCACCGGCTATTCCGCGTTTGCCTACTTGCGTCGCTACGGCTTTGACACGCTGAAAATCGCCCGCGATTTCGTTACCGATATGGA
>CAMLNB010000037.1 GCA_946481205.1 uncultured Kangiella sp. | reverse complement strand
TGTGGGACACACTGGGCAAGTATCGCGAGGCCGATGATCTCGAGCTCGCCACACATGCGGCCGCCGGCGAAACGCTGGCGCGCCGCGTGCTGCTCGACCGCTACCTGCCGCTGATTTACAGCGTCTGCATCCGCAGCGGTCTGTCCCGACACGATGCCCAGGATTTATCGCAGGAATGCGTGATCAAACTGCTGCGGTTTTTGCCGCAGTACCGCGGTGACGCGAAACTGTCGACCTGGATTTACACGCTGTGCAAACGCACCATCGCCGACTATTTTCGCGCCGGCGCCCGCCGCGAAGAAACGGTTGATTGGTCAGACCCGGTGCAACAGGCGCGCACCGATGCCCAGCATCAGGATTATCAGGAAGAACGCCGCGATGGCGACAAGATGACGCAATGGATTGCCGAACTTGGTGAACCAGTGCGGACGGTGATGCTGCGCTTTTATCTGGCCGATGACAGCGTCGGCGACATCGCCAAGGATCTGAACCTGCCGGAAGGCACCGTCAAAACCCATTTGTTCCGCGGCCGGCAATTGCTGCGCCAGCGGCTGGAGGGTCAAGCATGAACCCGAATAGCGATCTGCAACTCAGCGCTTGCGAAACGATTCTGTTGCGGCAATTCGACGACGATTGCCGCCCGGGCTTACCGTTGCCGGCCGATGTCGCCGCGCACCTGGCCGGTTGCGCCAATTGCCAACAAGAATGGTCGCAGCACAGCGCTATCGATGCCCAGCTGCGCACGCAACTGCAAGTGGCCGTGCCGATCAGCGTTTACCGGCAAGCCTACCAAGCGGCAGTGGAAATCGACACGAAATCACCGCAGCCACTGCACCGGCATTTTCGCTTGCTGTTTGCCGGACTGGTTGGCACCAGTGGCGCCTTGATTTCGCTGACGGCGCCTTACTTGAGCGATTGGCCGTGGCTGGCACCGATCGTGTTTGCCACCGCGGCGGTGCTGACTTACGTGGTGGAATTTGCCAGTGACAGCAAAACCCCGGCGCTGTAATACCGCCGGGGTTGTTCACGCACACGTTCTCTGCGCGCCAGCGCCAGGTTCAGTTCACAGCGCAGCTGGCTTTGCCTTCATTTGGCTTCAAGCGAATGCGAGCGACCTGTATGGTCAACTCACCATCCGATGCCAGTACAAACGGCGCACTGACCCGATCCAAACGAAACTCGCCACTGATCCGCGCCGGGTCATTGAAGCAGCGCAACAGCACCTCGGCGGTGCGCCAGCCTTTGCCCGCCGCCGCGGCAAACTCCTTGGTCACGTCGATATAGCTGCTGCAATCGACTCCGCAGGCAATGCCGATACGCGCTGACTTGCCGGCGCTGGCGATCACTTGGTATTCGATATCCAGCGCCATGTCGCCATTGCTTTGCCGAACCCAGTTGGTGCGCTCGCCTTTGTCATGCACCAGCGAAACGAACGCCTTGTCCTTGATGGCGATGATCAGCGTGTCTTCCTGCTGTTTGCGGTCCGCCGCTTGCGTGGTGATCGCCCGGTGGCGTGATACCTGCACCGGATTTTCCACGACGGTGACATCACCCTGATCCACCAATTGCAGTTTCCACGGTGGCGTCGCCTTACCGGCCGTGAAGAAGCGATCGGTGTTGACGATCGTGCCGGGACTGAGTCCGGAGGTTTCGCTCAGCGCGGCCACATTCGCCGTATTGCGATAGCTGAGTCCGTAACCATAGGCAAACAGCGGTTGGTAATCCGGATCGCCATAATTGAGCGGTTTGCCGGTGGCATCGTTTGGCCAGGAGAACGACAGCTTGCCGCTGAAGTCATGATTCACATTGCCATCCGGCTTGCGCACGATCAGATCCGCCAGCGCGCCGCCTTCGGTTCCCGGCAACCAGGCCGCGATAAAGGCATCACTCTGATTCAGCTCCGGATTGACCCACATCGGCCGGCCCGACAGGAACACCGCGACGGTCGGAATGCCGGCCTGTTTGAGCGCCGCAAGCTGCAACAGCGCCGTGTCATCCGGAAAATCCAGATGTGGTCGGTCGCCCTGAAACTCGGCGTAGGGTTCTTCCCCGAACACGACAATCGCGACATCAGGCCGTTGCTGATACTGACCGGTTTCGCTCAGTTCAATCTGACCACCACCGGCAGTCAACGCTTTCTTCAAACCCTGATAAAACGATTCGCCATTCGGAAAATGTTCGTTGAGATTGCCGGTGCCCTGCCACGTCAGCGTCCAACCGCCAGACTGCTTGCCGATGTTGTGCGCGCCATCGCCGGTGATCAGCACTTTGCTGTTCGCGTTCAACGGCAAGACGTTCTGATTGTTCTTCAGCAGCACCAGCGATTTGCGCGCCGCCTCGCGCGCGATCGCACGGTGTTCCGGTGCGCCCAGCAGCTGCCACTGACCCGCGTTGGCCCGCGCCGACGGCTTGGGCGCTGTCATCAAGCCGGCGCGGAATTTGACGCGCAGCACGCGGCTGACGGCCTGATCCAGGCGCTCCTTGCTGATTGCGCCGCTTTTGACTTCTTTCAGCGTCGTTTCATACAGGCCTTGCCAGCTATTCGGTGCCATGAACATATCAAGACCGGCATTGAACGCCGCCGCACATGCGGTTTCCGAACAGCCCGGGACGTGGGCGTGGCCATTCCAATCGCCCACGACAAAACCATCAAAGCCCATCCGCCCCACCAGCACATCGGTCAGCAGATCTTTGGCGCCGTGCATTTTCTGGCCCTGCCAGCTGCTGTATGAGGCCATGACCACTTGGGCACCGGCAGCGATGCCGGCCGGATAACCGGGTGCGTGAATATCGCGCAATTCGTCTTCGCTGATCACAACATTGCCGGTGTCGACGCCATTCTCGGTGCCGCCATCGCCAACAAAATGTTTGACGGTGGCAACCATGTGGTCGCCATCCAGAAAAGCCGGCGTACCGACTTTGCCTTGTATGCCTTCGATCATCGCCGCCGCGTAACGGCGAACGATATCCGGATGCTCGGAATAGGATTCATAGGTGCGGCCCCAACGATCATTGCGCGCAACCGCAATGGTCGGCGCAAATGTCCAGTCCTGACCGGTGACGCGAATTTCCTTGGCGGTGATCGCGCCGATGCGCAGCATCAGCTCGGCATCATTGGCGGCACCCAGACCGATATTGTGCGGGAACAGGGTCGCACCAATGATTTTGCTCTGGCCGTGCACGGCATCGGTGCCCCACATCACCGGAATGCCGACGCCGCCATCACTGGTATCTGTCGATGCCAGCCAGAAGGCATCGGCCAGCGCCAGCCATTCGCTCGGCGCGGCGCGATTGTCTTTGTTCGGGCCAGAGTTACCGCCGTTGAGAACACTGCCGAGGTTGTAGCGACGGACTTGTTCCGGCGTCACCGAATCGATGTCGGCCTGAATGATCTGGCCGACTTTTTCTTCAACCGTCATCCGCGCCAGCAAGGCGCTGAGTTTGGCTTCCAGTTCCGGATCGGCCGGCAAGGGCGAGGCCTGCTGCGGCCAGCGTTCGGGATGAATGCGGCGTTCCGATTCGGTATCGACCACCGCCGGTGGACTCACCTCGGTATCGGCGCAGGCCATCAGTTGCAGCGCAATGCCGATGATCAGAGCGAGAGGCCGCGCGGGTCTGAAGCTGGCGTTGATCATGGTTTCCTCATTTTGGTCGTCACGACAGTCTTGGGCATGATTCAGTCTTGGGCATGATTAAAGGGCGGCCTGATTCCGGGACAGCATGATTGGCAGCGGCATGATGCGGCTCGCTGCAGGCGCCCGATCACACCTGTCCGAGTCGGCACCATACGGTGTGAATGGCCGCATCGTCGTTCAACTTCTTGCCGACTGTCGTTCAACTTTCCGACCAACACAATCTTGAACGGCCAACCGTGCGCGTGCGCTGGCAGAAATGCTGCACTGCAAAACGAAAGCTTTTGCTCGGTCATGCAACGCTGCTTGCGGTGCGTCGAACGCACTCGGTAAGCTCAGGCACTTTCCGCCGCCCCAGGTTCGGCCCGTGCAGCAAACACTGTTCAATATTCATGACGTGGTGTTGTTCATCACGTTCTACCAGTGTGTGCTGTTTGCACTGTTCCTCTGGTTATTTCGTGTCCACAAGCGCGGCAACACGCTGCTGGCGCTGTTTCTGCTCTGTCATGCCGCCATTCCGGCCGACACCCTGATTCTGTACGGCGCGGCGTTCCAACAGTGGGCGATTGAAACCTCGCCGAATCTGTTCTTCGCGTTCGGCCATGCCTATTGGCTCGAAGCGCCATTGCTGCTGCTCTATGTTCGCACGATGGTTTACCGCGATTATCACCTGCGCTGGCGCGATGGCTGGCTGTTCCTGCCGTTTCTGCTGTTCACCGTGTTCATGTTGCTGCATTACTACCGGCTGGATCATGCCAGCAAGGTCGCCATCCTTTATGGCTACGAGACCTACGAGCAACCGGCCTACACCCGGTGGTGGACCACGTTCCGCGAATTGTTCCGCTTTGCCTGCGCGCTGCTCGCCTACCAGGAACTGCGCCGCTACCAAAAACGGCTGAAAGACGTGTTCGCCGACATCGAGAAAATCGATCTGACCTGGCTGCGGATTCTGGTACTCGGCTTTCTGGTGGTCATTCTCGATGACGTCATCGAGCTGCCCAGCGTGGTGTCGCCGGTGCAGTGGCAGTATTACATCGATTATGAATTGATCGGCCTGACTGGCAACTACGCCGTGATGCTGCTGATCAGCGCGCTGATCTTCTTCAATCTGCGCTTCAGCAGTGTGCTGACCGGGCTGCCGGAGCCGAAACCGGAGCCGGAAGAAAAACCGGCCGAGAAACAGATCATCGCCCCGGAAGAAATCAGCCGGCTTGAGCAGTACATGCGCGAGCACAAGCCGTATCTGAACTGCCTGCTGAACCTCGACAACCTGGCCGGCCAGCTGCAATGGTCGCCGCGCCATCTGTCGCAGGTGATCAACCGCCACTACCAGCAGAACTTCTTTGACTTCATCAATACCTACCGGGTCGAGGAATGCAAACGGCTGCTGTCAGACCCCGCCCGCCGAGATGAAACCATGCTGGAGATCATGGAGTCGGCCGGGTTCAACTCGAAAGCCACCTTCAATACCTTCTTCAAGAAGAAAGCCGGGCTGACCCCAAGCGAATTTCGCCACCGCCTGCTCGGCACCATCGAGTAATCCGGCGAGCGGCGCCAATCGCAGCACCACAGCGCGGTGCTGCCGTCTGACTGGCCGCATAGCGTGAACTTGAACGTTCAACTTCCGCGTCTCGTCACCGCCTGAACGACAAGCGCCCCGGCACCAACGTAGCGTCAGCCATACGAATCTGTCGCCGACTGCAATGCTTGCTGCAAGCACTGCGCTGACGACTCTTTGCTGATTACTTTCTTTGGTAACGACTCTCTTTGGTGACGACGCGATGACCCTGCCCGATCTGCTCAGCCTTGCCGGTTATTTTCTCATCCTGCTCTCCGTGGCCTGGTGGGCTTCGCGCACCGAACACAATCGCGAGCGCAGCGCCAAGGATTATTTTCTCGCTGGCGGCAGTCTGCCGTGGTGGGCGATTGGCTCGTCACTGATCGCGGCCAATATCTCGGCTGAGCAAATCATCGGCATGTCCGGTTCCGGCTTTGCCATCGGTCTTGCCATTGCGTCGTACGAATGGATGGCCGCGCTGACGCTGATTCTCGTCGCCAAATACCTGATTCCGGTCTTCCTGACCAAAGGCATCTACACGATGCCGGAATTTCTCGAACAGCGTTTCGACAGTCGGGTGCGGCTGTTGATGGCGTTGTTCTGGCTCGGGGTTTATGTGCTGGTCAATCTGACGTCTGTGCTCTGGCTCGGCGCGCTGGCGATGCACACGATTACCGGCCTCGATATGGTCTGGGGCATGGCGCTGTTGGCGCTGTTCTCGCTGCTGTATTCGACCTGGGGCGGTTTGAAAGCCGTGGCGATGACCGATGTCATTCAGGTCATCTGTCTGGTCATCGGCGGCGTACTGGTGCTGGTGCTGGCGCTCGACAAGATTGCCGACGGCCAAGGCATTTGGACCGGCTGGCTGCTGCTGCTCGAACGGGCGCCGGAGAAATTCGATCTGATCCTCGCCAACGATCATCCGCACTATGCCAGCCTGCCCGGTTTGTCGGTGCTGATTGGCGGCATGTGGATCATGAATCTGTCGTACTGGGGCTTCAATCAGTACATCACCCAGCGCGCGCTGGCAGCAAAGAGTTTGCCGGAAGCACAGAAAGGCATTTTGTTCGCGGCGTTCCTGAAACTGCTGATGCCGTTGATTGTTGTGCTGCCCGGTATCGCCGCCTATGTGCTGCAACCGGATCTGGCCAAATCCGATATGGCCTATCCGGAAATGATGAAACTGGTGCCCGCCGGCTTGCTCGGCATCTGTTTTGCCGCCTTGATCGCCGCGATTGCGTCATCGATCAGCTCGATGGCCAATAGTGTCGCGACAATTTTCACCATGGATATTTATCGCACTCGTCTACGGCCACAGGCAACCGACCGGGAATTGTTGCTCAGCGGCCGCTTGGCGGCGATCAGCGCGGTCGTGCTGGCGATGCTGGTGGCCAGACCGCTGCTCGGCGAGCTCGATCAGGCCTTTCAATACATTCAGGAGTTCACCGGCTTCTTTACCCCCGGTGTCGTGGTGATTTTCCTGACCGGCATGTTCTGGTCGCGCACCACGGCCAACGCCGCCTTGGCGGCGACGCTGCTGTCGGTACTGGCTTCTTTGCTTCTGAAGCTGCTGGCGCCGACCTTGCCGTTCATGGATCGGGTTGGCCTGGTGTTTCTGCTCTGCCTTGCCGCGGTCGTGGTCATCAGCTTGCTGGAACACCGCAAGCCGTCTGACAAAGCCATCGCACTCGGCGAGATCCGCTTTGCCACCAGCGCGGGATTCAATCTGGGCAGTGTCGGTGTGGCGCTGATTCTCGCGGCCTTGTACGCGACCTGGTGGTAAGCGCGTAAACCGCGCTGCAGCCGGTTGAGTTCAGACCGGCTGCAGACCGTACTGGCGAATTTTTTCCACCAGCGAGCGATTGTCCGGCAGCGATTGCAGGCAACGCTCGACAAACTGCCGGTTCTGCCGCAGCAACGCTTGAAACCGCGTCATGTCCTGATTGCGCCGACGGGTTACGCGCGGCTCGGTGCGAAACCCCATGCCATACAATACGTACTGCCAGCTCGCCGAGCCGAACACCTCTTCCATCTGCGGAAAATCGTGCCGACACG
This sequence comes from uncultured Kangiella sp., assembly GCA_946481205.1. The sequence continues at coordinate 13,208 of CAMLNB010000037.1, read as the reverse complement.
GCGGTTGGTAGCGCCACAACTCCAGCCAATCACTTAGCCTTTGTGATCGCGTTTCTGCCCGCACATGCTCACGCCAGTAGGCAGTATCGCGTCGCTGCGAGACAGCATAATGCAGCTTGAGAAAATCGATGATGCTGTCCCAACGATAACGGAAACGCTCGTTGTAGCGCTTGCCGACCACCGCCATCGCCGCACGCGTTGCCGGCATATCGTCAGCGATCATCGCGGCGCCGAGCTCGACCAGAACCAGCGCCGAGGCTTCCAGCGGTTCGAGAAAGCCGGCCGCCATGCCAATAGCGACGCAGTTGCGATGCCAGAACAATTCTCGATGACCGGGTCGAAAATCAATGCGCCGGAAGTTCAATGCTTTGGCTTGTTCGCTGGGCAAGCTGCGCGCGATATAAGCGGTCAACTCCGCAGCGGCCTCGTCATCGCTGGTGAAGTCACTGGCGTAGACATGACCAATGCCTTTGCGGGTTGGCAGGCCGATATCCCAGATCCAACCATTGCGCTGCGCGGTGGCAATGGTTTGCGAGGCAATCGGATCGTGCTCATTGGCGTACGGCACCTGTGCCGCCAAGGCGCGATCATTAAACAGCTGCCAACGGCAATCGACAAAACCAATGCCGTAATGGCCGCCGAGCAATAGCGAAGCCAAACCGGAGCAATCGATAAACAGATCGCCCGCCAGCGGCTCACCGCGATCCAACACCAGCGCGGCAATGTCACCATTGTCGGCGCTGGTGATCGCCGTGACATTGGCCAGGACATGGCGCACTTTCAGTTTTTCGGTGCAGTGCCGCTGCAACAGCACGCCAAGTTTGCCGGCGTTAAGGTGATAAGCGTAATTGGCGACTGCCGCGTATTCCGGCGTGGTGATTTGTTTCGGTGCCAAACCGTGCTCGCACAAATGGCTTTGGAAATTGACCGCGTCAGCAAAGGATTCACGGCTGTCCAGCGCCAACCACAGCGATGCCAGATCGAGTTCGCCATACGCTTCCGGCACCACCAACGGGTGATAGTAGAAGTCGTTGTCGGCACCGGTTACCCAGCCGGCAAAACGGGCGCCTTGTTTGAAGGCGGCGTCACAATCACGGAACAATTCGGTTTCGGTCAGGCCGATGCGGCGCAAGGTATTGCGCATCGACGGCCAGGTGCCTTCGCCAACACCGATTGCCGGCACATCCGGCGATTCGATCAGAATGACCTCGAGGCCATCCGGCTCGCCAGCGCGATGTTCCGCTGCAATGACGCCGGCAGTCAGCCAACCGGCGCTGCCACCACCGAGGATCACCACGCGTCGAACGGGCTTGCTCATGACAGCGGCTCCGGGCTGGCACGGCAATACATCTCGATGGCTTGCTCGTGGCTTGGCATCGCACTGACCAATTGCTGGACATGCTGACGATAGCCGTTGAGAAAACGACCGAGTTCGTCGTCACTCATCAGCTCGACAATCGGATGGTGATCCTGCGGCAGCACGCCTTGGCCGATCATCACCTGCGTCCAGGAGTCGAGCTGGAACAGCTCGCGGTGGTGCAGATTGACAATACCGGTGCGGCGGAACAATTCCAGCCGCGTCGCCAGCGAATCGGGTATCGTCATGGTATTGCAGTAACGCCAGAGCGGGCTGTCGCGACGCTCGGTGGCGTGGTAGTGCAGAATCAGGAAATCCCGGATGTATTCGATTTCCTCGACGCAGAGTCGATTGAATTCCTGAACCCGGATCGGATCGATTTCGGCGCGCGGAAAATACTTCAGCAGACGCAGCAGCGTGGCCATCGCCAAATGAATCGAGGTCGATTCGACCGGTTCCAGAAAGCCACTGGCAAGGCCCAGCGCGACACAGTTCTTGTGCCAGTATTCACGGCGCCGGCCGGTCTGGAACTTGAACCCGCGCGGCTCGACAATCGGCTCGCCGTCCAGGCTTTGCAACAAGCGCTCGCGCGCAGTGTCTTCCGAGGCAAACCGGCTGCAATACACCAGGCCATTGCCGGTTCGATGTTGCAAAGGAATCCGCCACTGCCAGCCGAACTCGTGGGCGATGGCTTGCGTGTACGGGCGCGGCGCTTCGGTGCGGCGGCTTTGTACCGCCACTGCGGCATCGCAGGGCAGCCAGTGACCCCAGTGTTCGTAGCTGACATTGAGCGCTTTGCCGATCAGCACGGCAGGGAGCCCGGTGCAATCGATAAAGAAATCGCCGTCGATGCGGCGACCATCGGTCAATTGCAAGGCAGTGATGTAACCGGACTGTTCATCCTGGATCACGTCGGCAATGCGGCCTTCGATATGCGTTGCGCCATGCTTGAGCGCATGCCGACGCAGAAACTCAGCATACAAGCCGGCGTCGAAGTGGTAGGCGTAATTCAGCCGGCCGGCATCGCCGGGCAACAGCTTGCGTTGTTTCGCCGCCTGCAGCTCGATGCTGTAATCACCGAACTCGGCACTGAGACCACGCTCGTTGCCGTAATGCCAGAAATGGTGAAAGTCACAGGCCCAGCAATCCTTGCCAGTCATACCGAACGAGTGGATGTACTGATCGCCCTGTTTGGCCCAATGCTGAAACTCGATTCCCAGTTTGAACGTCGCCTGACAGGCACTCATGAATTCCGGTTCGTTGATACCAATCAAGCGATGGAAATTGCGCAGTGGCGGAATGGTTGCCTCGCCCACACCAATGCGGCCGATCTCAGCCGACTCCACCAGCGTGACCTGCAGCTGCTTGCCGTAAAGCTTGGCAAATGCGGCCGCCGCCAGCCAACCCGCGGTACCGCCACCAGCGATAACCAGCTGACGCTTGTGCTCGGTCATGACGCCTTGCCTCCGTGTTGTTCTGAATACCGTTCCGGAACCCTGATTTACCTGCCGATACCAATTACAGCCATTCAGACCGGCGCGGTTGCGCGTGCCGCTGGCGTCAGCACGCGCGTCAGATTGCTGACTGCGCTGGCCAGAAAGTACGCGGCCTGCAACTGGCCGGCGCCGTGCAATGCTGTCAGCGCGGACGCATCCAGCTGCTGCAAGCGCTCCGGGTTGATCGCATACAAACCGCGCAGCATGTCACCCGGGTGATGAATCTGAATCGGTTCGAGCAAGCGTTGCGTTGCCAGCGCCGCAGACAGCGCTGCGGTCTGCTGCTGCCCTTCGTGTATCGCCTGCATGATGGCGGCGATTTGGCGGGCATAAGCGGTAGGCTGGCCGGCATCGTCATACAGCCGCTCACCATCACCACCGACCCGCGGATCATCGAGATCGACGCAGAGCTTCAGACCACTGCCATCGTCGTGCATCAGAAACGGACCGCGCCGGGCAAACAATGGCACATAGCGGAGTTGCCAGTCGCCGCGGGCATCGACAAACGCGTTGCGATCCGCATGGGCCGCCAACACCGCGCAGAAAAAAAACTGGCCGGTGTCGGCCTGCTTGCGCGCGAACAACGGCAGTTCTTTGTGAGCAGCGTCGAATTCCGACGGCACGATTGGGATCAGGCCGAGCCCGTCATGCGCTTGCAGGCGGTAACCGCTGCGCACCCGGAGTTGGCGATGACGATTACCATCGAGAACAGAGATCTGGCTCATGCTGCAGTGCTCTTTTGTGAGGTGTGTTTCTCGCAGGGTATGCGTTTCATACCACGCTTCCGCGCCAAAGAAAAACCGGGACGTTCGCACGATAACAGAACGCCCCGGAAAGGGGAGAAACGATCAAACCGGCAATGGCACGGAGCCAGGGCCATTGCCGGTTTGTCCACGCCAGGACACGTAAGGAAAAGCATCCCCAATCAAAAACGGTAACGCACCCCCAATGCATAACGCGGGCCCAGTATTTCGAGCTTCAGGAATTGCGCGCTGGTCCGGGAGTGCTCACGCTGATCCTCACCATCGAGATTGATGCCCTCGAACGACACCGACAGATCTTCAGTGACCGCATAGCTGACGTTGAGATCGAACTGCTCATAGTTCTCGACATAGCGCGGCCGCAAACCACCGTTCTCGATGCCGACCAGGAACTCGTCACGCCAGTTGTACGACAAGCGCGCCGAGATGCCGTATTTCTCGTAGATGAGTGTCAAGTTGGCGGTATCGGACAGACCAGTCAGAGCAAACTGCGCCTCGTCGCTGGCATCGTTGTAACTGATATCGCCTTCGACATCGGTGTAGTTGGCAAAGATGCCAAAGCCGGTTTCACCAAAGAAATGCTGGCCGGCAATTTCCCAACCATCGATGACCGCGTCTTCGGTGTTGGCCGGTCGACTGACCCGGAACGTCATCAGCTCATCGCCTGGCTCACCGGTCACATCCACCAGATTCTCGAACTGTTCCGCTGTGAAGTCGTCGTAATCGACGCCGAGAATATTCGCGGCGACCATCGAGAACAGCGTGGTGTCATTGACCGGAATGCCGAGTGTATTGAGATCGGCAATCGCCTGTTCGACCCGCGGACCATTGGTTGGATCGCGCAAGTCATACAGCGTTTGGTTGATCGCTTCGGTGCCGATGAAGTTCTCGACATCTTTGCGGAAATAACCAATCGAGGCGTAGCTGGCTTCGCCGAAATACCATTCCAGTGACAGATCCAGATTGTCGGACTCGAGCGGCAGAATGCCCGGGTTACCTGACTGCGCCGTGCCGAGAATCGAGCCCGGCAAGATGGTCGGTATGGTCGGTCCGCCGAGGCCCGTCGCCGCAGCGCCCATGTTGTCGAAGCGCGAGCGAGCAATCGTCTGGCTGTAGGAGAACCGGGCTTTGAGATCATCGGTCAGGCCAACATCAATATCCAGACTCGGCAGCACATGGTCGTAGCTTGCCGTTTGCGAGTAGCGCACGGCATCAGCACCGGCCGGAATCTGGTAGTCGTTGTTGCTCTGCCACACCACCTCAGTCGGAATGTTGGCCAGATCGGTCGACGTGACATCGGTTTCTTCATAGCGAACACCGACCATCGCCCGGACCGGGTAATCGCCCCAATCGCCGTTGAAGCGATACTGTACAAATACCGCTTTCACTTTTTCTTCGATGGTGCGATTTAGGTTGTCGACCGGATTCACCGACCACGGCAAACCTGCCGCGTTCGACAGATACTGGCCGATTACGGCAGCATCGCCGGTGTAACCCATCAGCAGCGGCCGCGCCGCGCCGCCACTGACAGCGTTGAAGAAGGTCGCAGCGGTACCACGCGGTGCCAGGTTGTAGTCATCAAAGAAGCTGCCGTAGTTGATTGGCTCAAGGAATTCGGCAGGCACATCGCCGGGATTGGCAATGCCCCAACCGCCTTCGAGCAACTCCTGATAGAACGATTGCTTCAGTCGGTGTTCCATCGTCCGCGATTCGATGCCGAAATCGATGGAGTGGAACTCTTCGAAATCAAAGGTACCGTTGAGCCGCAGCTGCTGATAATCGGCATACGAACGGTCATTGTTGATTTGGCGCACTGCCGAACCGACTTCCGAGACATCGAGAACGCCGTTGCCATTGCCGGCCGAATCATCGAAGCCGAGCATGATGATCGGCAGCCCGCTGTTGGTGAAATCAACACCTTGCGCGGCCGAGACATTGGCACCGATACCAATATTGATCCAGTTGCCAAAACCCGCATCCGGCAAGCTGGATGACTTGGTGTCGTGCGCATCGAAAGTGAAGCTCAACGCATCGTTGACTTCCCATTCCAGATTGAAACCGAGCGACTCCAGTTCATTGACCTGATTCTGCTGCTGCAGCGCCAGACCGACATCACGCGGATTCTGCTCACGCCGCTCTTCCCAATACAGCACCGGGGTTTGGGCAACGCCGTTGTCGAACGCCAGATCGCTCTTGTAGGTGTCCATCCAGACCGACAGCTCGGAGCGGTTCTCATACAACTCTTGCTCGGCGTAGGTGTAGTCAACGGTGCCGGTGATGTTGCTGGCCGGCTTCCACTGCAGCGTCAGCTGGGCGTTGGTACGGGTACGTTCGCGATCGGAATGGGTGTAGCGCAGATCCGACGGCATGCCATACAAACCGTCGATGGCCGGTGGATTGATCAGATTGATCGGGGCACCCGAGCCAGCGCCGGGTGATTGCGGAATGGTGCCGTCGAAGCGGGCATAGTTCCACGAGTTGATATACGCGCCGCTGGCACCGCTATCACGTTGCTGATACGAGCCGGTGGCACTGACACCAAAACTTTCGTCGTCATTGGTCCAACTGAACAGGCCCGATACTTCCGGCGTGTAATCATCGCCGGTTTCGTTGGTGGTGTCGTTCAACAGCTTGCCGCCGACGCTGGCGTGCAAACCGGGATTCTGCAAGGGGCGCATCGTCTGGATGTCGATCGTGGCGCCGATGCCGCCCGACGCAATGTCGGCACGACCGGTTTTGTACACCGCCAGACCGCGCACGCTTTCGGCGGCGAGGTTGTCCATGTCGAACGCGCGGCCTTGCGAAACGTTGCCGCCGTTCTGGTTCAACGAGGTTGCCGGCATCAGACGACCATTGAGCGTAACCAAGTTGAAGTCCGGGCCGAAGCCGCGCACGGTCACCTGATTGCCTTCGCCGTTACGCCGGTTGATCGACAAACCGGTGATCCGTTGCAACGACTCTGCCAAGTTTGAATCGGGAAACTTGCCGATATCTTCGGCCGAGATGGAGTCGACTACGCCGACTTCATCGCGCTTCTTGTCGCGCGACGACTGCAAGCTGCCGCGGATGCCGACCACCTCGACCACGGTCGCTTCGTCGGCTGCGTCGACTGGCAGGTCGTCCTCCGCGTACAGCATCGGCGCGAATCCGGTCGCAAGCACCGACGCCACGGCGCTGACGACGAACTTCCGTTTGAAGCGAGGTTGTCTGACTGTCTTGCCTGTCCTGCTCATTGTTCCTCCTGCCCCTGTTGTTGTATCGGCTCATGTCGGCTGCTGCTGGCGCGAGATGCGCGAGGTCAGCACGGCCCATCGCCACCGCTATCGCGGCCTGATGTCGCTGGGGTCTGCCACCGACGGCAGCTAATGCCGCCGGCGACTGAAAATCCCGCCACGGCCGTCCCCCGTGCCGTCACTGCGGGATGACTCTGTGTCGCGACCCGCGCAAACGCGGCGCTGGCAGCTGACAAAGAGGCAGTTGTCTTATATCAGGGCGATTCCGGTTGTTTCGTTCAAGCTTGCGTCTGTCCCGAAGTTGAACCACAACAGCAGGCCAGCGAGGTGTTCGACTTTTGTCATTACGCGAAGACAAACGGAGGAATCATTGCAAGTTATTGATTGCTGCAATGCAACAGCTGCGCGCGGCGTTTTTTCGGCACCGGCGCCACTGCAGTGGCAAGTTGACAAACCGAATTGCGAGCCAAGAAAAACATCGCCGTGATGCATGCTGCAGTGCAATAAATATATCGGCGCTGAAGTTTGACTGTCGTTATGGCAGCAGAAAACTGCGTTGAGCGATGCGATCAGGTGGTAGTCAGACGGGACGATTGCCAGCTTTATATAAGCGGCTTGATCAATCTTGTGTGCAACCGTGTTTGTGCTGCATCGCAACAAATACTCAGCGCGGCCGTGGTGCCTTGCTGAGCTTGCGTTGCAAGGTGCGCCGATGCATGCCGAGTGCCCGCGCGGCAGCACTGATATTGCCGTCATGTTCGGTCAGCACGCGCTGAATGTATTCCCAGGACAATTGCCGCAGGTTCAGCGGCTCGTCGGCGGCCGGCTCCGGCGCCGTATCGGATTCAGTCGGTGGCGATGCTTGCAGAGCCTGCAGCAGATCGGCCAGCGGTGCCGGCTTGACCAGATAATCGTCGGCGCCGCGTTTGATCGCCTCCACCGCCGTGGCAATGCTGCCAAAACCGGTCAGCATGACAATGCGCGCAGCCGGCAGCTGCGCACGCAGCTGTTGCAATAACTGCAAACCGTTTTCACTGCCGAGCCGCAAATCCACCAGCACGGCGCCAGGCGTCCACGCCGCGAGCAGCTGCAAAGCCGACAGGCCATCGTGCGCGCTGCGCACCTCGCAGCCCTCGCGCTGAAGCGCGCGACTCAGCGTCGCGGTGAAGCCGAGATCATCATCGATCAACAGCACCGACAGCGGGCTCATGGTGTTGACTCCGGCAGCGGCAAACTGACGTCGGTGCGGGTGCCGCCTTCAGCCAAGGCCTGCCACGACACCTGACCACCGAGTCGCTCGATGCTGGCATTGGCCAAATGAATGCCGATGCCAAGCCCGGCATTGGCGCTAGCACGCGAACCGGCGCCAAGTTTGCCGCGCTGCTGATTGAACCCGGCACCGGCATCGTAAATCGACAGCAACAAGGTTCCAGCGCGGAGCTGCGCCTGAATGCGCACGCGATTCTGACCGTTGCGCTGCGAGGCTTCAAAGGCATTGTTCAGCAGATTGAGCAAAGCCGGCGACAAGGAACTCGGCACCGAGGCCGACAGTGTTTCCAGCACTGCCAGATCCGTAGTCAGTTCTGCTTGCGGCCGATACCAGCGCCATTGCTCGACGGTATCGTGCACCAATTGCTGCAGCGGCTGACTGGCTTCCTGCTGACCGATTTCGCGCAGGCTGAGCAACCAGTTGCGACAATGACCGATCTGCCGATCCAACTCGGCCAGCACCTCGCGTTTGTCCGCTTCCGGTAACGGCTGCCGCAACTCTTCTGCCAATAGCAGCAGCGTATTCAACGGTGTACCGAGTTGGTGGGCCACTTGTGCGGCTTGCGTGCCCAGTGCAACCAGGCGTTCATCGCGCAGCGAGCGCTCGCGCGCCAAGCGAATCTGGTTTTCATGCTCGCGCAACTGGCGCAACAGCCGCAGACCAAACGCCGTCATCGCCAATGCGGTCACGACAAAGTTGATCCACATGCCGTAGAGATGCAGCGTCATCATCTCATCGTGCGCGACATGCCAATGAAACGGCGGCGGAAACAACAACAGCACCACATAAGCCAGCACGGCAACGCTGAGCACAAACACGGTCAGCCGCGCGCTGCCGGTCAACAGCGCCAGCGCCACCGGCAACAGCAGCAATGAGACAAAGGGATTCTGGCCCGCGCCGGTGTAATACAGCACCATCGCCAGTTGCAGCACATCAAAACCGAACTGCAACATCAGGCGCCAACCACGAAAGGGCACTGCCTGCTTCAGCCACCATCCGGTGTAGAAGTTGAACGCCGCCGTCAGCAACAAAATGCTGGTGATGGTCGGCCACGGTACCGGATAACCGAGCCAGCGGTCGGCCACCACCATCGTGACCAGTTGCGCCAGTACAGCAAAATGGCGCAGCCAGAACAGACTGCGCAGGGTTAGCAGCGGCTGGATGTGGTCCGTATCAATCAGGCGATTTTCGTGCACAGGTGTCATTCGAACGTTGAAGGTACTGGCGTGGAGACAGCGCCAAGGGCGTACATGCTAGCGCCAATCGCCCGCCGCGTAACCGGCAACAGCGGGAAAGGACGTGACAAGTTCGCGATCAGCGTCCCCGCCAACGTGGCGATGGAGTGTAACGGCGAGGGCAAAACCGAAGCTGCGGCAAACTGTCGCAGAGCGCTGCGTCAATTCTCGACGCCGCGGCCTGGCCACCATTACGACGCAGCAGGCGCCTCCGGGTGCTGCACGGTAATCAGTTTCGAGCGGTTGCGTCCGGCGGCTTTGGCGTCGTACAGCGCTTGATCGGCTTCGCGAATCAGCTGGTTGCGTGTGCAGTGCGCGGGATCGGTGGTCAGCGCAATGCCAAGCGAGATGGTCAGCACCCGATGCGGGCTGTATTCATGCGGAATTTGCAGCTGACTGACCGACAGTCGAATGCGCTCGGCGATTTCTTCGGCTTGCACGGTCGATTCGACACTCAGCAGCACGGCAAATTCTTCGCCGCCCCAGCGAAACAGCAAGTCGCCGCCGCGACGGGTGGCCTGGGTCATGGCCTGCACGGCCCGGCGCAGGGCATCGTCACCGGCCAGATGACCGTAATGATCGTTGAACGATTTGAATTGATCGATATCGGCCATGACCACGGCGAAGCAACGATGCGCACGCAAGGCACGCTCGCGCTCGACATCGAACATGGCATCGAAATGGCGGCGATTGTAGGCGCCGGTCAGGCCGTCAGTGATGGTCAGTTGCTCGATTTTGCGGGCGGCGCGTTCGGAGCGCACCAGCATCACCAGCAACATCGCACCCAGCACAATCAACAGCACAAACGGCGCTGCTTTGATCAACGCAACTCGCCAGACCTGAGTCGCCGGTTTCAGCGCCAGCAAGGTCGCCGCGCCGTTGTCGATTGACACTTGCATCAGATGCCAGCCGGCGCTCTGCTGAAAGCGCGGGCCGAGATCGATGCTCGCTTCCGCCAGACCAAGCGGTTGCAACACCGCCTGCCGCGACGCCAACAAGCGGGCATCCAGAACACCGGATTGCGCAACCAGCTGGCCGGTGTTGTCGAACAGCAACATCGCAATATCCTGCTGACCACTCGCGAGCACCTGCTGAAACTCGGTCAACAGCACATCGATAGCAACAATGCCTTTGAACTGCTCACCGACATAAACCGGTGCGCTGGCGGTGATCATCAAGCCTTTACCAGCCGTGTCCTGATATACCGAAGTCCAGCGCAATTCGCCGCGCGGGTTATTGGCCGGGATCACCGCGCGCCAGAATTCCAGCTCCTGAATGCTGGAGTCATAGCGGTATTGTTCGAGCGGCGCCCACGGATACAACAGAATGAATTCGCGGGCCGAGAGGTAGTACAACCACGGCAAGCTTGGGTCTTGTTGATGATTGAGACGGAACAGCGGCACCAGCTGCCAGACCGCATCGATTTCCTGACGCAGCGCAGCGTCGTTGGCCAAGGTCTTGCTGGCACCGCTGAGGCGGCCGCTGCTTTCCCGGCGCTGACCGGTCGGCACGTCGTTCTGATAAAAACCGTTGCCGTCCTGGATTAGCGCGGCGCTCGGTTGCTCGACGCGCGGACCATACTTCAGCGCTTCTTCAGTCAGCAGGCGCAGCGCCTCGACTTTGCGCCGGCGCTCCTGCAAACGGTGATCGATTTCCTGCCCAGTGGCCATGACAGCGTTGGCGGTGGTGATCAACCATTCGCCGCGATACTGCTGCACCTGTCGCCAGACGCTAAGTGCCGCGAACAGCAGACCAACCACGCCGATGACAATGACCAGGTTCAATCTGCGCGCGTTCACACCCATCCCCAACGACTACCGCTCTTGCAGTATAGAAGCTGGCTGGCAAGCTGCCGGCGCCGGGGTTCAGACCGGCCGCCGGGCAATGAAGGCCTGGACCGGGCGACCGTCCGGTAGTGGTTGAATGACATCGCGCAAGATCTGCCAACCCGCGAACTGGCGGGCTAGCTCGCCGGGCGCGAGCAGAAAAGCCGGCCGACGTGGGCTGCCAAAGCGCTCAGCACCCTGGGCAAAGGTTTCGTAAACCAGCAAGCCGCCGGGAGCGAGCCAGTCGGCCAATTGCGGCAGCAACGGCCGGTGCAGGTAGCGGGCCACTGTCACCACGGCAAAACCGCTGCGCGGCAACTGCAATGGCCCGGCCTCCAGATCCCGGCACAGCGTTGCAACCGGGCAGTGCCAAGCACGAGCACTACCCTGCAGGCGCGCCAGCACATCGAGCTTGTGATCGACAGCGAGCACCTGGAAGCCGCGCTGGGCCAACCACAAGGCATCGCGACCACTGCCGCAAGCCAGATCGAGCGCACGTAACGGTGTTGAAGCAACGTGGGTTTCGCTGTTCGCCCACCCCTGCGCTATCGCCTGCTGCAAGGTGTCAGTAGGCCGCCACAACGGCCGCGACGCCGAACCGGTTTGCCAGGCGTCTGCCGTGGAAAACGCGGCCGCATCCAGACAACGCTGCGCAGCAATGACATAGCCCCATTGCTGCAAACAATTGATGGCCTGTTGCAACAGGCTCGCATCGTCATGCAGCACTTGCAGGACGGCACCTGGCGCCGGCAATTCGTGTCGGCGCCAACGCAGATCGGGCAATGGCAGATGGGTCGCGCCGGGAAAATGGCCTTGGCGATAATGCTGCGGCGCGCGCAAATCGAGTAGCGGCAAGGCCGCATCAAGCCCGTAGCGAGCGAACAGACTGGCCGCTTCGGGCGCGTCGGTGTTCATGCTGGCATCGTCACGATGAGGGAGTGTTCAGACGCAAGCGGCTGCGTTCGCCATAGGTCAGCCAACGCCAGCACCATTCCAATGGCCCGCTGCGAAAGTGCTGCAGCCAGAACACCGAAAAACTGATCAACACCGCCCACACAGCAAGCGTCACGGCGAGCAAGGCCAGTCGATCCATTTGACCGAACCAGGCCAAGCCATGACCGTAGAACAGACTCGTACAGAGCAAACTCATCAACAGATAATTGCTGAACGCCATCCGGCCAGTGCAACGCAACCAGTGCTGCACCATGCCGGGGTTAGCGCGCTGACTCCAGCGAATAATCAGACTGGCGTAACCGGCTGCCATCAGCAAAGAACCAGCGCTGTTCCAGTAATTGCCCATCAGCAGACTGTCCGCGAAAGCAAATTCCGAATCGACGCTACGCTGCACGCCAATCAGCACCAACACCAAGCCACTGAGAAATGTCACTGCGCCGAGCCGACTGTACCAGACGGCAGCGTAGCGGCCGACGATCCAACCGGTGCGATACAGCAAAACCCCAAGCAGCATCTGGCCACACAAACGCGGACCGTAGAACAGCAACGTTGCCCATTCACCGTCCCAGGCATCGGGCACGCGGCGCAGCATCTGGCTGTGCCAGTCACCACGATAGGCAGCGATTTCTTCTTGCAGAAGTGCCGCACTCGGTTGCCAGTGTTCCTGCATCGATTGCAGGGCCTCGGGCGACAATTGCTGCAGGCTGTAGGTCATCGAGTAAAGCATGGAATATTCGATGGCAAACAGCCCCAACACAATCAGCAGCAACCAACGCCATGACAAGCTCAGCAGGGGATACAGCAGCATGCCGCAGATGGCATAGATGGTCAGGATGTCACCAAACCACAGCAGATAGGCGTGCAAGACGCCGAACAGCAATAGACCGAACATGCGGCGATAGTGGCGGGCCGCAGCAACACCCGGCTGCTGATCCAAACGCGCTTTGAACAGCGCCATGCCGGTACCGAACAGCACCGAAAACAGCGTGATAAATTTTTCCTGGGCGAAGACCGCGGCCAACCACCAGGCCCAGAAATTCAGGCCCTGCAAATCGCCGTAAGCATTGGGATTGTCG
>CAMLNB010000036.1 GCA_946481205.1 uncultured Kangiella sp. | reverse complement strand
TTATTGGTTATTGGGCAGGAGCGGGTGCAGAGCGGCCTGAATCGGGGGCAATCCGGCAGACGGAAAGGGGATTACAGGCGGAATCAACCGGGCAGCAACGGCCGGCCGGTCAGAAAACGACCAAGTTCGCCTGCCGGCAGCGGCCGCGCCAGGTGATAGCCCTGGATATGGTCACAGCCCATGCCGAGTAGCAGCATCTGGGTCTGGCCGTCCTCGACGCCTTCGGCGACCACCTGCAAGCCGAGGTTATGTGCCAGCGCAATGGTCGAGCGAACGATGATGGTGTCGTGCTCGTTGCTGAACATGTCGCGAACAAACAATCGATCAATTTTCAGCGCATGAATCGGCAAGCGGTGCAGATAACCGAGCGATGAATAGCCGGTGCCGTAATCGTCAATCGCCAACCGGACGCCGAGCGCGGCCAACCGGTCGAGCCGTTCGGCGGCCAGTTCCGGATCATCCATCAACGCGGTTTCGGTGATCTCCAATTCCAGTTGCGCCGGCGCGATCTGGTAGCGTCTGAGCCCCTGCTGCACGATGCTCAGAATCCGATCATCGCGCAGATTGCGCGCCGACAGATTGACCGCCAGCGTCAGCTGCAGGCCTTGCGCTTGCCAGCGCTGCAACTGCTCCAGCGCAAGATCCAACACCCGCTCGGTCAGGGGATGAATCGCTTCGCTCATTTCCGCCAACGGCAGGAAACTGTCCGGGTACAACAATCCCAGTCGCGGATGCTGCCAGCGCACCAAGGCTTCGAAGCCGCTGATGCGGCCACTTTTCAACTCCAGCTTCGGTTGGAAATGCAGCAACAATTGCTGTTCACGGATCGCCAGATCCAGATCCGCTGCCATGCTGAGCCGTTCCGGACTGTTCTGATCCTGTGAACGGTCATAGACCGCGATGCCACCACCGCGACGCTTGGCGTCATACATCGCGACATCGGCGCTGCGCAGCAGGGCGTGGCTGTCGGTGCCATCGCTGGGAAAAAACGCGATGCCGATACTGGCATCGACCATCAGCTGCATGCCGCTGACCACATAGGGTGTGCGCAGCGCGGTCAGCAATTGCTGAGCAAACTGTCGCGCCGATTCCACGCTGCTGTCGGCGCCGCCGATGCCGTGCAAAAGCAGCAACGCAAATTCATCGCCACCGAGTCGGCACAGCACGCCTTCTTGATTGCTGAAGGCAGATTTCAGCCGCGGGCCGATTTGCTGCAGCAGCAAGTCGCCGACATGGTGGCCCAGCGTGTCATTGATTTCCTTGAACCGATCCAGATCCATCAGCATCAACACCGCCCGGGTGGTCTCGGTCGGGTTGCTCAGTTGCGCGGCAAATTCGCGGTGCAGGAACATTCGGTTGGGCAAGCCGGTCAGGCTGTCGTGATGCGCCAGGTATTCCAAGCCATCAACATGGCGGGCACTGGCAATGGCCAGCGCCACGGTGTTGCCAATGGCGACAAAGGAATCGCGCTCGATGGCGCCAACGGCATGCGGCGCGTTGTACCAAAGCCCGATGCGGCCGAGCGAAATATCGCGATACAGCAGCGGGATGACCACGCCGGCGTGAATGCCGCTGCTTTGCAGCTGTGCCCGCAAATCAGTGGGCAGTTGTGCGTCATCGGCCAGCTGTTCGCTGACAAACAAGCTGCGGTCGCGCAGCGCCAACAGATCGATCGCGTCGGCCAGCGGCGTGATCGCGCCAACCGGAAACACGTTTTCGGCAAAGCCAGTACTGGCAACGACGCGCAGCGACGCGTATTCCTCATCGTGCAGATAAATGGCGACATGCGGCGTTGGCGTTAGCTGACGCAGCGCGGTGCAGGTGATGTCGAGAATGGCTTTGATATCGGCTGACCCATGCAGCTGGGTCGACAGCTGGTTGATCAGCCGCAGGCTCTCATTGCGTTCAAGCAGTGCCTGCCGCGACTGCGCCAGTTCGGTCTCGGCGCGCTTGCGTGCGCTGTGGTCGCGCACTGTCGCCAACAGATGCGGCTCGCCACGGATATTGATCACATTCAGGGTCACTTCGGCATCGAAAGGTGTGCCGTCGTACTGGCAGTGCAGCCACTCAAAATTCTGGGTTTGGCCGCTGAATGCGGCGGTGATTTTCTCCACCGCTTTTTCATCGGAGCGGCGGCCATCGGGTTGGTGTTTGGGCGAGAACCGGTACGGCGGCTGGCCGATGATTTGCTCGCGCGTGCAACCAAACATCTGCAGCGTCGCCGGGTTGCAATCGACAAATTGTTCGCCGCGCATCAGAAAAATGCTGTCGCCGGTGCCTTCGAACAAAATGCGGTAACGGGCATCGCTGTCGCGCGCCACATGTTGTTGCTGTTGCAGTAGATCCAGTTGCAGCAGCGGCTCCAGCAGCAGGCTGGCAAAACTCAGCAGCTGTTGCTCGGCGTCGGTCCACTGGCGCGCTTGGCCGGTTTGTTCCAGGCGCAGGCAACCCCAGAACTGGCCATTGACCTGCAAGGGCACATCGAGCAGCGCGGCAATCGAAAACGGCGCCAGATAGCCGGCGAGCCAATCGGTGCAACGCGGATCGTGCTGGGCATCGGTGATCGGCACGGTGGCGCCGTCACCGAGCGCTTGCAGATAGGCCGGGAACAAGGTGGCCGATAATGCGATATCACCGGTTTGGGTGGAGTTGCCGCGCTGATGCAATAACCGGCATAACAACGCTTGCCGTGGCGCGCTGAATTGCCACAGCCCGACCCGGTTGACCTGCAACTCCGCAGCGAGCAGTAGTGCCAATTGATGAAAGGCGGCGGGCAGGCCGACCATACCGAGCCGCGTCGAGCGGGCCAATTGAACAAACAGGTCGAGCGCCATGGAGATCGGAACGTGATCGCAGTGTCGGCCAGCTGGCGGTGCCACAACGAAAGACCACCGACATCGGTCAAGCAGTTGGAGTGCAATACCAAACAGTTTAGTCGGATTCCGCCTATTGGCGAGGATATGGTCTCGAAAGCGTGAGGCCGGTCAGTTTGATGGCGAAATACAGACTCAGCCCGGCACAAAGGCCGGGCCAAGAAAACGCCGCAGTGGATTGCCGCGGCAGAGTGTGTGGTGTTGCAAGCGCCGGTCGCTGCGCAACGCCGCGTGCGCCTGCTCGTGTTGCGCCGCCACGCGCTGAGCCAATAGCAGCAGGGCCAGTTTCTTGTTGGCGTGCTGACTGCGTTCGCTCTGTACTTTGACACTGAGCCCGCTGGCGACATGAATCGCCCGCACCGCCGACTCGGTTTTGTTGACATGCTGGCCGCCGGGCCCGCCGGCATGCAGCGTTTCAAAACGCACCGTGTCGACAAACTCGCGGGTGGGTGCAGCATAGCGTTGGCCGCCAAAATACCAATTCTTGCGACCGTGCTGTGGCCGGTACGGACTCGGGCACACCCATAGCAAGCTGCCGCACCAGCGCGCGGCCAGCTCCTCAGCCGCAATGCCGTCCAGGTGCAGCAGCAGCGAGGCTTAAGTCCCGGACTCGGGGCCGGGCACGACCTCGACATCGGTCACGCTGACGGCCATAGCCAGCGCTTCCTGTTGCAGACAGCTCCAGGCCTTGGCCACCGCCAGACAGCATTCGGCCGGACCTTGGGCTGCGGAGAGTTGCAGCAACATCATCAGCCGTTCTCCCCGCGTGTTTTGTAAGTCAGCACCGGTTTCAGCCGCGCCAAGATCTGCACCAAACCGGCGTCGCGCAACGCACCGACGACTGAGTCGATCGGTTTGTAGGCTTCCGGTGCTTCTTCAAACAGCAAGCTGCGATCAGCGCAAATCACCCGGCTGCCCAGTGGCGTGCGCGTCAGCTGCTCGGCCGTGTAGCGTTGCCGCAAACGATCTTTGCAATCGCTGCGCTGCCATTTGCGACCGGCACCGTGCGCCAGTGAGCGCAGGCTGCGATCATCGACAACCGGCTGAACCAGGTAGCTGTAGTCGCCGCGCGAACCGGGAATCACAACGGGCCCGGCATCAGACGGTGTAGCGCCTTTGCGATGCAACCAGCCGTGATATCCGGCAATGGTCGCGCGGCTGACCAGGTTGTGATGCACATCCAAGCGCTGGCTGCCGTGCGCACGCAGGCGCTCGAGCATGCGCCGGGCGATCAGTTCCCGGTTCCGTTCGGCAAAGCGCAGCGCACCGTCATGGCGCGCCAAATACAGCTGTGCCTCGGCGCTATCTTCTGCCAGACCGTGGTGACCGAACTGCTCAATCTGCTCACGCAGAATGGCCTCACCCAGTCCACGCGAGCCACTGTGCACCAACAGCAGGAGCTGCGATCGATCGAGCTGCAGTGCAAGCACGGCCTGCTCGTCATACACCACGTCGAGCTGTTGCAGCTCGGCGAAGTGATTGCCGCCACCAATGGTGCCCAGCGAGCGTTCATGTCCTGTCAGCGGCAAACCGAACCTGTCGATGCCGTCCTGCCAGGATTCCTTTATGTCACTTTCGGCCAACGGCTCGTCGATGTTGCCGAGGCGTTGTTCCAGTTTGTCCAGTCGCAGCTTGGCCACTGGCAGATCGGTCTGCCACAGCGCCATGCCACAACCAATGTCGTTGCCAACCAGCGCGGGATAAAACCGTTCCCGCGAAAAAAAGGCGGCACCGACCGGGTAGCCGCGGCCCGGATGCAAATCCGGCATGCCCGCGACGTACTGCATGCCCGGCAAGCGGGCAGTGGTTTCTAATTGCTGGATCGCTTTACCTTCGATCCAGGTGTGGTCCGAGGCGATCAAAACGATGCCGTCGGCCAACTGCAGGATGCAATTGCCCATAATCCATTCCCAAATGGCGTCAATAAAAAATCAGGAAGTGGCAGGCCGAAGCCGGGCAATGCGTGCCGCTGCGATTAGCGGCGGGAGACGATCAAACCGGATACGACCTGCAAAGGTGCAACGTGTACTTCATGTTGAGTTCCTCCTTTGCGGTTCGTGAATGAGAAGGCGCGCATGCTAAGCCGATCAAATCAAAAGTGCAACGATCGTTTTATCGGAACACTGGCTGGACCGACAAGCGGCATGCGCTTGGGGATATGCGCATCATCGCCACCTGAGTGCGACGGCGATGGGCAAATACCGGGGAAGCCAATCCTTGGCTTCCCCGGTTATCGATCAGGTTTTTGCTGCCGCTTTTTCCTGCGCGCGTAATCGTGTCACGGTTTGGCCGGCTACCCCCCAGTTGTCGGTATCGACCTCTTCGATCACGACAAAGGTGGTCGCCGGGTTCTTGTTGAGTACACGCACCAGCATGTCGGTGCTGGCTTTGATCAACTCCGCTTTTTGATCGGCGGTGACGCCTTCGCGCGTCACCTGAATGTGGACATAAGGCATGGCATAACTCCGTTGATTGTGATGAGGATCGGTAACAGCGGTTACCAGCGACCTGCGCTCATCCCGCCGTCGACAGGCAGGACCACGCCGGTGCTGTAATCCGAATCGGTCAGGTACATCACCGCGGCGACAATGTCGGCGGTGCTGCCCATGCGACCAAGCGGCTGCAAGGTGTGCAGGAAACTGTGCATGTCGCGGGTGAACAGCGGCGTGTCGATGATGCCGGGGGCAACGGCTGACACTTTGATGTTGTGGGGCGCGAGTTCAATGGCCAGCGATTTGGTGGCGCTGTTGATGCCGCCCTTGATCAGGATGGGCAAGGTCGCCGGTACATTGGCAAGCGGCTGCTCAGCGATGCTGGCACTGATATTGATGATGTGGCCGGCTTTGCGCGGTTGCATATGCTTGATGGCTTGCTGGCTGGCATGAACAAAACCGCGCAAGTTGGTATTGATAGCAGCGTCAATATTGGCCGGGCTGTATTCTGCAAACGGTTTGGAGTCAAAAATCCCGGCGTTGTTGATCAAGATATCGACGCCGCCAAATGCAGCGATAGCACGCTCGAACAAGCTGACCGCTGTTGCCGGATCGGCAATGTCGCCTGCTACCGGCAGAAAACGTCCCGGACTGGCCAGTTTGGCCGCGACCGCCTCCAAGCGGGCCGCTGTGCGGGCATTGCCGACAACATTGTCGCCGCGGGCGAGATACGCTTCTGCCAGCGCCAAGCCAATGCCGCTGGAAGCGCCGGTGATGATGACGGTACGTGGGTGGTGTTGCATGGATAAGACTCCTTGAACAGGTGGGGGAAGGCTTGGCGAGTCGGCGGATGTTGCGTCCATCGGCGAACGGTGATCAGCGGGCGTCGTCAGCTGCGGTCAGGCTAGGCCGTTGCCAGCGCGCTGAATAATGAATTGATAAGATGGCTGCTTTCTCTCCGGGAGATAACGGCGAATGGATCGGCTTAATCTCGCGACATTTGCTTCTGTGGCTCGCAATGGCTCGGTCAGTGCAGCGGCAGAGGAGCTGCACACGGTGCAATCGAATGTCACCAAGCGACTGAAAGAGCTGGAAGCTGAGCTGGGCGTCATGCTGTTTGTCCGGCACAGCCGTGGCATGACCCTGACTGCTGCCGGCGAACGCTTGCAGCTCTATGCGGAGAAAATCTGGGCATTGGATGCAGAAGCGGAAGCCGCAGTACGAGACGGCGCAACATTGCGTGGTCGCTTGCGCATCGGCGCCACCGAAATGACGGCGGCGGTTCGTTTACCGATGGTGCTCAGCGCGTTTCATCACGCCCATCCCGATGTACAGCTGGAAGTGCGCACCGGCACCAGCATCGAAATGCTGGATGATGTGTTGGCGCATCGGCTTGATGCGGTGTTGGTGGCGGCGCCGGTGTTGCATCCGGATCTGCAAACCGAAACGGTGTTTCGCGAGGAAATGGTGCTGGTGCGAGCGCGCAACGGCGCAGATATCGCGACCCGGCTCCGTCGCCAGCAATTGACCGCCATCGTCTTTCAACCGGGTTGTAGTTATCGGCAACTGCTGGATCGGCATTTCGCCGAGCAAGGTTGGCAACCGTTCCGCCGGCTCGAATTCGATACCCTGGACGGTGTGCTCGGTTGTGTCCGCGAAGATGTTGGTGTCGCCATCCTGCCACGCAGCGCGGTCGAGACTTACCGCGATCTTGCGGCGCTGCAGCTGGAGCCGCTGACGGAGCCGGCGCATTGGGTCGATACCTTGTTTGTCCGCCGGCGGGAGGAAGCGGCCAGCCCGGGATTGCAGCGTTTCGCGGAGCTGTTGCGGCAACCCGACTGAACTGGGCTTCACGCACTTAGCCGATCATCGGATACGACCAAGCGTTTTGCCGCTGCGACGAATGTGCGGCCGTTGGCAGGGGCGTTCGCCTACAATCTGCCTGCCCTTTGCCTACCTGTGAGCCATGATGTTGCTCAGCCAAATGCTGGAAAATCGGAATCGCCTGTTCTGGCTGCTGAACATCAGTGGCTGGCTGGCCTATGGTTTGGCGCAGTTTCTGGCTGGCCGTTACTGGGGCGAGGAGTGGGGGCTGCCGTGGTATCGACTGGCCAGTGCGGCGACCGGTTTTACCATCACCCTGGGCTTGCGGCTGCTGTACCGGAAGGTCTGGGACCGGCCGATCTGGCAGCAGGTGAGCGTGGTCGTGATCGGCTCCTATGTCTGTGCCGGCGCGATGGCCATTGTCTGCAACTACATCCTGTGGAGCATTTGCCCGGACGAATGCGGTCCGGATCACACGCCGTCACTGATGCACTATTTCAAAGGCATCACCGGGCTTTTCTATATTTTCATCTGCTGGAGCGGGCTCTACTTCGGCTTCAAGTTTTATGAAGGCATGCAGCAGGCCACCCAGCGGGCGCTGCGGGCGAATGCCTTGGCGCATGAGTCGCAGCTGAAAATGCTGCGTTACCAGCTGAACCCGCATTTCCTGTTCAACACCTTGAATGCCATCTCGACGCTAATTCTGGAAAAGAACAACACGGTCGCCAATGACATGGTGGCGCGGTTGTCGAATTTCCTGCGCTATTCGCTCGACAATGACCCGATGCAGAAAACCACGCTGGCGCAGGAGATCAACGCGCTGAAACTGTATCTGGATATCGAGAAGGTCCGGTTCGAGGAGCGGCTGACCCTGCAGTTTGATCTGGAAGAGCCGGCCCTGGACGGATTGATCCCGAGCCTGTTGTTGCAGCCGCTGGTCGAGAACGCCATCAAATACGCCATTGCCAAAGCGGAGCACGGCGGCACCATCGCGATCCGCGCCCGGGTGTTTGCCCGTGAGTTGCTGCTGGAAGTCTCGGACGACGGTCCGGGCATTCCGGGGTTGGAGCTTGGTTTGCCAGAACAGGCATTGCCGGTGCCACAAAATGGCGGCGGTAAAGGTTGCGGCGTTGGTGTCCGCAATACCCGCGAACGGCTGCGTGAGCTGTATGGCGATGATCACTCGTTCCAGCTCAGCAATGTGCAGCCGCATGGTTTGCAAGTCAGCATCCGCATTCCGTATCAAACCGAGCCATTGCGCCGCGGAGGCGCGGAGGTAGCGCCGGCATGAGCATACGCGCACTGATCGTCGATGATGAATCACTGGCGCGCCGCGGACTCAGTCTGCGGCTTGCGGCTTTTTCGGATATCGAAATTCTGGGTCAGTGCAGCAATGGCCGCGAAGCCTTGACCAGCATCGCCGAACACCATCCGGATCTGGTGTTTCTGGATATCCAGATGCCGGGTTTGAATGGCTTCGATGTCGTGCGCGCGTTGCAAGCCGAGCAAATGCCGCTGATCGTCTTTGTCACGGCGTTCAATGAGTACGCGCTCGATGCATTTGACGTCCATGCTGTCGATTATGTGCTGAAGCCGGTTGATGAAGAGCGGCTGGCGAAAACCATTGCCAGAGTCCGGCAGCAACTGGCACAAAAAGTCTCGGAAAGCGACAAACAGCGACTGATGAATTTCATCGGCGACATCACCGGCGAGCAGTACAGTTCGGTCGACGAGGTGTTCAGCCGGGCCGGCAATGAGACCAGCTATCCCAGCCGCTTGTCGATCAAAGACCGCAATGAGACAACGCTGGTCGAGATCAAGGATATCGCCTGGGTCGATGCGGCCGGCGATTACATGTGCCTGCATACCGCCAACCAGACCCACATCATGCGTTGCACGATGAAAGAGCTGGAGCGCTACCTGAATCCGGCGCTGTTCCAGCGTATCCACCGCTCCACCATCATCAATCTGGATCATGTCGACAAGATCCAGAATCACATCAATGGCGAGTTCTTTCTGCTATTGAAAAACGGTACCCGACTCAAAATGAGCCGCGGCTACAAAGACAAGATCAAGCATTTCGCGTAAATAATTCCGTCGTATTGTTCGCAAGGCTGGCACTGCTTATGCGTGTCGTCTTTGCTGCGTTTTGCTTGCTGAACGACACACTCTGTTACCGCCGCAACACTTGATTAACAGATTACATCGTTGCCGGATTGGTGTCGCACCGCTGGTCGCAGTCGCTGGTCAATTGGCCGCGTATCGATTTCCTTTCGTCATGCTTGCGCCCATGCTTCGCCGCAATTCCGCTTGCAGGGATGTCGGTCATGAACCTGACCTCAAAAGCGCTGGCCAATCCAGCTGCTGTCGCCGTTGTTGTCGCACTGACGATGCTGTTTGGCTTGTATGCATTCTGGCAGATGCCGATCCAGTTGTTTCCAAACATCGAACGACCCGTAATCTCGATTCAGACCGGTTGGCGTGCAGCCTCGCCACAGGAACTGGAGTCCGAGATCATCGAGCCGCAGGAAGAAGTGCTGCAAGGCCTGCCGGGACTCGAAGCCATCGAATCCAATGCCAACCAGGGCGGCGCCTGGATCAATCTCGAATTCGCCATCGGCACCGACATGCAGCAAACGCTGATCGAAGTGATCAGCCGAATGAATCGGTTGCCGGCGCTGCCGCGTGATGCGACGCCGCCGCAAGTGTTGCTCGGTGGTTGGGGCGGCGGTCGCGAAGCCCTGACCTATTTCTTTCTGCAGGCGCTGCCCGGTTACGAAGGCAAGCTGAACGAACAGTACGACTACATTAATGATGTGGTGCGGCCGCGTCTGGAGGCGGTGTCCGGCGTGTCCAGCGCCAACATTGAAAGCGGCGCCGAACAAGAAGAGCTGCAAATCCGTTTCGATACCGAAAAGTTGGTGCAGTACCGGCTGCGAATTCCGGATCTGGTCAACCGGGTCAGTGTCAGCAACGACGTTTCCGGTGGTTTGCTTGATGTCGGTCGGCGCCAGTACACCTTGCGCTTCAGCGGCAAATACGAGCCGGAAGAAATGCGGGAGCTGATTCTGGATTGGCGCGACGGCGTGCCGATTCGGCTGGCCGATGTGGCGACCGTCGAGCTGCGCACCGCCGACCGCGCCAACCTGGCGATACAGAACGGCAACCCGGCATTTTCGATCCGGATCAACCGTCAGAGTGGCGCCAATGTGCTGGAGGCGCTGACCAAGGTCAAAGCCGAAGTCGACGCGATCAATACCGAATTGCTGGCGGCGAAGCAGCTGCGCATGGTGCAGTCGTTCGACCCGTCGGTGTTTATCAATCGCGCGGTTGATCTGGTCACCGGCGATCTGATTTACGGTGTGCTGCTGGCACTGTTCATTCTCTGGGTGTTTGTCCGCAATTGGCGCGCCACCTTGCTGACCGCGCTGGCGATTCCGGCATCGTTGCTGGCGACGTTTATTGTGCTGCAATTGACCGGCCGCTCGCTGAACGTGATCTCGCTGGCGGCGCTGGCATTCGCGGTCGGCATGGTGCTCGATGCCGCCGTCGTGGTGATGGAAAACATCATCCGCCTGCGCGAGCGCGGCGAGAATGCCGAAAACGCCGCCGAGCAAGGCGCCAACCAAGTCTGGGGCGCGTTGATGGCGTCGACGCTGACGGCGGTGGCGGTTTTCCTGCCGGTGTTCTTCCTGAAAGACATCGAAGGCCAATTGTTTGGCGATTTGGCGCTGACCATTGCCATTGCGGTTTGCATGTCGATGCTGGTGGCGGTAACGGTGCTGCCAATCGCCGCCCGCTACGGCCTGAAGGTATTCAACACCGAAGACAAATTCGGCAAACACTGGGAACGCATGACCGGATGGGTGATGCGGTTGACCAGTACCGGCCGCAAACGCGCCACCGTGATTGCGACCTTGCTGATCGTGCCGACTACGATCACCTGGTTGGCACTGCCGAGCCTCGATTACCTGCCGCCGATCAAGCGTGATGCGGTCGATGCATTCTTTCAATTCCCACCCGGCGCCAACATCAATGCGCTGGAAAAAGATGTGGTCGAACCGATTGTCGAGCGGCTGGCGCCGTACATGGCCGGCGACAAGCAACCGGCGTTGAAGAACTATTACATCATCATCGGCAGCTGGGGCGGCACCATCGGCGTCCGTGTTCAGGATGAAGATCGCTTGCAGGAAATGGTGCAGATCGTTCGCAAAGAGATTCTGATCGATTTGCCGGACACGCGCGCCTTTGCCGATCAGGGCGAACTGTTCGGCGGTTTTGGCGGCGCCCGCAATGTCGAGCTGCATCTGCAATCGCGCGACAGTGATGCGCTGCTGGCGGCAGCCCGGCGCGGCATGGAAAAAATTCAGGAAGTGATCCCGGGTGCCAATGTGCAGCCGCAACCGGGGCTCGATATGGCTGAGCCGCAATTGCGACTGACCCCGGATGACCGGCGCATCAATGAAGAGGGCTGGACCCGGCGCGAGATCGGCACCATTGTCCGTGCGCTCGGT
The DNA here is from genome assembly GCA_946481205.1 of uncultured Kangiella sp. The sequence goes on along the minus strand of CAMLNB010000036.1, from coordinate 8,871 downwards.
GATGGCATGTTTGTCGGTGAGTATTTCGATGGTGACAAGCGCAAGGACGTGATTGTCCGCAGCGAGCAGGCGTTCGATCCGGAAACGCTGGCCGATGCGCCGTTGTTTACGCCAGCCGGTAATGTTGTACCGCTGCGCGAGCTGGTCGGCATTGAACAAACGGTCGGTCCGACCCGTTTGCTGCGCGTCGATCGCAGCCGCACCGTCAGCCTCAATGTCAGTCCGCCGGAAGGCTGGTCGCTGGAGCAAACGATCGCAACGCTGAAAGCGGAAGTGGAACCAGAACTGCGTGGCCTGTTGCCGGCTGGCGCCAACATTCAATACGGCGGCAACGCCGACCAACTCGAAAAAGCCATCCGGACCATGGGCGGCAATTTCCTGATGGCGTTGCTGGTGTTGTTCCTGGTGTTGTGTGCGCTGTTCCGCTCGGTCAAGGACGGTGCGCTGGTGATGCTGACGCTGCCACTGGCAACCGTTGGCGGTGTTGTCGCATTGCGGGTATTGAATCTGTTCACCTTTCAACCGCTCGATGTGCTGACGATGATCGGCTTCATCATCTTGATCGGCTTGGTCATCAACAACGCGATCTTGCTGGTCGATCAAACCCGCACAGCCGAGCGTAACGGCTTGAGTCGGCACCAGGCGGTGGAGCAGGCCGTGCGCTGGCGCTTGCGACCGATTTTTATCAGCAGCTTGACCGGTCTGGTCGGCACCTTGCCGCTGGTGGTGACGCCCGGTGAAGGCAGCGTGATTTATCGCGGCCTGGCCACCGTGATCACCGGCGGCATGGCAGTCAGTACTGTGTTCACGCTGCTGTTGCTGCCCTGCCTGCTGCGGCTGGGCGAAACCAAATTGACCTTGTTGGAATTGAAGACGCAGCGGCAACAACAGCCGGTGTTGGAATCCGTGGCCTAAGCGAAGTGGATGCAGGAATAAGGATGCTCATCATGTCTCATGTTGCTTTGAACAGCGCTTCGGCGCACGTCGTTCGCCGGCTGGTTGCGGGCCTTGGCTTGCTGTGCTTGTCATCTGCACAAGCGGCGGAACCGGAACCGAATCTGGTGACCATCGCGCCGGTCGAGGCGCAGCAACTGGCGCCGGTCATGTGGGTGCCGGCCAATGTGATCAGCCGGCACGATTCGCAGATCGCCAGCGAGCAGGAAGGTCAGCTTATCTGGGTCGCCGAAATCGGCAGCAAGCTGAAGCGTGGCGATGCGCTGGCGCGCATCGATACCGAACGGCTGAAGCTGGATCTGGCCGAACAAGAGGCCGTGCTGATGCGGTTGCGTGCCAGCGAAACCTATTACGAGAAGCATCTGCGTCGCCTGCAAACGCTGATCGCCAACAACAGCATTGCCCGTACCGAGATGGATGCCACCGAGCGTGACCGCGACATCAATGCCGCCAGCATCCAAGAGCAGCAGGTGTTGATTGCCCAGACCAAGCTCGCGATCAACAAAGCCAGCATCACGGCGCCATTCGACGGTGTTGTTGCCCAGCAGCGCGTACAACAGGGCGAGTATGTTCGCATTGGCCAACCGGTGGCGCAGCTGGTCGATACCAGCGGGTTGGATGTGCAGGTGCAGGCGCCGATCGCGCTGGCGCCGTTCATCAACGGCAGCAAGCGGCTCAGTGTCGAGTATGCCGGCAAACTGATCGAGCTGCCGGTGCGTGCGTTCACTCCGACCGGCAACGTCAATTCCCGAACCTTTGAACTGCGGCTCGATGCCCGTCAGTTAGCGGCGACGCCGGGCTTGGCGGTGCGCGTTGCCGTACCCAAATCGATTGCCGAGCAGACTTTGGTCGTGCCGCGCGATGCCTTGGTGATTCGTGAGCAGCAGATGTATGTGCTGCGTGTCGCGGCCGATGGCGTTGCCCAGCGCACGCCGGTTACTGCCGGTGCCGGTACCGGCGACAAGATTGCCATCAGCGCCGACTTGAAAGTGGGTGATCAGGTGATTATTCGCGGTGCCGAATCGACCCAGCACGGACAAAAGGTGCGGCTTGCCAATGCGTTGCCGTCAGGTGGAGCAAATGGCAGCAAAGTGGCGGGCGGGGTGAGCAGCGGGCGCTAAATCCGATGGCGAGGTGTGCGTTCTGTCTACGAGCGATTGCCGCGTTGATGGCGGCAATCGCTGCGTTGACTCGATAAAACTAGCCGGCCGGCCACAACCACATAAACGTCAATGCGCTGATCGTCGCATAAATCAACGCATCCAGTACGTGTTTGGCCACGCTGCGCCAGGGCACACACATCCAGATGCCGTTGACGACGCTGCCGACGCCGTAGGCAAGCAAGCTGATCATGCCGATCAGATGGCCCGCACGGCGGCCATCCGCTTGCAGGCCGACCGCTTGCGCCGCGATCAAGGCCGCGAGCGCCGCGACAATCAGCGTCAGCAAAAACCACGTACCGAGCGACTTGCCCATGTTCGGCACGCCCGGCTGCCCTAGCATGACAAAGCCGACCGGTCCTTCGCGATATTTTCGCAGCTGCGCTTCGTCTTGCATGGCTTTCATGTCAGTGCAGTACGGCATCACGTATTTGCCCGGCGTGACATTACCGGCGCGCAATGCTTCGCGCACCGCGTCTTCGTTTGGCAGTTGCTTGTAATCCGGTTTGTGCCACTGGAACACCATATGAATCAGACTGCTGGCGATAAACACGAACACCGCGGTCAGCACAATCGGTAACCAGAGGGAAAGCATAGCGGTCATGGCAGACTCCTTGTTGTGGTTATGATGCTCTTGATGAACTGCGCAGCAGCGCCGTTGCCGGCATCACTGCGGTAAAAAAAACTGCATTCAGCCCTGCTCAGGCTCACACAGAACCGCAACGCCGGCGCGGCAGCGTCTACTGATGCATTTCTGTCGTGCCATTCAGCGCGCCATGGTTTCAAGATAGGCGGCCAAGCGATCCAGCGTTTGGTTGGCACCGTCAATGGCGCCGAATTCGTGGGCCACCCGGTCGCGTAGCGCTGGATTGGCAAACAGCAGCCGCATCTCGATGTGGGTTTTGCCTTGCTGCTCGATAAACGTCACGGTGACTTCAAACTGGATTGCCGCTTCACCCGGCGCATGGATGTCATCGATGTCATCGGTATGGAGATAAACCAGGCGCTCGTTGGCAATCACTTCCTTGAAGACCACGCGGTTCGGGTAATCGCGGCCATCCGGTCCGTGCATCAGGAAGCGCCAGACCCCGCCTGGCGCCACGGTCATTTCATGAATGGTGTTGCGAAAACCGGTGGGGCCCCACCACTGCGCGACATGCTGCGGTTGCGTCCAGGCTTGAAACACTAGGGTCACCGGCGCGTTCAGCAAGCGGCTGATGCGAATCTCGCGGTCGGCAGTTGTGTTCATGTCTCGGTGCTCTCGTTAGCGCGTCCGTCGCGCAGGCCATACGGTTATTCGACGAGCGTTTACTCGGCGAATGGTTATTCCACACCCAGCAGTTCGGCCAGCCGTTCAAATGCACCTTCCCAACCGATGCGATATCCCGCTGCCACCGCGGCCTGCTGCATGGCAACCGATTCAAATCGGGTATGCAGAGTCAGCTCGGTTTTGCCGTGAAAATCCACCAGCGTCAGCGTCAGTCGCGCTCGCGGTGGCAGGCCAGCGCCGCAAGGATGGCGATCATCGGCTTCACCGACAAATACGATCCGGCTCGGTGGGGTAATTTCCTCGTAATAACCGAGGCATGGGTAGCTGACGCCATCCGGCCCGGTCATGTGCAAAGCAAAGCGGCCGCCGGCCTGAGCATCCATTTCACAGTCTGTATTGCGGAAGCCTTGCGGCCCCCACCATTGCATTACATGGCGGGGCTCGGTCCAGGCTTGGAAGACCAGTTCGCGCGGCGCATTGAGTAGCCGCGTGATGGTGACTTCCTGCTCGCGTACGACACTGATCGAACGCGAAGATCGTAAGTTGGTCGTTGCATCCATCTGGCAATCCTGTGGCACAGCGAATGTCGCCACTGTGCCACAGCATTTGCCAACCCGGCCAGCGTCACGTGCAGCGATGGCGACACGGTCCATATTCACGCCGGCAGCTCCGATGTCTTATTGCGGCATCGCGGCATTCGGGTCCATGTAGACCAATTCCCAGAGGTGGCCATCGAGATCGGTAAAGGCGTGGCCATACATGAAGCCGTGATCCTGCGGCTCGCGCGGAATGCCGCCGCCGGCCTGGACGGCCTTGGCAACGATGGCATCGACTTCGGCCCGGCTGGTGCAGGACAGGCAGAGCAAGACCTCGGTGCTCTTTCTGGCATCGCAGATCTCGGTCTTGATGAACGTCTTGAAGAATTTCTCGACCAACAACATCACGTAAATGTCATCGGCGACGATCATGCAGATCGCATCTTCATTGGAAAACTTCGGCTCAAACTGAAAACCGAGCGCACTGAAAAACGCCTTGGTCTTGGCAACATCCTTGACCGGCAGATTGACATAGATTTGACGGCTCATGATTCAGTCCTGTTAATCTAAGAGATGGAAGAAAACAGCACGGTGTCAATTTCAGTCCGTGGCAGCCGCGGCCTGTTCGCCAGACATCGCCATCGGCGAGGTCGGCGCGGAAGGCCGCAGCAACATGCCTAACGCCGCAGCAAGAATCGCGAAGCCGGCACCGATGACGAACGCGGTTTGGTAACCGGCATTCAGCGCCGTCAGATCATCAACCCCGCTGGCACTGACGCCATGCGTTTGTGCTGCAGCAAGGCTGGCGAGCACGGCCAGACCGAGTGCACCACCCATCATGAACGAGGTGTTGACGATGCCGGAGGCCAGGCCCGATTCGCTTTGCTCGACATCGCTCATCGCGGCCAGCAGCACCGGATTCAGCGCAATGCCGGCGCCAATGCCGGACAACACCATGCCGGGCAGAATGTCGATCCAGAAATCGCCATTGACCGGCGCCCGGGCGAACAAGGCCAAACCGACACCGGCCAGCAGCAAACCAAACGCCAGCGGGCCACGAATACCAAAGCGCATGACGATTTTCGCCGACAAGCCGAGCGAAAACGCCGCCATGATCAAGTTGGCCGGCAGGAACGCCAAACCCACCTGCATCGGCGTGTAATGCAACACCAGCTGCATGTACAGCGCGGAGATAAAGAACCAGGCAAACATGGCTGCCGCCCAGAGTACGCCGACCACATTTGCCACCGCGACATTGCGCAAGCGGAACAAACCCAGCGGCATCAGCGGGTGACTGACATTGGCTTCAATAACCAGGAAGCTCAGCATCAACAGTGCCGCGATCGCGAGCAATCCCAGCGTCTGGAACGACGTCCAGCCGGCTTCATTGCCATTGACCACCGCATACACCGCCAGCATCAACGAGCTGGTGACGGTAATTGCACCGGCGACATCGAGCTTGCCGCCATCGGCTTGGCCCGGCAGATTCGGCAACAAGCGCACGCACAACAGATACACGGCGATACCAATCGGCAGGTTGACCAGAAAAATCCAGTGCCAGCTGAAGGCATCCGTCAGCAGACCACCGAGCAACACCCCAACGCTGCCACCACCGGCGCAGACAAAACCGTACACGCCCATGGCTTTGGCGCGCTCGCCATCTTCGGTGAACAGATTCATGATCAGCGACAGCGCGACGGCGGACACCACGGCGCCACCGAGTCCTTGCACGGCGCGCGCGGCGATCAACAGCTCCTGCGAGTTGGCGACGCCGCAGACCAGCGATGCCAGGGTGAACAGGATCAGTCCGAGCAGGAATATTTTCCGCTGACCATACAGATCACCCAATCGGCCACCGAGCAGCAGAAAGCCGCCGAAGGTCAGCATGTAGGCATTGACGACCCAGACCAGCGAGGTTTCGCTGAACTGCAAGTCGGCCCGAATGGAAGGCAGCGCAACGTTGACGATGGTGGTGTCGAGCACAATCATCAACTCGCCGAGGCAGAGCACAATCAGCGCCAGCCAACGTTTGTTTTCGTCCAGATGTTCTTTCATGATGGTTCCTGTGCCGCCGCTCACTGCCGCAGTGACAGCAACGTGTCACTGCGGCAGTGAGCGAGGGGATTTAGACTTTGGCTTCGACGTGCTTGGCGAAGTTGTTCAAGATGCTTTGCCAGCCTTGTCGTTGCAGTTCAATGGAATGCTCGCCTTCGGCATCAAAGGTCTCGCTGACCAGCACGCCGTCCGGCACTTCCTTGAAGCCGATCGAAACGCTGCGGCCGTCGCCCATCGTGTAGGCAATCAGCTGGTGTTCGACCACATTGCTGTACACCCCTTCGAAATCGAAACCCATGCTGCCGTCTTTGGCTTCCATACGGCTGCAAAAGCTGCCGCCTTCGCGCAGATCAACGCGGCAGCTCGGGGTGTGCCAATCATCGGAAGCGGCATTCCACTGTTTGATGTCGTCCGGATTGTTCCAAGCCGACCAGACCGAGCGGATATCGGCTTTGATGGTGGCTTCAACGGTGATTTTCATGTACGGCTCCTGCACAAGCATCGCTTGCTCAATATCAGTTAGGGCGTGAGGGTTTCTGTAAGCACATTTCTTTATCGCCACAGCGGTTGGCTGTGTTCGTGGTCTCAACCGCCTTCATAGGCCTGCTTCAGCGCGGCAATATCAATCTTCTTCATTTGCAGCATGGCCTGCATTGCACGGGCGGCGCGGGTCTTGTCGCTGCTGTGCAGATACTCGCTGAGTACAGATGGAATGATCTGCCAGGACAAGCCGTACCTGTCCTGCAGCCAGCCGCATTGCTGATACTCGCCGCCGGCGCCGAGTTTCTGCCATAGCGCATCGACTTCGGCTTGATCCTGGCAGTCGACCAGCAGCGAAATGGCCGGCGTAAACCGGAACATCGGGCCGCCATTCAGGGCCATGAACTGCTGGCCTTCCAACTCGAATGCCATCGACATCACCGTGCCTTTGGGCAGTGGCGCGCCCTCCGGATAATGATCAATCAGTGTGATTCTCGAACGTTTAAACACCGAGCAATAGAAATTGACAGCTTCCTCGGCGTTGTCGTTGAACCACAGAAATGGCGTTATCTTTTGCATGATCGGTTCTCCTTGCTCCATTGGGGTTACTGCGGCTGCGTCAGATACCGCTCGAACCGGTCGAGCAATTCGTTGCAGCCGCGGCGCCATTCGTCCTGATCGGCGCTGGTGTAACGCTGCAGGGGTTCGGCGCGCAGCGTCAGCTTGGTTTTGTTGCCCAGTTTCTCAAACGTGACGGTAGTCAGCGCCTCATAGAAGACACCGCTACTGCCAACGCACTGTTCGTTGTAGACCAGCCGTTTGGGCGTATCGATCTGCAGATACGCCCGCCGGATGCTGAACTCGCTGCCATCGGCACTGCGCAGCTGCAGCTCGGCATGTTCGCCGACCCGTAGCACGGATTCGCACAGCACGATGCTGAATCCCTCTGGCGCAAACCATTGCAGCAGATGCCTGACATCGGTCCACAGCGCGAACACCTGTGCCGGTGCTGCTGGCAGAAAGCGAGTCAGACTCAGTGCTTGGCCTCGGCCCGGAAACAGTTTTGGCTGGCGCAAAGAGGTTTCGCTGTGTGCTTGGGTTTTGGCATCCATAAGGAATCTCCCTTGCGTGCGTGTTGCAGTGGCGCCGGCCCAGGGCCGCGCTCAGTTCGGTGCTGCTGTGGCTAGCACGGCGGCCAAATTTTCCAGCCCCAGCGCCGTGCCGTGTTTGCGATCGGCGACGGTGTAGCGCGCATCAAATACCGCCAGTTGCTCGGTCAGCCGCAGCAGCGTGCCGTCGCCGTTCGGCAAACATTCCACGGTCAGCAGTGACGACGAGATGCGGCTGTCGCCGATGGTCATCGTGTAGGCCAACACAAAGCGCAGATCTGGCACGATGTCCTGATACACCGCTTCATAAATATGTTTCGGTCCACCTTGCGGGCCGGTGCAGCTGTACTCGCGACCGCCGACGCGGAAATCGAGTGTGTGCTCGGCCGGGCCCCAGTCGTCGCAGAAAAACCAGCGTTTCTTCGCGTCGAGATTGGCCCAGCAATAAAACACCTGCGCCGGTTTGGCGTCGTAACGGCGTTCCAGCACAAAGCTGTCGTGCTGGACGGGTGTCGTTTCCGACGCCGTGTTTTCCACTGCGGGTGCCGCGATCACGGATTCAGTGCGTGCCATTGTCAGGTGTCCTTTTCCGCGGAGATTTGCGCGCCGGCCGCGTCGCGTTCTGCTCGGGTTTGTCCGTGATCGCCTGCGTGCTGTTCTCCGTTGGCGACGGCGACACCGACGGCGCGTTTTGCTGGTTTTGCAGTTCTTGCAAATACGCTTCCAGCCGATCCAGTCGTTGTTCCCAGAATTGCCGGTACTGCTCCAGCCAACCCACCGCTTCTTGCAGCGGCTGTGCTTTCAGCTTGCATGGCCGCCACTGCGCAGCGCGGCCGCGAGTGATCAGCCCGGCCTTCTCCAGCACCTTCAGGTGCTTGGTCACGGCCGGCATGCTCATCTGGAAGGGCTCGGCCAATTCGGTGACCGAGCTTTCACCCAGGGACAACCGGGCCAAAATCGCCCGCCGGGTCGGATCGGCCAAGGCGGCAAAGGTGGCGCTGAGCGGGTCGGTGGTCATTGCTGAACTCTTTGGTTAATTAACCTTTCGGTAAAGTACAGATCCCGGAAACCACTGTCAATGCAACGGCCACGGCCTTTTAGATCGAATACTTGGGATGAACTGGGGTTCGTGATGGGGCAGCGTTATAAAAGCGCAGGCGCTCACCAGAGGGGAGCGCCTGCTGCGGTGATGTGTTGCGGCGGCGACATGGCCGGCAACTCGGTGCGGGGCAGGGAAGTGGGTACTAGCTCAGCTTGACCAGGTTCAAGGTCGGCAACGGGCCGCCCGGGAATTGCTGCAAACGACC
>CAMLNB010000035.1 GCA_946481205.1 uncultured Kangiella sp. | reverse complement strand
TTTGGCGTCCCCACGGGGATTCGAACCCCGGTTACCGCCGTGAAAGGGCGATGTCCTAGGCCTCTAGACGATGGGGACTAAACCTGTTCTTTCGGTACTGCTTACCAACTTCCTGTCACAGACTTCTGTAACTACGAGGGGCCGCTAGAGACGGCCCCTCAGGAAGCTGGTGGAGCTAAGCGGGGTCGAACCGCTGACCTCTTGCATGCCATGCAAGCGCTCTACCAACTGAGCTATAGCCCCGAAAGAGGCGCGCATTTTAGGGGTGGCTCCGGCCCCTGTCAACAACTCTTACGCGGCTTTTTGGTCGATATGCGCCAACGCCCGATCGATGCGCGCCAGCACCCGGTTTTTGCCGATCAACTCCGCCGTGATGTCGATACTTGGCGACGCGGTCGAACCGGTGATCGCCACACGCAGCGGCGGTGCGACTTTGCCAAAACCCAGGCCCAGCGCTTTGCACACGGCATCAACGGCCGCATGAATTGCTGCAGCGTTCCACTCAGCAAGCGCTGCCAACTGTTCGCGCAAAGCCGCCAGCGCCGTGCGCGTTTGCGCCGTCAGTTGCTTTTCTGCCGACCCTGCATCGTAGTCCTCAAACTCCTGATAGAAGTAGCGGCTTTGCTGCGCCATGGTGCGCAGGTTGTCGCAACGCTCGGCTTGCGCGGCGACGACTTTCGCCAGCGCCGGGCCTTTGCTCAGATCAATCGCTTGATCCTGCATATGCCACGCAAGATGCGCGGCCACTTCTTCGGCCGGCGAGCTCTTGATGTAGTGATGGTTCAGCCACAGCAGTTTTTTGGTGTCGAATGCCGCGGCCGATTTGTTGACGTTTTTCACGTCGAAATGCGCAATCATCTCGGCCATCGAGAAGATTTCCTGGTCACCGTGTGACCAGCCAAGCCGGACCAGATAATTCAGCAGCGCCTGCGGTAAATAGCCTTCATCGCGGTATTGGATCACGCTGACCGCGCCGTGTCGTTTGGACAGTTTCTGACCATCCTGACCGAGAATCATCGGCAGGTGGCCGTACTGCGGCAGCGTGCCGCCGAGCGCCAGCAGAATGTTAATCTGCTTTGGCGTGTTCGAGACGTGATCGTTACCGCGGATGACGTGGCTGATTTTCATGTCGTAGTCATCGACCACGACACAGAAGTTGTAAGTCGGCGAGCCATCGGTGCGGGCGATGATCAGATCATCCAGCTCATCGTTGGCAATTTCGATGCGGCCGAGAATCAAATCGTCCCAGGCGACCACGCCACCGATCGGGTTCTTGAACCGGACGACAAACGGCGTACCGTCATCCGCCGGCGGATTATTGCGACAGTGACCGTCATACCGCGGCTTTTCCTTGCGCGCTTCCTGATCGGCGCGCAGCTGTTCCAGCCGCTCTTTTGTGCAGGTGCAGCGATAGGCGGTGCCCGCTTTCAGCATCTGCTGGATCACGTCCTTGTAGCGATCAAAGCGCTTGGTCTGGAAAAAAGGACCTTCGTCTTCTTTCAGGCCCAGCCAGTTCAAGCCATCGAAAATCGCCTGCACGGCCGCATCGGTCGAACGCTCCAAATCGGTGTCTTCGATCCGCAGCACATACTGGCCGCCCATGCGATGGGCATACAAATAGGAATACAGTGCGGTGCGGGCGCCACCGACATGCAGGTAACCAGTCGGGCTCGGTGCGAAACGGGTACGGACGGTCATGTTCTGGACATTCCTCGGGTCGGGGTGCCTGTTTCGGTGTGCCGGTTTTCAAGAGAAAGGGGGCAGGCCGAACGGGGCCGGCATTGTAGCAGCGCCGCCAACGGCTTTGGCGGGCAGAGAATGTTCCGGCAACGCTTGACCTCAGTGGGTTCGATCCCTATGATGGCGCGCCTTTCCGGACCCGACCGGAAAATGCAGTAAACGCAGTACTCGGGCGCTTAGCTCAGTTGGTAGAGCATCTCCCTTACAAGGAGGGGGTCAGCGGTTCGAGCCCGTTAGCGCCCACCAATTCAAAAGCCCGCTCCCTCGAGCGGGCTTTTTCTTTGTCAGAATCTGTTGCCACTGGTTTTCACCAGCTGGTACCGACGTTATGCTCCGGCAGCCCTCGCTTCTGCTTACCGGAGACTATCCCGTGGCCTTACGTCCCCTGCTGCTGACCGCCCTGCTCGGTGCCGCTTTCAGCGCCAGCGCCAAAACCGATCTGGAAACCATCAACCGCATCCGTGATGAAGGCCTGTATCACTCGCAGGTGATGACGACGCTGCAGCAGCTGACCGATGGCATCGGTCCGCGTCTGACCGGTTCGCCGCAGATGCAGCAGGCCAGCGCCTGGACTGTCGAGCAGTTGAAAGCCTGGGGGCTTTCGAACGTTCACCTGGAAGGGTTTGAGTTCGGCCGTGGCTGGAGCTACGACAGCGCCACCGTGCAATTGCTGGCGCCGCGCAAAGCTCCGCTGATGGGTTTGCCAGTAGCCTGGACGCCGGGTAGCAATGGCACAATCGAAGGCGACGTGTTCTTTGTCGATGCCGTTACCGAAGCCGAGCTGGAAAAATACCGCGGCAAAGTAAACGGCAAGATTGTGCTGCTCAGCGAACCGGAAGACATCGGCGAACCGAATCCGGAAATTTTCAAGCGCTACAGCAGCGACGATCTCGGCAAGATGAAAAATCTGGATCTGAAGCGTCCCGCCAGTCACGCCCATGGCGCGCCGGATTCGATTGCCCAGAACCGCAAGCGCTTGGCCTTTCGCGAGGCAGTTGCTGCGTTCCTGAAAAAAGAAAACGCCAAGGCTGCGCTCTATCGCAGTAGCCGCGATGGCGGTTTGATTCGTGTGTTCGGTCACGATCAGCGCGTTGGCAAAACCTTTCCGGTGCCGGCGATGATTCTGTCGGCCGAGCACTACCACTTCCTGCTGCGTTTGCTGGAAAAGGGCCAGACACCACGTATCGCGCTGGCCGTCGATGCCCGCTTCCATGATGATGACAGCAAATCCTACAACACCATCGCCGAGCTCCCGGGCACCGACAAAAATCCGGAAATCGTCATGATTGGCGCTCACCTCGACTCCTGGCATGCCAGCACCGGTGGCGTCGACAATGCGGCCGGCGTGGCGGTGACGATGGAAGCCATGCGGATTCTGAAAGCGCTCGATATCAAACCGAAGCGGACGATTCGCATCGGTCTGTGGTCAGGCGAGGAACAAGGTCTGTACGGCTCGCGTGCGTATGTCGAACAACATCTGGCAACACGGCCCAAACCGACTGATCCGGAAGAACGCAACCTGACCCCGTGGTACTGGAGCTCGCCGGGTTGGCCGATCAGCAAAAAGCCGGATTACGATCGCTTCTCGGTGTACTTCAATATGGACAACGGCAGCGGCAAATTCCGCGGCATTTACACCGAAGGCAACGTCGCGGTGAAATCGCTGTTCAGCGAGTGGTTTGGCCCGCTGGCCGATCTGAGCGAAGGCACGATTAACGCCAACGCCACCGGCGGCACCGATCACGAATCCTTCGACAATGTTGGCCTGCCCGGCTTCCAGTTTGTCCAGGATCCGCTCGACTACATGCCGCGCCTGCACCACACCCACGTCGATTCCTACGATCACGTGCTGCCGGATGATATGCGCCAGGCCGCCGTGGTGATGGCGACGTTTGCGTACAAGGCAGCGATGGCGGAAAGCCGCGTGCCACGCAAACCGATGCCAACCGCGCCGAGCGAGCTGGAGCAGCAACAAGAGAAAGAAAAAGCCGACAAGCGCCAGCGCGCGAAAGAGCGCAAGGCGCTAAGCGAAATGCCGAAATAAGCGCGAGAAAAGCGACAGCCGTTACACGCAAAAACCGGGAACAGCCAGCGCTGTTCCCGGTTTTTGTTTAAGCCGCCTGATACGCCTGCTTCAACCAGCCTTTGACTTCAGCGGTGAAATCGGCAGCCGATTCCAGCCGGACCCGATGCGTACACATGGCATTGAAACTACCGGAAGCTTCCAGTTTGCCGCCCGGCTCGACGCCTTTCAGATTCAAACCCAAATCCAGCCGGGTCGCCGTTGACGACTGAATCAGGGCAAATTGCTTGCTGCGACGCAAACTGACATAAGTCTTCTTCGGACTGATTTCGACATCCTTGCCGAGCGTTTGCACAAACGCCAGCATCGTTTCATAGATCGGTTTGAGCGCGGCCTTGTTACCGGCGTATTGCGCGGTGACCAAATCATCTTCCGACGCAGCACCACCAGCGGCGGCTTCGCGAGCGCGAATTGCGATCAGGTTGGCATAGCCATGGCCGATCTGATGCTCGGCTTTCAGCCACGCCACCAGTTCACCGTGTTTGGCAAACGCCTGCTGATTGGCCAGTGCCAGCCACTGCGCCTGGGTTTTGCCGGTTTGCGCTTCCAGATTCTTCCACTGACTGGCTTCGGCACTCTGCACTTTGTCGGTCATCGCTGCACTCCTCCTTCATGCGTTCCATCTTCACTCGATTGACTCATGCTCACGCTGGCTACAGTGGCCAGTTTTCGACTTTGGTACGTGCCGGCAAAACAAAGCCCATCTTGCCGAACAACCAGTACATGACTCGGGTACCGAACGCCGGCTTGCCGGTTTCGACCACCGCTTTCAGTGTGTTCAGAATCATCGTGCTGCCACCCTGCATCTCCTTGGCGGTGCGAGTGCCAACCGGCAGGTTTTCGACAATCAGTGACACCTCGACGCCTTCCGGCACCGGTTTCAGCTCGTAGATCACCGTGCATTCCGGATCATCGTATTGGGTGAAGCGGAAGGTGTGCGCGAAACGGTGCGGCGGATCGAAATCGACCACGGTGCCGATCACCAAGACGTTCTTGCCATCGCCGGTGCGCATTTGCAGCCGAGCGCCGGGCAGCAAGGACTGCGCGTGCAACCAGGCATTGAACACGGCAGCCTGCGGTTCATTGTTCTTGGTCAGCTCACGCCAGATCACCTCAATGCTGCCGCGGATGGTAATTTTGGACACCAGACGGTTACTGTCGGCCATGCTTAGTCTCCCTGCGTCGTTGTGGCTTTTTTAACTGCGGCTTTTTTACCCGCGGCTTTTTCGCTTGTTGATGCGTTCTTGCGCCGTTGGCGCGGCGTTTCTTCAGCGCCCGTTGCGATCACGGCGGCGGCCGCAGACGGGCCGGTGTTGCCCTGCTCCACCGCGTATTTCAACCGGGTCAATTGACTGGCCCAGAAGCTGCGGTACTGGTCGTCCCAGCGCTCGTGTATCAGTTGCAAGGGCACCGGATTGAAGTACAGCGGCCGCTCGCGGCCGACCTTCTCCGACAGCACCAGCCCCGCGTCCTGCAGCACGTTCAGGTGCTTCAGCAGGCCAATGCGACTCATCGCAAACTGCTCGGCCAGCTGGCCCAGGGTAGCCCCCGGCTGAGCAGCAATCAGATCCAGCAGTTGCCGGCGGGTCGTACTGGCCAGAGCCAGAAAGACGGCATCAAGCTCCGCTTCTTGCACTGGCCCTCCCACGGTTCGACACACAGAAATAAGTAACCAAAAAGTTACTCTTTTCAATTTGGCTTGTCAAACCAGGGTTTGGTCGCATTCGCCAACGAGACCGGTCGAGGTCTCGATACACTTCCTCCCGATATAGGGAAACGGCCTCCCGATAGCGGGACGGCCCCCACGCGCCAAAGCCCGTCTGAGCACCGGCGCGAGGCCGCCAATGCCGGGAAATCGAAAATTTTTTGGTTTTTTGCCCAACCATTTTCCGCTGGCACGCGTCTTGTAATGCATCAGACAAACGGTGCAAAACGCACTGGCAACCCATCGACGAAAGCAATGCGATGAACGTGAAAGCAAGGAGTGACATCATGCGCGGTTCTTATGAATGGGCCATGCTGCGGCTGGCCATACTGGCGGTGTTCGTGATCCCGGCCGCCCTGATGAATCACGGCGAAGCCCCCCGCCTGCAAACCGGTTACAGCTACAGCTGGCTGGCTGCCGTGGAGGTGGCGGAGCCGGTGCTGGCGCTGCATCAGGAGCGCGCCGCGGAAAAGGCGGTGCAGCCACTGAGCCCGGACGTGATTGAAGGAATCCGGCAAAGCGCCGAACTGGCGACGCAAGCGCAACAGGAAGCGCTGCAAGCCCTGCGCAAAGAGCTGGCTCGTGAGCTGGTCCGCGTCCGCACCGAGCAAGCCCAGCGCCACGCCAAAAGCTGAGTCCCCGCCCTGCCCCGACCTTCACCGCCCTGCCGCGTGTGACGGCAATTGCGGTTACTGACCCGCTGCGCGACACTGCCGGCGGGTTTTGTTTTGGCGCGTTTTTGCTGGGGGTTCGCGATGTCGGTACGAACGACATTGTTTGTCTTGCTGGCCGCTTTGATGCTGTTGCTGATCGGCGCGCAATGGTGGCTATCGCAGCGGCAAAGCGCATTGCTCGGTGAAGCGCTGGCACGCACGGCGTTCAGCGTCAGCAGCGATACCGTCAGCATTCTGCTGTTCGGTGCCAACGGCGAAGGCGGTCCGCTCGCCAGCGAGCAAGTGTTCGACATGGCGCTGGAGCAGCAAGGCAATGACGGCAGCATCATGCTCAGCGGCCCCGGTTGGGAACAGCGTGTCGGTATTCCGCGCGACAGTCTCGATGCCGCCATCAAAGCCTGGCATCACCGACAGTATCAATTCAGCGCACTGATCACCCTGCTCGCACTCGCCGCCGCCGCCGCGCTTGCGTATGGTTTTGCCCGGCCACTGCAGCGCCTGCAGCGCGCGGCAGTACAGGTCGCCAGTGGCGAACTCGGTGTGCAAGTCGAAGCCGGCAGCAGCGCGCCCAATGAATTGCGCGCCACCGTCGAAGCATTCAACCGGATGTCGCGCGAACTCGCCAAACTGGAAGCCGACAACCAAGCGCTGCGCGCTCACGAAGCCGCCAACGAACTGACCGATCTCGCACGCGGCCTTGCCCACACGCTGCGCAATCCGCTCAATACGCTGGGGCTGACGCTCGACGAAATGAGCCGCAGTGATCTCGCCGGCGAACGGCGCGAGCAGTTGTCGGCCATGGCGCGCCGGCAAATTCAGCAAATCGACAGCTGGTTGCGCGCCCTGCTCGATGTGACCCAGCACGACGATCAACCGCTGCTGCAACTGGATTGCCACCAGCTGGCACATGAGGTGGTGCAGGAGTTCAGTGATCGGCATGCCGCGATCACGCTGCACAGCGATAATCCGGCGCCGGTGCTGAATGGCCATGCCCGCGAAATTGCCAGCTTGTTGCACACACTGATCGGCAATGCGGTCGATGCCAGCAGCCGCCATCAGCCCATCGAGATCCATGTTAAGCAACAGGACGACGCGGTTCGTTTTGTCGTGCGCGACCAGGGCAAAGGCCTGGCCGCAAGTGTCCGCGACCGCCTGTTTCAACCACATGTCACCGACAAGAGCCATGGCGCCGGCATGGGCCTGTTCTTGGCCCGCCGGATTGCGCGTGGCCGTTACCGCGGCGAGCTGGAACTGCACGACAATACTGAAGCCGCCAGCGGTACCGTCGCCACGCTTACTTTACATTCCCGGAGTTCGGCATGACTGCCACGCGTTTGCTGCTGCTGGAAGACAATGATGATCAGCGCGTGTTGCTGCAAGGCCTGATTGCCGACGCCGGCTATCAAGTGACCGTCGCGGCGCGGGTGCCGGAAGCGCAAGCCCTGCTCACGAAGCACCGTTTTGATGTGGTGCTGTCCGACTGGAAAGTGGCCGACGGAGATGGTCTGCAGGTATTGGAAACGCTGCGCCGCGACGCACCGGACACCGCCTTCATTCTGATGACGGCCTACGGCAATCTGAGCCACGCGATGACCACCATCCGTGCCGGTGCTGACGATTACCTGATCAAACCGTTTGATAAATCGCAACTGCTGTACACGCTGGCCCGGGTCAGCACGGTGCAACAGCTGCAGCGGGAAAACCGCTGTCTGCGCGAAGAAGTCAGCCAGCGCGATCAGCTGGTCGATTTGATCGGCCGCGCCGAAGCGATGCAGCAGGTATTCCGGCGGGTGCAGAAAATCGCGCCGACCAAGGCCACGGTGTTGCTGTACGGCGAGAGCGGCACCGGCAAGGAGTTGGCGGCACGCGCGCTGCACAAATTGTCAGAGCGAAGCGATGCAGCATTTGTTGCGCTGAACTGTGCGGCGTTACCGGAAACCTTGTTCGAAGCCGAACTGTTTGGCGCCGAGAAAGGCGCCTACACCGGCGCCGACAAACTGAAAATCGGCCGTATCGAAGCGGCAACCGGCGGGACCCTGTTTCTGGATGAGATTGGCGAACTGCCGCTCAGCTTGCAGGCCAAGCTGTTGCGGGTATTGCAGGAGGGCAGCTATCAGCGGCTCGGCAATCCGCGCGAACTGACCGCCGATGTGCGCATCATCGCGGCGACCAACCGTGATTTGCAGCAGGAAGTCGACGCCGGCCGTTTCCGCGCCGATTTGTTCTATCGGCTGAACGTCGTGCCGATTCGCTTGCCGGCGCTGCGTGAGCGGCGCGAAGACATTCCGCTGCTGGTTCATCATTTTGTTCAGCAAGCCTGTCGCCGTCACGGTTTGCCAGCACTGAGCATTCATCAGGACGCGATGAAACGGCTGTGCAGTCAACACTGGACCGGCAATGTCCGCGAGCTCGCCCACACCATGGAGCGCTTGGTGTTGTTGGCCGAAACAGCGCAGCTGACCGTTGCCGATCTCGATGCCGAACCGACGGCGCCAGCCAACAAAAACAGCCGGTTTGTGTTGCCGGACGATGGCCTGAATTGGGAAGCACACGAACGCGACTGCCTGCAGCAAGCGCTGCAGCGCTGCCAGTACAACCGCAGTCAGGCGGCCCGCTTGCTCGGGCTGCCGTACAAGGCCTTTCTGTATCGGCTGGAGAAATACCAGCTGATCCCCGGCAATGACGACGCGACGTCCGCGTCAGAGGAATGAGCGCGGCAGCCGATCTCCCGAAATGGGGAAACCGGCTCCGCAGATCGGCACAACGCGTCGGTGGCAAGGCCGGCCACACCGCGAAAACCGACGTGAAATCAGGCGCTTCCTCGCTTGGCACAGCTGCTGCATTAGCGAAGATGAACCGATGATCACAACGGTCATTCGCCAAGGAGCCACACAATGCAAGTCAAATCCCCGCTGTTTGTTCTGGCTGCAGTCAGTGCCATTGCGCTGGCGACCAGTGCACTGGCCGACAACAAGGCCGGCGAAGAGAAAGTCGAAAAGAAACACGTCGCGGTTTTCGTCAACAAAGAAGACGATGACCGCGATGCCGAAGTCAAACTGAAGATCAACGGCGAAACCTGGAAATTCCAACTGCCGAATTTGTCAGAAGGCGAAGAACGCATTATCGCGACCGAAGACGGCCGCACCGTCAAAGCCAAACGCACGGGCAAGGAAGTGACCGTCGAGGCCGGTGGTGAAACCATCAAACTGTTGGTCGGAGGGCATGGCATGCATGCCCGATTTCATGGCGTCCCCCCGGTCCCGCCGGTACCTCCGGTTCCGGCCGTTCACGGCATCGCGCCAGCGGAATTGAAAGAGCTGCGTAACAGCATTGTCATCAGCGGTGTCGAACTGACCGAAGCGCAGCAAAAGCAGATCCGTGAAGCAATCAAAAAAGCCGGCGTCGATAAACCGGTCAAGTTTGTTCAGGGTGGCAAGCACATGATGCTGCACAGCAAAGGTCCGATGGTCTGGCATGACAAAGCGGATGGCACGACCACCCGAACCGTGATGGTGATCAATACCGATGGCGAAGCCGAAACCCTCACCGAAGATGTGCTTGGCAACACCGACGGCACCATCCGGCACGACATCGAAGTCATTCGCAAGAAAGAAGTCGAGAGCAAGGATGGCGACACCCAGTAAAGGTGCTGCCTCGTTAAAACAAAACGGCTGCCAGATGGCAGCCGTTTTGTTTTGTGATAAGAGCTGGCTTTACATGCAGTCAGCGCTCCGGCCACTCCTGCAGCAATTGTGAAGGCTGCGGCATCGAACTGATCACATGTAGCCATTCGCGCTGAACCCAATCGCGTGCAACCTCACGCCGAGCGGCCGGCAATTCGGTTTCCGGCAAGGTTTCGGTCGCAACCAAACCGAACCAGGCGTTGCGACTGAAATACTTGGCCAGCGCCAATGCTTCGCGGGCAAAACCGAGCGAGGCTTCCCAGCGCTGGCTGACCTCACTATCGGATTTCAGCGGCCACAGCGAGAAGCCGATCGAACAGGTCAAATCGATGTGGCGGCGTTCCGACAGCGTGAAGGCCTGCTGGAGCACGCTGGCACGGATACGCTCAGCCAACATGCTCGCTTCGGTAACGCTGGCGACTTCGCAGATCAGCAGGAAGACATCGCTGTCCCAGCGCATGATCTGATCACCTTGCCGGCAGACCCGCTGCAACAGATCGCCAAGCTGTGCCAGCACGCGGTCACCGGCTTGATAGCCGTATTGCTCATTGAGATAACCCATGCCGTCAGCGTCGACCAGAATCATCGCGCGCGGTTTGGGATCGTTGGCAAAATCGGCAAACAAACCTGCCGCCAAGCGACGGCTGGGCAAGCCTGTCAGCGGATCGCGGTACTGATTGTCCAGCAACAGCCGCTGCAACTCTTCCCGTTGCAGCTCCAACAGGTTCAGCTGCTCTTGCAGGTTATAAACATACCGCTGGCTCTCTTCACTCTGCTGCTGCAATTGACTGTACTGCGACTGCAGCTGCTGAATTTTCTCTTGCCGACTGCTCAGCTGTCCGCGCATCCGTCGCCACCACCACAACGATAGCAAACTGCTGATCAGAACCATCGCCACCAGCGCCAGACCATAGGCGGTATGCACGGTCAGGAACGGACTGCGAACCAGCAGATCGATGATCAGGCTTTCTTTTGACCACAGCCCGATCGCCGGTGCACCCTGCACTTCCAGTTGATAACGGCCCGCTTCGAGACCGGTAAGCGTAATGGTGTGCGAGCCGGTCAGCGACACCCATTGCTCGTGCAAACCTTTGACCCGATACCGGAACCGGTTGCGTTCAGGCGCCGAATAATCGAGCACGGCAACATCGAACGAAACGACCCGCTCATCGCTATTCAGCTGCAGCAGCGGCCGTTGCTGAGCGGCAAAATCCAGCGGCTGTGGCTGATCAAATTTGCGCAAACCAGTCAGCACGACTCGCGCGTTCGGTGCCGGCCGTGGCAATTGCTCAGGGTGAAAGCCCACTGCACCATTGATGCTGCCAAACAACAGCTCACCATCAGCGGTCAGATGCGCGGCACCGATATTGAACTCATCACTGGGCAGACCGTTCTCGCTGCGGTACTGAATGGCATACGGTGTTGGCGGATGAAAACGGATCAAACCGGCAGAGGAACTGAGCCAGAGCTCGCCATCCTGACCGGGCAGCACGCCATAAATGGTGCCGGCCGGAAGACCTTCACGCGCACCGTACCGCGTGATCTGGTAGCTACCGTCAAAACCGCGATGCAGACGATTCAAACCATCGGTCGTTGCCACCCACAGATCACCATCTGGCGCCAATCGGATTGCGGTCACGGCATTGCCACTGAGCGATTGCGGATTGTTTTCCTCATGCTGATACAGCGTCATGGTTTCGCGATCGCGGCCGATCTGCACCAGCCCGCCCATGCCGCCCACCCAGAGCTGACCTTCGTAATCTTCACTGATGGCCATCACTTCGGTATCGACGGCCTGAAACGCCACCGGCAGCTGGGCACCAAAACGGCGGAAATGGACACTGCCATCACTGGCTTCGCGCAATTGATCCAAACCGTTTTCGGTGCCGATCCAAATCTCGCCTTGATGATCTTCGAACACCGACAAGACATAGCTGCTCGACAAGCTGCTGATGTCATCTTGACGGGAATCGAAGTGTTGTAACTGGTTGCGCGCGACATCGAGCCGGTACAAGCCGGAACCAAAGGTGCCGGCCCATAAGCGACCATGTTGATCTTCCAGCAGTGCATGAACCGCCGCAGCTTCAGTTTCCATTGGCATGGTCGACTGCCGTGCGGTGGCGGCATCCGACGGCAGCAGCGGGTAATGCCGCCAACCCGACGCCGTCATGCTCAACAAACCGCCATCGGTGGTGCCGAGCCACAGCGACTGCTCGCGGTCTCGCAGCAAGGCTGCCACCGTGTTGCTGTTGGCGCCGGCCGGCAATTGCTCGCTGGTCAGATAATGGCGGAACAGCGCCGTCTGGCTGTTCCATTTATTGATGCCGCCTGCGTACGTGCCAACCCAAATCACGCCACCGCGATCACGAAACAGCGTCAGCACATCGCTGACCGACAGTGACTGACTTTGGCCCGGCTGTCGGTACAACAGACATTGTTTTTGATCGGGCCACAGCACGACCAAACCGGCGGCAGTACCGATCCACAACCGCTGTTCGTTGTCTTCGATCACGCTCTGCACAAACGCCGACGGCAACTCGACCGACAGTTTCTGCACGGCGCTGCCATCCGCCGAACGCTCGAACGCGCCGTTCTGGGTACCGATGATCAGGCGGCCATCGCTGTGACGCAGCAAGCTGGTGATGTTGCGTTCCGGCAACAGCGGCTGCTCGTCGAGCTGATCGCGGCTTGGCGAATAACGATAAATGCCGCGCGCGGTGCCGAACCACAGTTCTTCACCGACCAACAGCAGCGCGCGAATATGTTCGTCCGGCAAACGGCGGACATTGCTGCCAATCAAGCGGCGAAAGCCGCCATCGGCCGGGGTATGCACGACCAAGCCTTCGGTTGTGCCGATCCACAGTCGACCCTGTTCATCAAACAGCAGGCTGAGAATGTATTCGCTGGGCAGATGCTCGGCGGCGATCCGCTCAACCCGATCACTGCCGCGCGGCTTGCGCGCCAAACCATTGGTGGTGCCGATCCAGAGCGTGCCGTCTGGCTCAGTGGTCAGCACATTGATGTGGTTGTCCGGCACCGAACCGGGATCATCGCCATTGCGGCGCAGAATCGAAAAGCCGTAACCGTCGTAACGGTTCAGGCCATCCTGGGTGCCGAACCAGAGAAAACCGTCGGCATCCTGCACCACCGAGTTGACGACGCTTTGCGACAGGCCCTGCTCCAGCGAAAGCCGCTGAAAACGCGGTTTGAACGCATCCGGGCAACTGCCTGTCGGCGTTGCCGCCGCCAAGGGAAGCGCCAACCAGACCAGCATCAAACCGACAAGCCAACGTTCCATGTAACGGCCAGCAGAGAGCAACGAAGTCGCTATCGTAGCGAAAGCAGGTAACCGGATACCAGCGCCGACCACCGGAAAGCGCGGAATCAGCCGCGGCGCGGCTGGATGGTGCTGGCCAGTTCGGGCTTGTAGCCCTGCTTGTCCTGATAGAACTGGCGCAACGAGGCGAAGTCGCGTTCGATCTCGCCGGTCAGCTGCAGCAGTGGGCCAAGGCCGAGCGTCCGGGTCCGACAATCGATGAACGCCAGCTGCAACGGCACTTTGGCACCGACGGCGATGTGGTAGAAACCGGTGCGCCAGTGATCGGTCTTGCTGCGCGTGCCTTCCGGCGCCAGCGCCAGGAACAGATCCGGATTGTCTTTGAACGCTTGAATCGAATCGGTCACGACATTGTGCTTTTCATGACGCACGACCGGAATGCCGCCCAGCGCCCGAAAGAACCAACCGATCGGCCAGACAAACAACTGGTGCTTGCCCAGAAAATTCAGTTTGACGCCAACGGCCAACTTGGCCAGGTACATGATCGGAAAATCCCAATTGGACGTGTGCGGCGCGAAAATGATCACACACTGACGGACCTTGGGGATCTCGCCGACAAATTGCCAGCCCAGCCGCTTCAATAGCCAGGCGGAAAATGCTTGCAGCATGGAAACGCAGCTCTGTTGTTGTTATGTGCGGTTGAGTGTAGTCAATCCAATATCGACTTGCATGCTGGGCCGCAACACGTCGATACCGGCTGCCTCACATCAATCGGCGTTTTGCAGGTCGATCAAGGCAGCGTCATTGACACCACCTTTTTTGCCAGCCTTGGCACTGTCATTGCGCGCTGCTTCCAGATCCGACAGATAACTGGCATTGACATCGCCGGTCACGTACTGACCGTTGAACACCGAGGCTTCAAATTCGGTGATATGCGGATTGCCTTCGCGGGCGCAATCAAACAGATCGTTCAAATCCTGATAGATCAGTTTGTCGGCACCAATCAGCTCGCAAACCTCCTGCTCGGTGCGGCCATGCGCAACCAGTTCGCTGCCGGCCGGCATATCGATGCCGTACACGTTCGGATACCGCACCGGCGGTGCCGCTGAGGCGAAATAGACTTTGGTGGCGCCGGCATCGCGAGCCATCTGAATGATCTGCTGCGAGGTAGTGCCGCGGACAATCGAATCGTCGACCAGCAGCACGTTCTTGCCAGCGAACTCCAGATCAATGGCGTTCAGCTTGCTGCGCACCGATTTCTTGCGCAGCTGTTGCGCGGCCATGATGAAGGTGCGGCCGATATAGCGGTTCTTGACGAAACCGTGGCGCAGTTTCAGGCTCAGATGATTGGCCAACTCCATCGCCGCGGTGGTCGAGGTATCCGGAATCGGAATGACGACATCGATGTCATGATCCGGCCATTCCCGTTCGATTTTCTCGGCCAGCTTGACGCCCATGCGCAGGCGCGCCTTGTACACCGAAATGTCGTCCATGATCGAATCCGGACGCGCGAGGTAAACGTGCTCGAAAATACACGGCCGGTACACCGCTTTGTCCGAGCATTGCTGAGTCAACAGCTCACCGTCCGGCGAAATGAACAGTGCCTCGCCCGGGTGCAGATCACGGATACGCTGGAAGCCCAGCACATCGAGCGCCACCGACTCCGACGCCACCATGTACTCGGTGCCGGCATCGGTTTCACGACGGCCAAACACGGCCGGCCGAATGCCGAACGGATCGCGGAACGCGACCAAGCCAATACCAGAAATCATCGCCACCACGGCATAGGCGCCACGAGCGCGTTTGTGCACGCGGGTGATGGCATTGAAAATATTCTGCGGGCTCGGCTTCAACACGTTTTCTTCGTGCAGCTCGTGCGCCAGCACGTTCAGCAGCACTTCCGAGTCGGAACGGGTATTGATGTGGCGGCGATCGGTGCGGAACAGCTCTTCTTTCAATTGCTCGGCATTGGTCAGGTTGCCGTTGTGCGCAATGACAATGCCATAGGGCGAGTTGACGTAAAGCGGTTGCGCTTCGGCTGAACTCGGGCTGCCGGCGGTCGGATAACGGCAGTGGCCGATACCGATATTGCCCTGCAAGCGCTCCATGTGTTCCTGACGAAACACATCGCGCACCATGCCATTGGCTTTGCGCAGAAACAGACGGCCGCTGCTTTCGGTAACAATACCGGCGGCATCCTGACCGCGATGCTGCAACACCGTCAGCGCATCGTAGATGCTCTGGTTGACCGGATACTTACCGACAATACCGACAATACCGCACATACCGACTCACTCCACTGCCACCGCGCCACGCGCACCCGCCGATCAGGTTTGCTGCAACGCGGCCATGCTGATTAGGAATCCTGCTTGCTTTCGTGCGCGCCCTGTTTGGCCATGCCCGCACGCCCTGACTTTTATTTACTCGTGAACGACTTTACTCGCTGACCAGGTTCGACTCACTGGCGCTGGCAATCGCTTCGCGTTCGTTCCAAGCATCCAGGAACCAGTCGCCGACCGTTTCCAGCGGCGAGACCAACCGCGACTCTTGCCACGCCGGCGATTCCGGCAAGCGGGTAAACGCCTTGCTGACAATCACCAACGCCGCACACAGCGCCAAACCGCGCAACAAACCAAACGCCATGCCGAGCACACGATCCGGTGTGGTCATGCCGGCTTTGTCGATCAGCACCTGACCGAGCTTCGCCAGCAGGTAGCTGACAAACAATACCAGCAGAAAAATCGCCACCCAGGCCAACGCCAGCTTCAAACCAGCCGGCCGGATTTCATCGGAAAGAAACGGAGATAAATCGTCGTGAAAACCACGCGCGAGGAAGAACGCCAACACCCAACCTGCCAGCGCCACGGCTTCACGGACAAAACCACGCCACAGAGACAACAAGGCGGAAATGACGACAACGCCGATAATCGCCCAGTCCACCCAAACCATGCTCAGCGCCTACCGCAATCGAGGGCGCGCATTGTACCGCAATGCAGAAAAAAACGGGTTGGCTTGGTGATGGTCAGTGCTTAAGCGGATCATAGGCAACAACGATGGCGTTTTGGCCAGACAGCGTCCGCACCCGCGCCAGCTGGGCATCGGCTTGTTCACGTCGCGCCATCGGCCCGACCATGACCCGAACCACGACCGGATCGGTACGTGAGTCCACTTTGGTGTAGGCAGCAAATTTCTGAGCCCGCAGCGTCTGGACCAGACGCTCGGCATTGTCACGGTTGGAAAAGGTACCGAGCTGTATCACGAAGCCCGCCTGTACCGGCGCCGGGCGTTCGGCTGGCACCGGTTTGACGGTGTCCGTGCCGCTGGCTTCGCCCACCGCAGCCTCGGCCGTCTCCGGCGCGTTACCGGCCGGCAGTACCTCGGTGCTGGTCGATGTGGTGTCGGCCGCGATAATGGAATCATCGAAAGCGGCTTCATCAAGCGGTCGCGGCTGGCTGAGCTGCACCGAGCGCGCTTCGGGTGCCGGAGGCGCCGGCGGAATCTGACTGGTGAAACTGCCCTCGCCTTTGTCGTCGTCGAGGATCCACGGCAGCACCAGCACCGCAATTGCCACCACCACCAAGGCGCCAATCAGCCGTTCTTTCAACCGCACTTCCACCGCTCAATTCTCCCGCGTTTCGGCTACTTCCGGGTGTTGCTGCTGCCAAGCCGACAGCACCGCCGCCACCGTCAAAAACGAGCCAAACACCAACACGCTATCGTCGGCGCCGGCTTCGGCGCAGGCAGTTTGCCACGCAGTCACCGGATCCGGAAAACAATCTGCCTCGGCCGTTGCCGGCAAGGCTTTACGCAAATCCGCTGCGCGACCGGCGCGTGGACCGGCCAAATCGGCCAGGTACCAGCGCGGCGTGCGCTGATTGACCTGCAACTGTTGCCAGGGTTGCAACAACGCCTGCCGATCTTTATCGCCAAGCACGCCGAGTACGACATGCAAACGGCCACGGCATTCCTGCTGCGCCCGCTCCGCCAAACGGCGACTCGCTTGGGCATTGTGGCCGATGTCGAGAATGGTCAGTGGCGGCCCCGGCAAACGCTGCCAGCGGCCGAGCAGCGCCGCTGTAGCAACCGCATGCGCCACCGCCTCCTCACGCCAAACCAGCGGCAACGCCAAACGAAACGCCGCCAAGCCGGCCGCCACCAAATCGGCGCCGAGTTGCGGCCGCGGCAAAGCCAGCGCCGGCGTCTGCTGCCAGCGCCACTGCCACTGCGCACCGACGTGCTGCTGCTGGAAATCGTGACCGGCCAGAATCGGCACGGCGGCACGCGCTCGCACCGTCGGCACCATCACATCAAATCGTTGCGGATCGGCCAGCACCACCGGTTTGCCGGCACGGCAGATACCGGCTTTTTCCCCGGCAATCGCCTCAAGCGTGTTGCCGAGAAAGGCCATGTGATCGAAATCGATGGTGGTGATGACCGCGACGTCGGCATCGACCAAATTGACTGCATCGAGTCGGCCACCCATGCCGACTTCTAGCACGACCAGATCCAGCGGTTGCTGCTGAAACAACCAGAACGCCGCCAGCGTGGTGAATTCAAAATAAGTCAGACTGGTGTCGCCACGCGCTGCTTCGACCGCTGCAAACGCCTGCACCAACTCAGCATCGCTGACATCACGTGCATTGACGCGAATACGCTCATTGAAATGCAGCAGATGCGGCGAGGTGTACACGCCGACTCGCAAGTGATGCGCGCGCGCCAGTGCTTCCAGCGTCGCAACCGTCGAGCCTTTGCCATTGGTGCCGGCGACGGTAATCACCGGGCAACTGAACTGACGCGCGTGCAGGCGATCAGCCACGACGCCAACACGCTCCAATCCCAGATCAATTGCAACGGGATGGCGCTGCTCAAGCAGCGACAACCAGTCAGCCAATGAACGGCTCATCGCCATCGTATTCCTGTTTAGCGTGGGACAACCCGCCAAAACAAAAGCGGCCCGGGAGCCGCTTTCGATGCTTGCAACAACCGGCTTACGCCGCCGGCTGCTCGCGCTGGGTGAACTTGGCCAGTACGCCGGCCAGTTTCAGTGCCATTTCCCGACGGTCGACAATCATGTCGATAGCGCCTTTCTCCAGCAGGAATTCCGAACGCTGGAAACCCGGCGGCAGCGTTTCTCGCACGGTCTGCTCGATCACGCGCGGGCCGGCAAAACCGATCAGCGCGCCGGGTTCGCCGACGTTGATGTCGCCGAGCATGGCAAACGAGGCCGAGACGCCGCCCATGGTCGGATCGGTCAGCACCGAGATATACGGCAGCCGCTCGCGCGACAGCCGTGCCAGCGCGGCCGAGGTTTTCGCCATCTGCATCAAGCTGAGCAACGCTTCCTGCATCCGGGCGCCGCCCGAAGCCGAGAAGCAGACCAGGCCGCACTTGTCTTCGATGGCCTGATTGACGGCGCGGACAAACTTCTCGCCCACCACTGAACCCATCGAGCCACCCATGAAGCCGAACTCAAACGAACAGACCACGACCGGCACGCCCTTGACCGTGCCTTTCACCGCGATCAGCGCGTCTTTTTCGCCGCTGCTTTCTTGAGCGGCGGCAATGCGGTCCTTGTACTTCTTCGAATCCTTGAATTTGAGGACGTCGACCGGCTCCAGTTTGCCGGCCAGCTCGACCCGGCCCTTGGCGTCCAGAAAGGCGTCCAGCCGGGCGCGGGCGCCAACCCGCATGTGGTTGCCGCACTTGGGGCAAACCTCGAGATTGCGTTCCAGTTCGGCGCGGTAAAGCACCGCACTGCACTGCTCGCACTTGTTCCAGAGCCCTTCCGGCACCGAACGTTTCTTATCGGTCGCAGGTTCTTTGACCCGCGGCATCAAGCGTTCAAACCAGCTCATCGCTCACTCATAGAAGGCCCGGCCAGAAGCCGGTGGGGCGGCAAGTTTACACCGGCGTCATAAGTAGTTGAATGACTGGCACGTCCGAGCACTTGCCGCGGTGCATCAGCATACCTATGCAGGACTATTGCATAAGCATGCAGACAAGCCTAGAATCCGCCCCGCGCAAGGCCCGACAAGACCGAACAAAGGAGCTTCGTCTCCCTCCACTGGTGCGCTAAGGGACCCCAGGCAAATCCGGGTCCGTCTGTTCTTTTTGCTACTGGCTGCTAACCAGTGTGGCAATCGACAGGCGGGCTGATTAGCCAACCACCAGTCGAGAGAAACCGGTCATGACCCTTGAGCGTCATCTGGGCGATCGCCTATCTGCATTTTCTGCCGCTGCTTCCCGTATTCAAACTCCGTGTCTGGTCGTCGACTTGGCGGTTATCCGCCAGCGCTACGTCCAGCTCGACAAAGCCTTCCCGACCGCGGCGATTTACTACGCCGTCAAAGCCAACCCGAGCCCGGAAGTGATCGGCCTGGTGCGCGACCACGGCGGCTGCTTCGACATCGCCTCGCGCTACGAGCTCGACAAAGTGATGGGCCTCGGCGTCAGCCCGACCCGGGTCAGCTTTGGCAACACCATCAAGAAAGCCCGCGACATCGCCTACTTCTACGAAAAAGGCGTGCGCCTGTTCGCCACCGACAGCGCCTCCGATCTGGCGCAGATCGCTGAGCACGCACCGGGCGCGCAAGTTTATGTGCGCGTGCTGACTGAAGATCGCCCCGGCGCCGACTGGCCGCTGTCGCGCAAATTCGGCTGCGAGCCGAAAATGGCGATCGATCTGATCAAGCAAGCGCGTGCGCTCGGTCTGTATCCGCGCGGAGTGTCGTTCCACGTCGGCTCGCAGCAGCGTGATCTGGAAGCCTGGGGCGCGGCGCTTGATCGCGTCAAAATGATTTTTGATGCCGCCTGGCAAGCCGGTATCGCGCTCGATCTCATCAACCTCGGCGGCGGTCTGCCGGGCAACTACATCAACCCGACTCCGGAACTGCGCCGCTACGCCGACGTGATCGAAGCAGCGATCACCGAACGCTTCCCGCACACCCCGGTGAAACTCATCATGGAACCGGGCCGCTACCTCGTCGCCGATGCCGGCGTGCTGGTCACCGAAGTCGTGCTCGTTTCGCGCAAAGACGACAACGGCCCGCGCTGGGTCTATGTCGATGCCGGCAAATTCGGCGGCCTGATCGAAACGCTGGACGAGTCGATCAAGTACCCGATTTACAGCAGCGCCGAGAATCCAGCGGCCAGCGAACCCGTGATCCTCGCCGGCCCGACCTGCGACAGCGCCGACATTCTTTATGAAAAGCACCAGTACCCGATGCCGCTGTCGCTCAAATCTGGCGACCGCGTCTACTTCGTCGGCACCGGTGCTTACACCACCAGCTACAGCGCGGTGGAATTCAATGGCTTCCCGCCGCTGGCCTCGTTCTATTACGACAGCGAGATAGCGCAAGCCGTGAGTGAAGCTGACAAGGCGAAGTGCGCGGCGTAATCCGCTACAAGAAAACAAAAGGGGCGCGATGCGCCCCTTTTTGTTATCCATCCACTACATCCCTCGCAAACGCTGGGCGAATGCTTGACTGACCGGCAACC
>CAMLNB010000034.1 GCA_946481205.1 uncultured Kangiella sp. | reverse complement strand
GACGGCAACCCGGTACCGGTGACTGTACAGACCCATTCGGTCAGCCACGGCCACTAAAGTGATGCAAAAGAAACTGCCCCGAACGGGGCAGTTTCTTTTCAAGCAGGCTGATGCTGAATTCAGGACGCGAAGCTTCGTCGGCATCGCATGCTACGAAACCGAGCCCGGGCCGAGCATCACAGTCATGCCGAGCGACGCGAACCACACGAATCGAGGCTTAGTAAAAATACTGAGCTGCCAGCCATCATTTACCGCAGGCGTAAAGTCAACGCGTCCACTCGAATTGGCGTGGAATTGGGGATCCGCACGATTCCAGCGTAGAAGGGATTCGGCGAGCTACTAATGTTCCCGCCCCATACGACATCCTGTGCTTGCCATTACCTCGCAGATGGCTTCCAGTGTCATAGCAATAGACGCGATTCGATTTCCCCATTCTTGTTAATTGCTTATGACATTCGAAGAATAAATTCCAATTGTGAAACATGTTCCACACAGCCAGTCTTGTATCTAATTGTACAAGTCACAACGAATCAACTGATCTCATCGCACCGGTTTTGTTTTGCTACCGCACGATCTGAATTGCGACTAGCTAGGGAGAGTGCGAAGGAACACCACTAGAAGTAGTGTTGAGGCAGAGGACTGAAACGCTACATCTATTAATGCGCGCTAATTTGGTAACACGCCAAGCGAGTGTGGCAAAGAAGAGCAAAAAATCAGCGAGGTATCTGTACATAACGATACATAAGGATCGGTACTGACCAACACCGCACGTCGGTGGATAAGCAGCAGTGTGCAACCAGCTGAAAACCGATTGAGCACGAAACAAATTCGCAATTGCATGCCGGCACAGAATCCCCGTATGATGCCGGCCGTTTGCTCACAGAATGAGCAAACCATGTCAATGCAAAATATAACCACCGACAAGGATGAGCTGCACTGACATGTGAAGTACCTTCTTTTGGCGTTGTGCTATTGGGGTAATTTCTTGGTGGGCCTGGGCAGACAAGCTGCGTTGTGGGCGGTGTCGATGTTGCCTTTGGTTGCGCAAGCAGCCGATGTCGACTTTCGCTCGTCTGCGCCTTTGCGTGCCTTTAGTGCCAGCAGTGAAATTACCTTGCAGTTGTCGGAATGCGCCAATGTTGTCGAAGCCAGCGTTGTGCTGCCGACACAGACAAAGAACATTCCGATTCAGGATTTTTCCCCGCTTGACGGCAATTCCAGTGCTTGCGCTTATACGTTGATTGATGCGCCACCACCGCCGATAGCGCTGACAGCAACCCTAAAGCTCGCCGACGGCAGCACCCAATCACATAGCGAATTCCTGCAAGCCGATAATCAAGCCCCAACGTTAGCACTGGCTGAAACGGGAATCGCCGGTGATGGCGGCGCGCAACAAGTCAGCTTGCGCTTTACCGCCACAGACGACACTGATATCAGCTATGTCGCGGTCAGTGTGCTGGGCCTACAGGCCTCAGTGTTGCGCGCCAGTGGTGGGGTGGTTGAGCGAGCCAAGACGCAGGCCTTTGCCGATTCCGGTGGCCATCGTCGCATCTATCCGCGCAGCGACAGCAGCGATGTTTTCAGCTTCGCGTTGCCGTTGCTGCGCAATCTGAGTGCAGCCGAGATCCAGCACGATGGCCTGCTGCTGATCGACGCATATGCGGTGGATGCGTCAGGCAATCGCAGCAATTATTCCCGTTTGATGTTCACCGGCTCCGATATTCAGGAGAAAGTGCTGGCGTTGTCGGTGTCGCCGTCGCGACTGACCCTGACCCATCCGCTTGATGCCGCAACGATCATTCCATCTGTAACATTCGAGTTTCGTGGCCTGACACCGCTGCCCGGTGCTGGTAGTGCGGTCAGTTATGAGTCCACACATCCCTCGTTGGTCAACGTCAGTGCAGGCGGCATTGTGTATCCCGTGGCGGAAACCGGCACGGAAGCTGTAAAAATTCGGGTGCGCTACCCCGGCTTACCCATGCAGGAAGTGCCGGTTACGGTCAACTACAGCAAACGCCTGGTTGCCCTGCATTACGCTGATGGTGAGCCGACTGAAAACGGCTTGGCGGGGCGCTTTACCGAGGCAAGGCCATTCCGCTTGCCGGCGCTGAACCGGCCATTTGCGCTGCCGCCTTTGTGGGCCGAGTTTGACGACGGCAGCTACGCACCGTTGACCAATTACAGTCAGCTGAGTCTGCAGATTCCTGAGCTGGCGCGCCGCGTGCTGGTAGCCGACGGTGTCAGTCGCCTGACCGCGCATGCAGCAGTCAGCACCGAGGCGCCGGTGGTTCTCATCGCTCGCTTCAACGGCACTGAGGCGAGGCTGCCAGTCGCCGCTCTGGATGCAGCGCCAGAGATCATTTTGCAGGCGCCGCAAGTGGGCTATGTCGGCGATACGGTCACGATCAAAGCGGTACCAAAAGATGACGTCGGTATTGCCCACGTCGACTTTTCGGTCAATGGTCAGATCGTCGCGGCGGAAGTGACCGCACCCTATCAGCTGCAACTGCCGCTATCCGAGATTATGCTGAACCAGCGCCTGCAGCTGGCCGCGATTGCTCAGGACGGTGCGGGTCAACGTACCAGCAGTGCGGTGACGGCGCTACAGGTGGTCAAAGCCAACCTGCAAGCCGTGCCCGCTTATGACTGGGAAATGCCAAAGCATGGCGACCGCTTTGTCGAGCAAACGACGTTCCGCATTCAGCTGGCCCTTGATCGTGGCAAACCGCTGGAAGCGACGCCCAGCGGCATCACCTATGTCGAATATTTCATAGATGGCAACAAGGTCGGCGAGTCGCACTTTGCACTGCGCGAGCTGCGCGATGTTCCGGGCCCCGGCTCGCAACCGGAGAAGCACCTGTTTGAGCTCTGGCGATTTGACGCCAGAGTGCCGGAGATATCGGTCGGTGAAACTTCGCGCAGTGTCTATGCCAAGGTTCATACCAGCAACAACCAGGCGAATTCCGCTGCACAACTGATCCGCATTGTCGGCAACGAGGCGCCAACACCGCGGATTGATTCGCCGGACAATCTGGCAAGCGTGGTCGAAGGTCAAGTGGTGCCCGTGCGGGTACAGGTCTCGGATGATGCGCTCTGGTTTGGCACCAACGTCAGCCTGTTGGCCGATGGTCAGTCAGTCGCAAGCCGCATGGTGCGTGATCTGGAGCGGATTGGTAATAGTCAGCTTGCGGTGGGTACCACAACGCTGAATTTTGACTATCGTGCGCCAGACAATGCGGTCGGCCGAACCATTCTGCTGCAAATACAGGCCGAAGACTCGCACGGCGAAACCGCGTTGTCGGAGCCGGTCCGAATTCGGATTGCCGGGGATCAAGCGCCAAGCGTAGCGCTGTCAGCGCCAATTGATGGCAGTCAGTACCCCGCTGGTCAAATCATTGAGCTTCGTGCCAATGCAACCGATGACAGTGCGGTTGAGCGTGTCGAGTTCTATGCCGCGGGTCAGTTGCTCGATATCGACCGGTCGGCCCCGTATGCTGCGTCTTATCAAACCCCGGATGCTGGCGGTGAGAATCAAATTTCGTTGCATGCAGTCGCGTTTGACAACAAAGGCCAGCGCGGCCAGTCCGGCACCATCAACATTACGCTGGGCCGTGATGAAAATGCGCCGGTCCATAACTTCGTTTCGCCAACGATCACCGGCACTGAAAACGGTGTCCCGGTCGCCAAGATCATCGAGAATGAGCGTTTCACGCTCAAAATCGCCGGTTACGACGATGTCGAAGCCGTTGGCGTGACCTGGACTGGTGTCCGGTTCGCTGCCGGTGTTTACAGTCTGACCGGACTCAGCACCGACAAGATAACGTTCAGCAAAGAAGAGCTCGAGCGCGTCCCCGGCGTTTTCAACGGATTTTCTCTGGCTCGCCTGGTGCGAGCACCGGCGTTTTCGGGCAATCCGAATGTCAGTCATGATCTGTACACCGTCAGCGCCGAAGCTGTCGACAAGGCGGGCAATCGGACGCCGAAATCCCTGATCGTTGCGGTCGGTGCTGATCAGGCGCCGACCGTCACCGATGCGCGCACCGACCTGCCGGCTTACTACGCCAAAGACACGGTGTATCTGCAACTGCAAGCCAAAGACGATCACCGGGTTGCAGCTTTCCGCATTGAATTTTCCCATGGCATTGCGACGATTGTTTACGACAAGGATCGCGGCTTGTTGCAAGGGGCATTGGCGCAAGCACAAGTGCCGTTGGATCTGATTACGGCCGGTCAGCCCAATGCTGCGCGCAGCATCGAGGCGACGGTGTATGCAATCGACGATGCCGGTCATCAGTCGGCTCCCGTTGCAGTCACCATCCCGGTACGTGAAGACCGCGTTGGCCCGCGCACCGCTTTGCTCAGCCCGGTGACCTCTGTGGTACTCAATCCGGGTCAGGAATATGCTTGGCAATGGCGGGCTGTCGACGAAAGTGGCCTTGAACAAGTCGAGATTCTGTTCAACGGCAACCGTGTTCATCGCACCGACTTCAGTCAAGGCGAGAAATCTCGGGACGGCAGCTTCCGTGCAGCGGCGCCAGCGGGCTCCAATTTGGTGGTGCTGATCCGTGCCCGCGATCGCTTTGACAATGTCAGCGAGCTGCCCTTCAGCTTTGAAATGGAACCGGATGCTCCGCCCGCGATCTCGTTGCGGGCGCCAGCGGATAGTGCACGCTATGTCGAAGGCGAGCCGGTCAACGTGGCGGCATCGGTAACCGATGACAATGGACTGGTGTTGGTCGAATTGGTGACTCGAACCGGCACCGGCGCAGAGGACAAAGTCAGTTTCAGCGGCAGCAAGCTGAGCGAGCTCGTGGCGGCCGGTGGTTACATCACCGCCACGCTGCCAGCGCCGCGCTTTGTTGAGGGCGAGCGCTCCGTGGTCTTGGTGCGTGCCACCGACACGGCCGGCCAAACGACAATCCTGGATCAGACGTTGGTCATTAGCCGTGACAACGAAGCGCCACGCGCCAGCATGCTCAAGCCGGATACTGAGCTGGCGCTAATGCCGGGTGATGTGATCAATATCAGCGGCGATATCACTGACAACATTGTCGTTCGCAGTATTGCCGTTGAGCTGGTTCAAGGCAGCGAAACTTTGGCCCTGCCGTGGGAAATGCTGCAGCGCCAAGATCGCATGGAAGAAATCCGGGAAGGCCAAACCGGTGGTCTTGGCAGCGTGGTGATTGGTCGCATTGCACGCACCACCTTTGAAGGCCAAGTTCGATTGCCAGATAGCTTCATCGATCGGGCCGGCCAGCAGTTCACCTTGCGGGTGGCAGCAAAAGATCAAGGCGACAACACCGGCCATAGCAACGGCGTCACGCTGCGGATACGGGCTGACGAAGAGGCGCCGGTTGTTCGCATTCAGATGCCGGAAGACAGCTTGGTTGAGCGTCAGCCGGCGCCTCTGGCATTTGCGTTGTCCGACAATCTGCGGTTGCGCTCAGTGCGCGCCTATCTGGTTGATGGCGAGAACCTGTTCAGCAAAGCCGATCTAAGCGGGAAGACCTTCCAGCTCAAAGAAAGTGACGATATCGAATTGAACTGGGATGCGATTGGCGAAATCCCGGAAACCGGTAAAGAGCTGACGCTGGTTGTCGAAGCGCTTGACCATGCTGGCAATACCGGTCGAGCGACGCGGTTGCTGAAAATTCAGCGCGACAAGGCACCGGTGGTACGGTTCGTTGCAGCACGCCCTCATCCCGATTATCCGCGCGGCACTCTGGCGGCGCTGCAGTTTGATATCCGTGATGACTATGCCAGCCGTGAGGCGATGCTGCGGTTCTCACCGTTGTACACGTCGTTAGTTGGTGCTGGCGAAGAACGCCAAGTGCAGGTTGATGCCGTAACCGTTGATGAGGATCTGACGCTGCCGCGCAGTCAGATTGATTATGCAGAGATGCGCCATCCATGGCAGCTGTTGCTGGATGACCGACGCCTATTCGCCGCTACCAATGGCAAACTGCAATCACACGGCATCGTTTCGCTTTCCGGTCGTCTGCATTTTCAGCACGAGCCAGGAACGGCGGTTCGGTATCGGGTCAACTGGATGCCCGCCGACATATGTGTGGCTGACGGTGTTGAAGTCAGCGAGTACGACAGCACTGGTGTGCCATTGCCGGAATTGTTGGGCAAAGCGACCCGACTTGAGATCGTGCCATTGGTGACACGTAATGGTGTCGAGCTGGAAAGTGACGTCAAAGCGATTGTCCTGGAAAGCCGAAGCCTGAGCCAGATGCTGCGTACGGCCGACGACAAGAGCAATTTTGCTCCGTTGTGGCATATCAGCGTCTTGCTGCGTGACGCAAATGCCGGTACCGGTCTGGCACATGTAAGTACCACCGCGCTGCGCCAGAGTGATGCGGAAGCTGTAACACTGCACGTGCCTCTGGTATTGCCAGAACAGTTGGGCTTCGCTCCAACCCGCATCTTCGTCGCTGCAACGGATTGGCGTTCGCATGAGCGGCCAGCGCTGACGGTCGCGATTCTGACGGAACTCAATACTGTCGCCGATGGCAGTTTGCCAACGCTGAAACTGAAGCAAGATCTCTCGGGTCAGGTCGTGGTGCCGGCATCCAAGCATCTGATCGAGCTGACGGCGAGCGATGAGCTCGGGGGCTTGCTCAGTGCTCAGTTGCGAGATCCGCTTGCCAATGTCATTCACGAGCTGGGTACTCGGTTTGGCGAAGACAGTTACAAGCTGCCTTACGAAGTCCCGCGCGATACTTCACCGGGTGTACTGGAACTGTCGGCCCTGATAACGGACCGCGCTGGCAACAAGAGCAGCCTGCCGATTCAACTGCGAGTCGGTAGCAACCAGCGGCCAGAGTTGCTGCTGAGTTCGTTCACTGCGGACAAGGTGATTACTGATCCGACACGACTGGCCTACGGTGAGTTCTGGGTTCGGCAGGGCGCTACGGTCAAGCTCGGCTTGGATGTCAGCGATGATGACGGTGTCAAACGCATCCGCCTGCTGCGCAGGCTGCCCGATGGTGGTTTGAGTGAGCCGTTGTTCGACCGCAACTATGACTACACGTGTCCGCAGTTGCCCAAACGTCAGGTCAATGACACCGCCAGTTTCGAATTCCGCAGCGCCGAGACTGAGGAATACCTGCTTGAGGCAGAAGACTATTACGGTCAGTGGCAGACCCGGTCGCTGCTGATCCATCCGAAGCTGAATGTACGGCCGCAGGTACGCATCACTTCACCTGCCAATGGTCAACCGATCGTTGCCGGCGCCCGTTATCTGGAGTTGGGCTCAATCGCTGTCGATGACCGTGAGTTTGCCCCCGGCGCAGCGGTGCGGGTGTTTGTCGATGGCAAGGAGTTGGCCCGGGTGCGGGCACGTAGCGAGCTGGCCGGTGGTGAAACGGCGATCGCGAATGCCTGGAATGCGATCTACGACACGCTGCAGCGCCAGTACGGTGAAGAGGTTGCACGTGAAGTGGGTCGTCCGAGCAACCCGCATCGCATTATGCAGACACTGGTTTTTGATTTGCCGCCGACGTTGACCAACGATGTCGAGCAGCTGACCATTCTTGCCCAGATCACCGATCAGGAAGGCGAAACTGGCACGCATTCTGTTGTGATGAATGTGGTGCCGGATGTGATTCGACCCGAGATCGCATTGGTCCAACCGGGCCTGGACTATGGTCCGATTGAAGGTTCGGATCTGCGCATGGTGACCCGTGCGTACGACAACGTGGCTGTCAGTGAGATTGCGATTTACCGTGCCTACGGCATTCGCAACACCGGTCGCCGTACCGACTTTGGTAGCCCGGTGCGAGTCATCCGCAATATTCCGGCGGAAGACTATCAGCCAATTACCACGCTGAATATTGATACTCCAGATTACGAACAGATTCTGCACGTCCCGACCGTGCACGAACTGCGGGCGTTGTTCCCGCCAGGTGAGCTGACGCCGAATAGCGAATTCGATGTCTGGATTCGCTTGGTCGCGCGTGATGCCCGTGGCAATGATCGGGTGCGCGAACTGGCTCTGCCGGTGCGCATTGATCAGCGACCTGCGATTGATATTCTGCAACCAGCTGATGGTCAGACGGTGGTGGAAAGCAGCACCTTGCAAGTCAAGGTCAATGCCTTCGACGACATTGGCATTCACTCGGTGCGGCTGCGCGCACGCCGTGGTGACCAGATTTTCTACGAGCTCAGCCTGCGGCAGCCGCCTTTTGCGTTTGGTATTCCACTACCTGCCGACGATGGTGGAGATGCGCCAATCGTCCTGGAAGCCGAAGCGCTTGATACCTATGGCGAGAAAACCTGCCGCCTTGCCAACTATTGCGATCCGGACAGTCATATCGCCCGGGAGTCGATTACTCTGGCGCTGAAGTCGGATGATCCACCGAGCGTTGCCCTAGCCAAGCCATTGACCGGCACGACCCGTCTGGAAGGCGAGTATCTGCAAATTGTGGTCAACGCCGCCGACGATCTCGGTATCGAGCGAGTGACACTGGATGTGCAGGGTTTGATCGCTGGCAATCGCGTGCTCAGCGATGACAGCTATCCCTACGAATTCTTGGTTGAGATCCCGTATGGCCAAGCCGGTCGCGATCTTACTTTGCGTGCACGTGCCACCGAGAAGCGGGCCAGCAATCCACGGACAGTCACAGCGCCGGAAACGGTGGTGGTGCACGTTGACAAAGACATTGATCCGCCGACCTTGGTGATTCAGGCACCGGT
Source organism: uncultured Kangiella sp. (assembly GCA_946481205.1). The sequence continues at coordinate 12,158 of CAMLNB010000034.1, read as the reverse complement.
TGCAGATGCGGCTGTTGCCGAACGGCTGGCGTTGCCGTTCCAGCTCGCGGTGACTGACAACTCACGTGTCCAACTCACGCGGGTCGCGCTGTACTACGACCGCAACAATGACGGCGAGTTGGCCGGTACCGAGGCGATCAGTAGTCAAGTGTTGCTGCGGCCACCGTTTGCTGGAGCCATTTCGGTGCCAACATTGGCGCAGCTGGCCGCCGGTTCGACTGAATTGCCAAGCATGCTGCCATTGGTGTTCAAGGCGGAAGCGATTGACGGTGCTGGCAATGCCAGCAGTGCGATCCGGGTCTTGCGGCTGGTCCGCAACGCGCCACCGGTCATTGACGCCATCCGGGTGCTCGATAGCCGTGGCAATGACATGGGTAGTGCACTCAGTGAACTGACCGAAGGTCGTTCGATAGTCATCGAAGTGCGTGCGAACGATCCGGAACGTGGTGTTGCCGCCGTTGAACTGTTCGAGCGTTTTGGTGACACCGGCACACCACGCCGACTCGGTGGCGACAGTGCTGCGCCTTATCAGTTCCATCTGACCGTGCCGAAAGGCAAGGTCGGTCAGAAGTGGGCGTTCCTTGCCCAAGCGGATGACGTCGATGGTTACCGGTCGCAGCTGTCTGCGCCGCGCGTCTTCACCATCAAGGCCGATGCGCCACCGACCGTAAGGTTCGTCAAGCCGGTCGCCAATGCAGCCGTGATCGAAGGTTCGAGTATCGAAGCGCTGATCGAAGCGGTTGATGATCTCGGCCCGGATGGCATTGATCGAGTCGTGGTGTATATCAATGGTCGCCCGGCTTATTCCCTGACTCAACCGGTTTCAGTCAGCGAGGGCGTGTTTGCCCAAGACACGATTTATCGCGCCATGATCCAGCCACCTCCGGGCGTCAGCGGCGTGGTGCTGCAAGCCGTCGCGTACGACAAGAATGGCAACAGTGCGGCGACGCCAGAACTGTTTGTTGGCCAGGTTGAAGACACCGTTGTGCCGCGTCTGCGCGCACTCGGCCCTGCGGATGGCGATATCGTACTGGCGGCCACGCCGTTGAAACTGCGTGTGGCAATCGAGGACATTGGGTCGTTGGCGCGTGTGCACGCCCTGCTCAAGCGCGTGGATCGTGCGACTGGTGCGGTGCTCGCGCAGTATCAGGCCGAGCTGGCACTGCTGCCGGACGGCAACGGTACCGATCAGAGCCGGCATTACTACGTTTACGAAGCGACGGTCAGTGACGGCAGCCTGCTTGAGCGCGGTAATGGTCTGGCGGAGCGTGTCCTGATCGAATACAGCGCCGTTACCACCAAGCATACGGTGACAACCAGCTCGGTTCACGAAGTCGGTTACGCGCCGGCCGAGCGGCGCTATTTCATGCCCTATGGTTTTGCCGACAACTTCCCGAACCTGCCGCCGCCAGATCAGCTGGCCAAGTCGGTGATTTACTCCGCCATCACCCGCTTTACCGGTAGCAGCAACGGCAACAATTTGTTGGCTGCATGGTCCACGGCGACGCCGCTGGCACAGGAACCGGAGTTCGGTATTGCCGATGGTATTGGCAGTCGCGCTCGGACTGGCCTGTTCATCATGCAGGCCAGTGAAGAATTTCATCGCCCGGGTGAGGTGGATTACTTCATTGACAGCGCGCTGCTGCGCGGCGCCACGGAGTTGATGTCCGGCACCCTCTCGGCCATACACAACAGCGGCGATCTGATCGTTGCCGGTAAAGCTGGACGCAGCAGCATGTCGCCCTGTGCCGGCTTGAGCAATTGCCCGAATGGCGAAGATCCCTTCATTAGCACCCTGAGCAGCATCATCAACCGCGATCCAGAATCCGGCGGCATTCACCTTGATGATCTGGATGGCGAACTGCTGGTCTACAGCATGCGTAACGGCGATGGCCAGTTCGGCATTGCACCGCGTCTGGTTGGTCGGGTGCCGATGTCCTACCCGGATGTCTATGGCATTGCCCGCGCTGACAACCTGGCACTGGTGGCCAATGGTCACGGCGGTGTTCAGGTTGTTCGGGTCGATAACGCAGAACAGCCTTATAAAGTTGGCTACATCAAACCGGATGGCTTTGTTCGCGATGTTGCCGTCAAAGACGGTTTTGCCTTGATTGCCGCGTCACACCAAGGTCTGGTCATTGCCGATCTGAATGATCCGGCAATGCCGATCGTGGCATCGGTTGATACCACCGGCATCGCCAACCATGTCTGGGTCGCCGGCAACCAGGTGTTTGTCAGTGACATGAATGCGGCTGATACACCAACACGCGTTCACGTGATCAACATCGCCGATCCGTATCAGCCGCGGTTGGTGCGCAGCATTGAGTTGACGCCGGCGCGTGCCGACTATCGTGGCAAAGGCGCTTACGATGCGCTGCTGGCGGGCAATCAACTTTACCTGTCGCATGCGGTCAGCGATCAAGAAGATCGTGTCGTCGAAGCGCTAGTCGATGTTATTGATCTGGGTGATGAAGTCGATCAACGCCGCGACCCATCGACGCCGATTCTGGTTCACCGCGGCGAAGACGCTGCGCAGCATGTTGTCCGACAAATGACCCTGGCTCGTGGCGATGTTCAGGGCGCTGCCGGTCGTTCCGGTTTGGTGACCTTGCGACTGCCGCAATTTGCCGTGATCAGCCACAGCCCGGATCGTGCCGCTGATGGTGTCTCGACCAAGCTGGAACGGATCACAATACAGCTGAATCAGGCAGTGGATCGCAATCAGGATTTGGCGGAGTACATCTCGGTTCGTCAAGGCGATGCGCTGGTTGGCGAGAATGTCACCGACCTGTTTGTCATCGGTTTTGCTGCCGAATGCGAAGGTTATGAGCAATGCCGCGAACTGGAGTTGCGTCGCAAGGCCGATCGCTCATTGAGTGCGAATAGCCAGTACCACGTTGCCATTCGCGATGGTTTGCGTTCCAGCGTTGGCCGGACGCTGCAAGCGATTTATCGGTTCTCATTCAATACCTCGCCGGCCGGCGATGCCGCCGCGCCGGTGATTACCGACGTGCAGCCGGATTCCGGACCGATCAACGGTGGCACCCGCATCCATGTCCGCGGTGAACATTTCGATAGCGAAGCAAGTGTTTTTGTCGGTGGTCAGCGGGCACTGGTGGAGTCGTTTACGCCGGCTTCCGTGGATGGCAAAGATGCGTTGCTGGTGGTGACGCCACCGAACAATGCCGGTCCCGCTGCCATCACTGTCCGTAATCCGAACACCCTGGAAGACACCCTGACGGGCGGTTTCACCTATGTTGACGATCTGCACATTGCCTTTGTTTCGCCTGCCGTGGTTCGGGTCGACCAAAACGGCGCGGATGATGAAGTGGAGATCGTCGGTCGGGGTTTCCGCCCCGGTTTGACCCTGCGGGCGTGGAAAACCGGCCAGCCCGATCAGGTTGTTGAAACCACTATCGGTCGTCGTCTGCAGCTGCTGTCGTCGGAGCGCTTGCGCTGGAAAGTGGCCGACTTTGGCGCTTCTTACCGCGGCTTCGTCGATCTGGAAGTCACCGATGAGCAGGGACGGCGGGCAGAGCGCACACGGGCATTGTTCTACGGTCGTCTGGTGGTCAATCACCGGGTCGAGCACGAAGCGCCGTTGGATAAAGATGAGATTGATGATTACCTGCAGGCACTCAATGACGGTCGTGATCTGAGCCGTTATGTGCCGACCAAAGATCCGCGCAAACTGCCGCCGGGTCGTGTCGTGTCGCTGGCCAGCGATCCGGCGCTTGGCATGATCTATGTGCTGGGCACCGGCATATACGAACAACCGTTGGTGCGGCCAGAAGAGATCAAAGACGAAGCATTCATGCGCCGTTACTACGCACCGAGCTGGATCTCCTTACTGGCGTACGACCGTGATCGTTTGAATGCCTATCGCTTGGGTGAAGGTGATACTCATCCGCTGGCGGACGCCGCGCCAGCGCATGGTCTCGGCTACTACAACTTGCCGCAGGATCTGGTCGCGACTCAGCTGAGCCTGGCGCCGGCGGCGGTCTATGTTGCTGCGCGCGGTTTTGAGTTCCCGTATATCAACAGCGAGCACGAAGGCCAATCGGTCGTTCTGGCCTATGAGCGCGAAACGCGTCGTCCGAGCGAGCACAGCGAAACGCTCAAGGACCGCCACGTCCGGTTCACGTTGCCGCTACCGGTGACGGCGCCAGTGACGGATTTTGCGGTTAAAGATGATCTGTTGTTTGCGGCGACCGAGCAGGGGCTGGTGGTCATCAGCATTGCCGAGCCGATGCGGCCGAGCGTGCAGCGTGTGTTGACCGAGACCACGGTCGGCAGTCGCCGGGTCAGCTTGCAGCCAGAGACCTTGGATCTGATTGGCAGCAGCTTGCATCTGCACAGTAGCAAGCATGAGCGCATCGTGTTGGACATCGGTTTACCGACGATGCCCTCACTGTCGCTCGGAACGCGGAATCGCGATAACGCGGTGTTATCTGATGGTCGGCAGATGGCGCAGGCCGGCGAACGCAGCGATGCTCAAATCAGCGAACTGACCAGCACCGGTGGGTTGCGCCTGTTGGGTGAGTACGATGCTGCCGGCTTTGCTTTTGCCGGCACGCTGACCTCATATACCGGACTTGGCAGTTTGCTGGCTGCAACCAAGTTGCCGGAAATTGCTGGCCCGCAATGCACGGATGCCTATGGCTTGCTGTTTGATGCCGCTGCACCGAGAGATGTGCAGCTGCTGGATACGGTCAAACTGAACGCGGGCGACTGTACCGTGATGAAAGGACGTGAACGGACGATGACCGTCGGTTCACAGCAAGTGAAACTGGCAGAGCAAAGTCTGCTGACACAGGATGGCATTCTGCTGGCCAGTTTCACCGATAAGTCCGACAAGCGTTTGCGGCTAACGCTGACCGATACGCTGACTGCCGATGTGGTTGCAACCCAGCCATATGCCGGTGAACTGGCGGTTGCGCTGGGGCGGACCTTGCAGGTGGAGTTGAGTCAGCCAGTACAGATACGCGACGGTGAAGATGAAGGCGTCTACCTGGCGCGCTATCTGTCGCTGTTAGAGGACGACGGCACTGACGTCGGCGTGCCAGTGGCCGCGAGCGTGAGTATCGATCCCGCCGAGCCGCGCCGGATTCTGATCAATCCGGAACAAGATCTGCAAGCCAACAGCCGTTATCGCGTGCAGCTGCGCGACGGCAATATTGGTGGTCGCCGCACCGAGGGTTTACCACCTTACGAATTCAGCTTCTCCACCGCCACCGCAGCAGGCGACAGCATCAGCATCATTGCGGTGCCGAAACGGTTTGTCTCCACCCAAGGCGGCGAAATCGAGGTGTTGGTGCGCCACGGTGTCGGTGCTGAATTCCTGGTCGCTAACGAACGCGCAACCGTTATCAGTGTTAGCGATGCCGAGGCCGGTCAGCTGTATCGTCTGCGCGTTGCCGCCAATGAAGCCGGTCCGGCGCAATTGCTTGCCATTGCTGCCAACGGTACCCGCGCCAGTCGCTTGGGCGCCGTCTACTTTGTTGAGCCGTTGAGTGTGGCATCGTTGTCACCGGACACAGGTTCGGTGAACGGCGGCCAACGTGTTCGGATCAAAGGCAAAGGTTTCCGCGCCGGCGCAGGTCAAATCCGCGTTCTGTTCGGTGGTGTTGACGTCGTGCCGGAGCAACTCAAGGTACTCGACAGCGAAACGCTCGATGTGCTGACGCCACCGGGTGGACTCGGCAAAGTTGACGTCACGGTGATGTTGGCCGACAGCCAATCGGCAACGCTGAGCCAGGCTTACGAATACCTCGAACCGCTGCAATCACGCGTCCGGGTGGGCAGCCGCTTGCGCGATGCGTTTATGGATCCGAGCGGTTCCTACATGATCGCCGCGGCCGACAAAGATGGCGTACTCATTTTCAATCTGGATGCAAGCACCTACACCGGTGGCGATGCGACCAATCCGCTGAATCCAGATGATCTGTTGCGACCGATCGATCGCAACCGTGATGGCATTGATGATCGGATTGTCGGCCAGTACAAACTGCCGGCGGGTTATGTCGCCCTGGGCGTTGCAGGCTACTTTGATCGACAACTGGATCGGGTGGTTGTCACGGCGGCCAAGCTCGATGCTGCAGGTCAGCCGCTCGCAGCGAGCGCACGATTGTTCCTGCTGGCACTCAGTGATCTGGATCTGAGCCAGATCACCTTGGTCCGGGAGCTACCTTTACCCAGCAGTTTTGCCCGAGGTATCGAGGTCAGTAACGATTTGGCCTTGTTGGCACTGGGTGAGGCCGGCGTTGGGGTAGTGGATTTTTATCTGCACAACAAGATTTACCTGTCGCGTACGTTGGCACTGCCAAACGCGCAACGGGCGCTGGATGTCGCCATTGCCAATTCGGCTGCTGGCACCGCCAGTCTGTATCTGACGGTGGCCGGTAACTTCGATTTCGCCAGCAATCAGCTGCGCGATGCCAATGCCGCGAACACCGGTGGTTTCTATGTGCTGCAGAACGACACCAACAACGGCTTGCGCATCGTCGGCAGTTTGCCGACCCCAGCCAGCCGTATTGCGATCAGTGGTCATTACGCCTTGCTGGCTGCTGGTGAGGCCGGTTTGCTGACGGTCGATTTCAGCGATCCGACGGCGCCGCGTATTGTCTCGCGCATCAGCAACCTCGGCCATGTCCATGATGTCGCGGTGCAAGGTGACATTGCCTACTTGGCATTGGGCAGTCGTGGTGTTGCCAGCATTGATATCTCCAATCCATCGTCGCCATTGGTGCTGCGTGGCATGCAAACGGCCAACGATGCGGCGCTCGATATCGTAGTGGCGACTTCGTATGGCGCAATAGGTGCCGGCTTCACCACGACCGGTAGTGGCATTGTTCAGGTCAATCCTGATGCCAATTTGCGCATTCACGGTACAGAGCCGCGTGATGGCGTCCTGCGCCCGGATGCGGCTGGCGATTACAGCGTGCGCTTGCGGTTCAACAAAGCCATCGATCTGTACGCACCGAACCTGAGCAAATTCACGGCCCACAGCACGACAGGCAGTGCGCTGCCCGTCGAGGTTCGCATCGTCAACAATGATGCTGTGCTCAATTTCGGTCGCCGTTCGCCGGTGGCGGCAGGTGAGTCGCTACGAGTGACTGCTGCGGCAGGCGTGGCCAGCGTCAAACCGTTGGCTGGTGGTCAGGTCATCGAGCTGTACCGGCTCGCTCGTGAGCATCGCTACAGCTTCGTCGTTGCCGGTGGCCGTCGTGAGCCGATGGCTATCCAGTCCTTGCAACCACGTCGGGTACCACGTGCACAGGCGCAGCAGTTGACCGTTACGGTGCTGGGTTTACCGGTCGGCTATCAGACCTTGGATGCTGCGCTTAGCGGTTTGCCGCTGTCGGTGGCCCGTGTCGAGCGCAGCAATGAAGGCAGCACCACGGCGGTGTTGTATCTGAACATGCCGGCCGTACCGGCAGCGGGCCTGTATGACTTGTCACTTCGTGTTCGCCATGAAGGTGCCGATACCGTGGCCAGCTATCGCGGTGCCGTGCTGGTGCATGCGCCGTTGGCGATTCATTCGGTGACACCGAAATGGGGCCCGGTAACTGGCAGCAATACCGTGGTGGTGCGCGGTGAAGGCTTCAATCCGGGCAGCAGTGTCGATGTGGGTACCCGAGCAGAAATCGGGCCGTCGCCGGTGCTTGAAGTCACGGTGCTGTCGGAAACGGAAATGCAGATTCGGGCACCGCGAGGTTTCCCGGGCAAGCATCCAGTGGTGCTGCGCGATAGCGACGGTCAGAGTGCGAGCTTGTCCGCCGAGCAAGGCTATGGCTATGGCATGCGTGCGCTTGGCGCAACGCGGGCACAGAATCTGGCGCCGCGCTCCTTGTGGATCGATCAGCTGACCGGCACTGCGCTGACGCCCGGTGGTTTCTACAGCGAAACCGAAGGCCTGACGCTGTTCCGCGATCTGATGTTGCCGGAAAGTTTCCTGGCCGCGACATATAGCGTGCAGGGTGTGAATGAAGCCACGCTGGTGGGTGGTGTCCCGTCGCTTTCTGCCGTCGATCGCAGCGAGCTCGAGCGCTATCGCGAGCGCGGCATTCTCGAAGGCAAGCTGGCGTTGGACGGCACGTTGACGGCCGAAGAGCAGGAACGCTATGCGGCGGTCAAAGACGCCGATGTTCCGCGTTCACTTGATGCCACCGATATTGAACCGGTGATTGAATACGAAAACGGCATTCCGCGTCGTCGCCTGTATGTTGCCACGGGTTCCGGCGGTGTTGCCCGGTTGAATCTGGATGAGCAGAACGGTTTGCAGATCTTGTCACTGACCGACGCTCAGTATGCATCGGCCGTGCGCAAGCAAGGCAACACCCTGTTCCATACGCTGGTTTCGCCACAGCCTTACGAAGATGAGCTGAAAGATTGTGCTCACGCGCCGGGCAGCAAGCCGTCCACCGGTCCGGTCGGCCGGCTCAACTATGCAGACCCGCTCGACCCGATTCGCACCGCGCCGGTTGCCACATTGCGTGGCGCCAATCTGATCCAGCACGGTGATTGGTTGTATGCCGGCGGCGCGATGCGTGGCGAAAGCTGGGCAACAGCATTGCCAAATTGCTCGCAACGTTTGGACCTGACGCTGGCATCGCCACGTGATTTCGACAGCAGTGAACTGATTGGTGTGCAACTGGCAGGAAGCGGTCAGCGCCAGTACAGTTTCGACGGCAACTTACGCGATGTGGTCTTCTATGGCGATTATCTGTTTGCCGCGCTCGGCCAGCGTGGTGTCGAAATCCGTCATCTGGAAGGCGCTACCGCGCCAGTGCAATTGGCGATCGATGCCAGCTTGCAAGAAGGTGGTGGCAGCGCCACCGGCCTGAATCTGTTCGGCAATATCCTGGCAGTAGGCACCAGCACCGGGGTCGTGTTGGTGGACGTCAGTATTCCTTGGCAACCGGTGGTGTTGTCGGCCGGTAATCAAGAGGCGGGTTACTTCGCCGATGCTTATCGCGATCGACTCTATCTCGCCGGCGGCCGCGCCGGCCTGACAACCTTGCAGCTGCCCTATAGCTTGGTCTTGCACAGCTCGGTCACGGAAGCTGCGTACCTTGCGGAATCCGAAGCCATCGTGCTGACCTTCAGCGAGCCGATGGATCTGGCGCAGCTGAGCAATGGCACGTTTGCATACGGTGCCACAGAGCAAGCGATCCCGGTTGCGGTTACCGCACTTGATGATCAGGATGGCTTTGCCAGCCGGGTGGAGTTGCGTTTTGCCCGCAGCGCCGGTGAGCGGTATCGCTTGGTGGTTCCAACCATTGCCAACAAGCGCGGCACCACGCTTTGGCGCCCCTATCAATTGCATCTGCGTGCGGCGGCTGTCGGATCGTTAACGCCGCGCATTGACCGTTTGAGTCAGGCCAGTTATGTCCGCGGAGCCCAGCCCAGCATCCGTGTCCATGGCGCCAACTTCCGGCCAGAACAGCAACTCAGCGTTGCCGGTCAATCGGTTCCCTTCCTGTTTGTCAGCGCCAATGAAATCGTCATCGCCGAACGCGCGCTCGATGCGCTCGGTGTTGGTCTGGGCGCGCATGATCTGCGCATGACCGATGGCGAGCTAAACACGGTCTTTGCTGGCGGCTTGCTGGTTGCAGAGCCGGCAACCGAAACCGGTTGGCAGCTTAGCCCGCAATCGGGTGCGGCAGATGGTGGTTACCTAGCGACCGTCACGCATGACAACGCCGTTTTCCTGCCGGGCAGCAAAGTGATTTTCCGTTCCGGTGATGACGAGATCCGTACCGAGTTGATTGACGATGGCATCTATCTGCGCAACTTGCAGGATGACGTCGTCGATGCCAATACCTTCCAGTTCCGGGTGCCGGGCATCGCGGATGTCACCGCGCAATCGGTTTACGATGTCTATATCGAAATCGCCGGCGTCGAACATGCCGTCGGCCGCTTTGCCTATCGTTTGCCGAACCGTTCAGCGATCACCTTGCCGAACTACCCGCCGCTGCAGGCCGGCGCGCAGTTGCAAGATCAGAACACCCTGTTTGTTGGTGTTCGCAGCGGTCGCGAGCCGACCAGCAGCAATCGCTTCCTGTTGCCCTATGGTGTCGAGATTTATGACGTAGCCATTCCGGAGCGGCCAATCCGCTTGGCGCAAGTGCGTACCGAGGCGCCGGTGCTGGGCTTGGCGCGTGCTGACAATTTGCTGTTCGCCGCAGCTGATACCGCTGGTCTGTTGGTCTTCGACATCAGTGATCTGCGCCAGCCGTTTGCGCTACGGGCGCTGCCGTATCCGGGTTACCACATCAATGATGTCGCGCTCGACGCTGGCAGCCGGACCTTGGCGGTTGTGGCCTATTCGGATCTGGGTCAGGGTTTTGTCCGCTTTGTTGATATCGACAGCGACACACTGGCAAGTCCGTCTGGCTATCGCACGCTGAACTTCCGTGACGGCGATCTGCGTGGCCGGCCGCTGGATGCCGAATGGCGCAACGGTGCGCTACATGTCTTGTTTGAGCGCGATGGCCAATTGCATTTGGCCGTGTTCAGTTCGTTTGGTGAAACACCGAACTATCAAGTCAGTGCCCTGGAGCGAGCGCTAGTTACTGCCGCGCAATGGCAGCAGGTTTCGATGGCGGTCCTGGGTGGTCGTGTGCTGGTCACGGTCGGTGGCGAGCTGCTCACCTATAGCACCGGTGACAATGGCATCCAGCTGGAAAGCTGGCAGACCCTGGCGGCCGACGACAGCCGTATTGGCGGTGAGCTCACCGTCAATGGCGGTAATTTGTTGGTGTCGACACCCACGGGCACGCTCGGCCTGACCTTGCGTGATTTCCTGGTAACCAGCTGGCGGCCGAGTGCGGGCAGCGAGCTGCGTGTGGGGACTACGGCTCAGGCTTTCCTGAGTGCACTGATCAACACCACGCCTGACAATTACGCGGCCCATGTGCAGGTCAGCGATGGCAGCGGCACGGCGATGCCGGCCGAGGCGTATCGCCTGTCGGCACGCAATACCATCGAAGGCGGCATCATCGAGGTCACGCCGTTGCAGGCGCCGAGCGACGGCGTGATGGCCGTGACGATTGGTAACGGCCTGCGCGATATCAGTGCTCGCCATCAGTTGGTGCAAACCGAGACCGCGCGCTTCCGGGTTCGTGATTCGCAGCTGTTGGTGCAATCGGCGTATCGCGATTCCGGCACCCCACAGCGTCGTCCATACATCCACGCCGATGGCAGTGAGACTGCGGTGATCATCGGTGCCGGTTTTGGCAGCGATGCCAGTGCGCTTGCCGTGTGGCTTGGTCAAACCCGGATTGCCGAATCGGAATTGCTGGCCGTTGCTGAAAACGAAATTCGGCTCAAGGTGCCGGCATTGCCGTTCGCCGACAGCGTGACCGCGTTGACGGTACGCGTTGATCGCGATGGCAACAGTGCGCAACTGGCGGGTGGTTTGATTGTTGTGCCGCGGCTTCAACTGGAACAACTGAATCCGCCCACCGGCCCGCCAGCCGGCGGTAATTGGGTGGATATTTACGGTCGTGGCTTCACCGCCGATACCCGCATTACGTTTGGCAGCCAGCCGGTTGTTGACCGCCAGCTGATCAGTGCCAACCGGATTCGTCTGCGGGCACCGGCCGGTAGCTTTGGTGAGGTGGCGGTGTTTGCTGAAACGCCGCTGTTCCCGGGTGAGAAAGCCTACGCCAATCAGCGCTACTTCTATACCGGCAGCGTCACCGGCTCAATCAATCTCAATGCCAATGAGCCGAATCCGGTCGCTGCCATCGCGGTGGCGGATCAACTGCTCTATGCGGTCACCGGCGGTTCGTACGTGGTACGCGACAGCGCCGGTAATGAGTCGCAGACGCTGACCACGGGCAAGGGCCAGCTGATCGTGGCGGATGTCTCGGATCCGGTGGCGCCGCGACTGTTGCCGCGCATCGAAGGTCCGGTTGAGAAACCATTCCACTATGAATTGAATTTGGCGGGCGGTTTCACCGCGGTTAGCCAAGATGGCAACGATCTGTTTGTGCTTGGTGCAGACCGGCTCTATCAGTTCGATGTGACGCTGCCAGCGGCACCGGAATACCTGACTTCGCATACGCTGCCAAGTCGTGGCAGTGCGCTGGTCTTGGATCGTGGCGTGATCTACGTTGCCGGCGAGTTTGGCGTGCAGCTGTATCGCATCA
>CAMLNB010000033.1 GCA_946481205.1 uncultured Kangiella sp. | reverse complement strand
GCTGCTGTCTCAGTAGCCGTCGCCCATCAGGACATAACCGACACCGAGCACTGTCCACGGCCCGGTGCCACCATCCGGCAACGGCATGGCTTGATAGCGCAAGCTGCCATCAGCTTTGCGCTCGTTGTTGAGCAGATCACGAATCTCGCGCACCAGTTGGCTGACCGCAATTTGTGAAGCCCAGCTGCGATACGCATCCGGCCAGCTCAAGCTGAGCTGGCGCGGCCGGGTGCCGCCGTAACCGGGAACGGTACCGAGCCCGGCAAACCGTTTGCCGACTGCGCTATGACCCGTTTCTGCCAACAGAAAATCAAACCGCGACACCAGCGAAGCCGCAACGCGGCTATTGAACCCGGTCAGCGGCAGAGCCTTGGCATCGTGTTCGCGATGCGCGGTCGTAAAGGCCGCCAGCCACGTCCAACCGGAGTTCATCTTGGCTTTGGCATCGGCGTCCGCATTCAGCGCCGCTTGTACGACTTTGCGCACATTTTCCGTGGTCACTTCACGCTGCGGCACGCCAAACAGATTGAAAATTTCATTGGCGATCTTTACTGCCAGAAACTGCTCTTCAACCGTCCAAGCTTTGTTGTCTTCAATGGTTTTCGCCAGCAGTCGGGCGCGGTACAGCAATGAGTTGGTCAGAAAACCGTAGGCGCTGTAATTGATTCGCGGCTTCGGCCAGAAGAACTTCAGCAGTCGGTCATGCCAGCCACTCACGGGCTCGCCAACCGGTTGCCGCTGGTACATCGGTTGATACGGCTCTTCATCAATCCAGCGCACCAGCGCTTTGACGAACTCGCTGTCCGGCGCATCGGCTTTCGGCACAACCGGCGGGTAAATGCTTTCCCCGATCACGCAATTGCCGCCGTCGTCGATCACCACCGGATCGTCGCTGGAGGTTTCAATATCGGCCTGCACTCGCGCTTCGGCGTAAACCAGATACATCTCCTGGGCAACAAACGAGAGCGAGTCCCAATAGTCGAGCGCCTGATCGGTCAAGCGCGCGCCGGGCACGCTGTTGCCGCTCGCTTCGTCGACATAGCTGCAAGAGCGCAGCAGTGCCGGATTCAGCCGGATGAAATCGTCATTGGCCTGCACCGTGTTGCGGAACGGCCACGGCACCATCAGCCGGGCAATCACATCCACCGAAAAACGGTGGCCACGCGCCAGCATTTCGCACAGCTTGCCTTCGGCATCGAAACGCGGGATGCGGCCTTCGCGCCAGCTCTCTGGCTGGGGATCGAAGCGCTTGAACCAGACCTTCCAGGCGGCAATGAAAATACCGCGCGACAACTGGAAATTATTGGCATTGGGAAAGGTGACGTGCATGGTCAGACCGGGCCGGTTGGGCAGATGCCAACATGATGGCATAGCCGCGTCATCAAGGGCTACCGGAGGCCCGCCGCAGAACGGGCGTTGATGCGACTGCCATCCTCCAGATCGGACGGTGGATAGGCAATAACCAATTGCCCCGGTGCCAGACCGTTCAGCACCTGCACCTGCTCACGGTTGCGCTGACCAAGCTCGACTAAGGTCAACACAGCGGTATCGCCTTCAGCGCGAAAAACGGCCCAGCCTGGGCCTTGCCGAAACAGTGCACCGACGGGTACTTGCAGTGTGGAATCCACCTGCCAGATCAGAATACGTGCCTCAAGGTGGTAGCCATCGCCAAGCGAAGCCGGCGGAGTGTCGATCTCGGCAATGACCCGCACCCGCTGCTCCTCTACACCCAACGTCGAAATCTTGGTGAACGCCGACGGCTCCACGGTCCGCACGCGTCCGGTCAGCGTTTGCTCCCCACCCCATCCAAACAGTTCGACGGCCATACCCGGCCTGACGTTGACCGCATCGGTCGATAGCAACTCGATGCGCGCCTCAAGTCGGCTCGGATCCCCCAGCAGCAATATTGGCGCGCCGCTGCTGAGCACTCGCTCGCTTTGTTCGATGAGGCTCAGCACCTTGCCATCGACCGGTGCTGTCAGGTTCACGGGTTCCACGTTGCCGCTGACATCAATTGCCGCCAACGACGCGCGAGTCGCCGCGACATCAGCCTCTGCAGCCACCGCGCGCTGCCGAGCTGCGCGTGACACCTCTGCGGCTGCGCGTGCTTGCGCCGACGCATCATCAGCAACTTGTTGCGCTATCAGCTTCTGGCTCAGCAACTGTTCGGTACGCGCACGTTCGCGTTCGGCCTGCTCCTGCAGCAACTGCGTGCGGGCAACATCCGCGCGTGCTTCCCGTTGCCGGGCGATCGCCGCCGTTAGCCGTGCCTCCAGCTCCTGTCGTTGCCAACTCGATACGGGCAACGGCATCAACGAAGCGACCACCTCGCCGGTTTTGACGGCATCACCTTCGTGCAAACGGACCCGCAACAAGCGACCCGTGATCGGCGCGGTAACCATGTAACGATCATGAGCATGGACTTCTCCCTCCTCCTCGACCGTTACCCGCATTGGCGCCAAGCTGACCTCGACCACATCAACGGCAATTGGTGCCGCCCGCGTGACCCGCCACACGGTAATGGCCAGTGCGACAACCGCAAACCCAATCAGCAATGGTTTGGCTTGCAAACGCATATCACTCCCTCGTCTTCAGGACATCAACAACGTTCATCTTGGCCAACCGCTTGGCGACTACGATGGCTGACAGCATGGCGGCCACCAGCAACACCAACGCCGCGGAGAGATAGGTATCGCCATTGACGACCAATGGCAAACGATAGGCATCTGTCACCAATCGTTCGCTAAGCCATGCGCACAAGCCATAACCCAGCACACTGCCAAGCGGGACCGCCAACAGGAGAATCACGGCTTGTTCGGCCAGTAATATCTGCAGCACTTCCTGGCGGGTAAAACCGAGCACCCGCAAAGACGCCAGTTCGCGACCGCGTTCCGATAGCGCGATACGCAAATTGTTGTAAATCACGCCAAAGGCAATGGCGCCAGCAAACAATATGTTGATGAAGGTTGCCACTTCAACACTGCGTTCCAGCATGGCATCCATACTGGCCTTGAGATCGGCTTTGCGCACGCTCGCAGCTAACCAGGGAGTCTCCCGCAATGTCGAGGCCAGCGCGGGCCATGCTTGGTCATCCATTCGCAACCAGGCACCGCTTACCGTCCCGCCGTCACCGAGCAGCCATTGCGCGGTCGCCGGGCTGACATAGGCACCGAGTCCGAGCCATTGCTCGGTCAATTGCTCCACCTGCAGCAACCGCTGCCGACGCTGTCCTTCCAGCACCTCCACGAGCACCTTGTCGCCGCGACTGACCTGCAATTGTGTCGCCAAGGTCTGACTGAGGCTGATGCCGTTTTCTGGCAGCGGTAACACTTCACCTCGGAAATCCCGCCAGACCCGCAAACTTGCCGTCGTCGGCATAGCAGTAATGACCAAGCGCTTTTGATAATGGTCGTGGCGCAAGCGAACAGGGATCTGGCGAAACGCTTCGGCTTCCAGCACCCCGGGCAAGCGATAAAATGCAGACAGCGCGTCATTGCCTCGCGGCTCGCGCAGCTGCACCGTGACGTGTTCACGATTGAGCTCGTCAAACTGTTCACGCATCACCGCATCGAGCGTGTCAAAACCGAATCCGCCGAGCACGAGAATCGCCATCGCGGTACTGGCAGCAAGCAGCGAAAACAGGGCTCGCAGTCGCCGTCGCAACAATTGCCGCACGGTCATCCGCCAGGTCGGCGTGTGCGATAACCACGTTGCAAGCCGTTCCCAACGACCGGCATGAAAACGCGGTGGCGGTTCGGGTTGCATCGCTTCCGCAGGAGCCAAGGCAATGGCACGACGCACCGGCAGCAGCGCGCCAAAAAAGGCGGCACCAATGGCAATGGCACATGCGAGCAGGACGTTGAATGCGTGCAGGACATAGCGCAGCGACGGAAAATGATAATAATCGTTGTAGATAACGGTCAGCGCCTCGCCGAGCCATGCACCGAGCAAGATACCCGGCACAGCCCCCAGCAAGGCCATGGTCATCGCCAGCGTTACGTAATGATGACCAATCTGCATCGATGAGTAGCCAAACGCTTTCAACAGGCCAATCTCACCGCGTTGCAAGCTGATCAGCCGCGATAACGTAACGTGCAGCAGGAACGCGGCCACCGACAGGAAGATCGCCGGCACAAACGTGGTATGAATCCGGTTCTGGCTGATCTCGTCACGAATGAACTGATGTGAAGGATGATCGTTGCGATCATAGGCGCCGGTCCCGCCGTACACCGTCAATAGCGCGTCAATGTTCGCGATGACAGCTGAAACACTGACGCCTCGCTGTAAGGTAAACAAAGCCTCATTGAAGGCGCCTTGCATGCCGACGGCTGGGGCCAATCGGTCATAGGCCATCCACATCACACCGAATCGCTTCGCATCTGGCAGCAATGCACCGGTCCCGACTTCATAAATGAATTCAGGCGCCAGCGCGATGCCAACCACCAGCAGCGTTTCGCGCCGACCGTTCAGAATCACCGGAATGACAGTACCGGGCTGCCAGGCATTGGCCTTGGCGAACGTTTCACTGACCAGCACCTCGTTGCCGACATGCGCAGAGGGCCAGCGACCACGACGCAGATAGATCCCGTTCAGCGACGGCTGTTCGGGTGGCAACGACACCAGGCGCGCACTGGTCAGGACTTCACGCTCTGGAGCGTCCAGTATGATTTCAGCGTTGATGCGCACCGCAACTTGAGCGACACCAGCGAGCTGCTCAAGTTTGCTGACCATTGTCAGCGGCGCCCGTTTGACCGGGGCAAAAACCTCGGCAAAGCGATACTGCCGATAATATTCTTGCTGGGTTCGTGCCAAGGCCTGCCAGGTGCCGTAGGTTGCAACAAACGAAGCAATGCCACAGGCAATGACCAGCGCCGTCGCAAACACCTGGCCGCGCAACCACCAAAGGTCGCGCCACCGCATCTGCGCCAATGCACTCATGCGTTGGCCACCGCGTCGGTCTTTGCCACGGGCGTCACCATGTCAGCTCCTCCACACTGGCACGCCGGTCATTGCGGGTATCGGAAATGATCCGGCCGCTGCTGAGTCGGATCACCCGATCCGCCATCGCCGCTACGGCGGCATTGTGGGTGATCACGATCGTCAAGGTGTTG
This sequence comes from uncultured Kangiella sp., assembly GCA_946481205.1. The sequence continues at coordinate 16,101 of CAMLNB010000033.1, read as the reverse complement.
AGCTCACGGTTGACGTCGGCCAATACCTGTAACACGTTCTTGCCGGTCGCGTAATCGAGCGCACCGGTCGGCTCATCACAGAGCAACACATCCGGCCGTTTGGCAATGGCTCGAGCGATGGCAACACGTTGTTGTTCGCCGCCGGAAAGCTGGGCCGGAAAATGGTGAATCCGATCGGCCAGCCCCACCCGACGCAACGCTTCACCGGCATCCAATGGCGCCGGTGCAACATCCGTTACCAACGCAACGTTCTCAAGTGCGGTCAGGCTGGGAACGAGATTGTAGAACTGAAAAACGAAGCCGACATGCTGCCGCCGAAACTGGGTCAGTTCCGTCTCGCTGGCGGCCGTCAGATTGTGGTCGAGGTAAAAGATGCGGCCAGCAGTTGGCGTATCCAAGCCGCCGAGCAGATGCAGCAAGGTGGACTTGCCGCTGCCCGACGCGCCCAAGATGACAATGAACTCCCCGGCTCTGCATTCGAGGTCGATGTCGCGCAAAGCGACCACCTCAACCTCGCCGGCCTGATAGACCTTGCGCACGCCTTGCATGCGCAACACGACCTGCCCTTCTGCCACGCCAACGCTCACGCCTGCTCAGGAATAAAAGCAAGCATGGCACAAGGTCAGCCCGCTACATTTGATCTGGGAGCAAACTCCTTGCGACAGCGCCCGGAGCTCAACTGCTTTGTGGCAAATAATGGCGCAGCACACTGGGCAGCTGGCCGGTCCAGCGTTTGAACGAGCGCCGGAAATTGGTGGTGTCATGGAAGCCGAGGTAGTCGGCTACCGCGTCGCTGCCATAGCCGCGAGCCCAGTACAGGTACAGCGCCACGTGCTTGCGGACCGCGTCATGCAGGGCCTGAAAACTGCTGCCATGGGCTTTGAGCTTGCGCTTGCAGGTGGCCGGGCTGATGTCGAGTGCAGCAGCAATGGCATCAAGGCTGCTGCCGCGCCGGACCTCCACCAACATGCTCTGATAAACCCGTTCGACAAAGCTGGTCGCCAGCGCCGGCTGGCCTTGCTGCGCCAATTGCCGACGGGCCAATGCCGCGACGGTCTGCGAGGCACGCGGCCACGGTTTCAGGAAATAAGCCCGTGGCAGCACCATCGCATCGATCTGACAGCCGAAATGCAGATCCTCGCCCAGGTGTGCCTGGTACTGCTCGCGATAAGGCGGCGCCTGATGACTGAACAGAAACTGCCAAGGCCAGCGCTCGCCACTCTGCCAGCGACACATCGCGCTGACCGCGGTCATGTGCGCTTCAACCAGCTGCGGCAGAGCACTGCCGGCACCGCAGACGTCGAGCCAATACAAGCAAACATAGCGCTCATCCAGATGCAGCCGCGGCGCCAGTAGCGGGCTCAAACGCGCACGATGATTGAGCAACAAATCCAGCGCATCCGCTAGATGGCTGGCATGTGCCAGCGCAGTGCTCAGGCTGCCATGATGGCCGGGCAGCAAGCGATGGCCGAGTTGAAAACCGGTGTCATCGGCGGCCAGACAGTGCAGCGCATTGTCGAACAGCCGCAGCAATTGCTGCGGGCTGATCAAACGCTCGCTGTCCAACTGGTCATAGAACAAACCGGTACCGCGCAACAGCCGATGACTGTCTACGTCGCGCGCCAACGCCAAGTCGATCAAACAGGCCGGCTGCTGATGAACCGGAATAAAGCGCTCGTCACGCTCATACCATCGCGTTGCGCTGGTCATGATGGCTCAGGCAAACGCCACAGCGCCGGCGGTGTTTGCTGACAATTGCGATTGACCGAGCCGATTCAGCAACTGTTCTACTGTTTCATCGGCGCGCGGCATCACCGCTACTGCCGTTGCCGACAACTGCAAACGCTGATGTGCCGGCTGCGTCCGATAGGCCAAAGCGGCAACCGCGATGCGCAACTCATCGGCAATCTGTGCTGCCGTGGCAGCAGATGTCGTCGGTAACAGCGCGACAAAACGATCTCCGGCCAGTCGACAAAGCAGATCCTGCTGGCGCAGATTGAGCAGCAGCAACTGACTCACCGCCTGCAGCACCCGGTCACCTTCGGCGTAACCGTGTTCGCGATTCAACGCGGTGAATTGATTCAGGTCCAGCACCACTAGGGCAAACGCCGGTTGGCCGTCGGCATCGACCCGTTTCAGCTCGCGCTGCAATTGCCGACGCAAATAACCGGCACCGGTCAGCGGGATCAGCGCATCGAAATAGCGGTGTTCGCGAAACAAGCGTTCGCGCTTGTGCATCTGGACGTTGATCGCCAGCTGTTCCTGATGCCAGTGATAAATGCCCGCCGTCAGCAGCAACAGACCAGCGGGCATCGTGGCCGACTCCAACCAGCGATCCCACTGCACCGGATCCGGCAAACGGATGAATTCATCGAGCGTATCAGACCACATCGCCAGAAACACAAACGACAAACCCAGCAGCAACAGCGCGGTAACCCGACCGCCGGGCCGGCTCCGTGCCACCCAGCTCAGCCAACACAGAATCAATAACGCGGTGCCGCCTTCGCCAACGATGTCGAGCCAGGCCCAGTCTTGCACAGGCTTCGCGCTGCCATGCCAGCTCATCAGCAGCAGGATGGCACTGGCGGCTAGCAAGGTTGGCAACAACAGCCAAGGGTAACGAACGGTTGATAGCGTCATCGGGCATACCGGTGGCCAGTTTGCAGTGGCGAGCAGATCACCACAGCCAGATGACGGTTCGATGTCAGCGCGCATGACAGGGGGTGCGATCAGCTCAGCTGAGACGACAAATCAAAACGGCCTGCGAGCATCGCACTGCCGTTGCAGTCGCGATCAGCACGACAGTGCTGCCCAGCGAGCCTTTGCAACCGGGTGCATCGAGCTCAACAGTGCCCATGAAACGCGCCAAAACCCGCGATTCCCGCGCTGCGCTTCCGGCACTGTCATCGAACTGCCATCAACGATCCCTAGCGTGCAGCTCCAGTTGCGGCAGCGATGGCGGTCGCAAGCAAGCCATTCGATTCGCTCTGGGGAGTTGTCACGTGGAATACCGTTCACCCGTTTTCACCGGCCCGCTGTTTCGCTTCAGCGTGCTGGCTCTGGCTGTTGCATCCGGTTTGTCAGCGCATGCTGCTGAGCAGGTCGCGCCGTCGGTCGCCATCGAGGATGGCGAAGCCGTTCGCATCGAGGTGATTGGTCAGGCTGCCAGCCTTGAGCAGTCGCTGCGCGAGCAACGCGCCTCGGATCGCATCGAAAGCGTGGTCAAGGCTGATGGCATTGGTCAGCTGCCGGATGATAACGCCGCCGAAGCCTTGCAACGGGTGCCAGGCATTTCCATCGAGCGCGATCAGGGTGAAGGCCGTTTTATCCGCGTTCGCGGTTTGAGTCCGGATCTGAACGCTGTGACCATCAACGGCTCGCTGGTGCCGGCACCAGAAAGCGAGCGCCGCGCCGTGGCCTTGGATGTGCTGCCGGCTGAACTATTACAGTCCGTATCGGTGGTAAAAACGCTGACGCCTGACATGGACGCCAACTCGCTCGGCGGCACCGTTGAAGTCGAAAGCCTGTCAGCATTCGATCACAAAGGCCGGTTCTATACGCTCAGCGCCGAAACCAGTTATGACGATAACACCGGCGAGCACAGCCCGAAATATGCCGCTGCATTCAGCGACCGCTTCGGTGCCGGCGATACGCTTGGCGTTGCCGCCGCAGTGAACTTCCATGACCGCAGCTTCGGTTCTGATAACGTCGAAACCGGTGGCGACTGGGATTTTGACGACGCCGCACGGCTGGCCAGCGTCGAACAGCGCGACTACAGCATTGAACGCGAACGCATCGGTGCCGCGCTGAATTTCGATTTCCGCCCTGACGATGACAGCAAGTATTGGTTACGCACACTGTACAGCCGCTTTGCCGATCAGGAATACCGGCAATTGCTGAAAGCCGAGTTTGAAGACGCTCAAGAAGACGGCGAAATTGGCGAAACCGAAGTCGCCCGGGAGCTGAAAGACCGGGAAGAAACCCAGACCATTTATTCGGTAGTCGTCGGTGCAGAAAAACAATACAGCACATGGCGAGTCAGCGGCCAGGTGGGTTATGGCCGCGCCGGTGAAGACAACCCGGATCAGCTCGATCCGGCAGTGTTCACCGCCGACAGTGGCGACGGCGGTTTCAGTAACAGCCGGCGGCCACGCTTGCAGCTCGATGAAGCCTTTTATGACGCCAGCAATTTCAGCCTTGATGAAGCAGAGATTGCAAAGAGCGACACCACCGATACCGAGCACAATGCCCGCCTCGATTTCAGCCGCCCGTTCAGCTGGGGCAGTGCCGATGCCACCTTGAAATTCGGTGCCAAGCTGAGCCGGCGCGAAAAAGACAACGAGGTCGAGGTCTGGGCTTACGAAGACTTCTCCGACTTTGGCATCAGCGACGACGCGCTGAATCTGAGCGCCTTGGCCGGCGGCAACGTGGACTACGCGCTTGGCCGCTTCGGTCCTGCCATCTCCAGCGCGGCCGTTCGGCAACTGCTCAGCCAGCTCGATCGTGACGAGTTTCATGATGAGGAAGCGTCCCGCATCGAAGACTTTACGATGCAGGAAGATATCAACGCAGCCTATGTCATGCAGACGCTTGATCTGGATGACTGGCGCATCATCGCTGGCGTGCGCTACGAAGGCACTAAGTTTGAAGCCGAGGGCACCGGCCTGCGCGATGGCGAATTCGAATCCGTGCAGACCAAGCGCGACGACGATCATTGGCTGCCGGGCCTGCACGGTCGTTACCTGATCAATGACGATACCCAGCTGCGGCTCGCCCTGACCCACAGCGTGGTTCGCGCCACGTTCGGTGAGCGCGCACCGGGCTTTGTCATTGACGGTGATGAAGCCGAGTTCGGCAATCCGGATTTGAAGCCGCTCGAGTCGCGCAACATCGATATCGGCATCGAGCACTTCTTTGGCCACGCCAGCGTGCTGTCGGCATTTGTCTTCCACAAAGACATCGACAATTTTGTCTACCAGACCGATCTGGCCGGCAGTGGCGATTGGGCCGACTTTGACGAAGCGATCAGCTTTGCCAACGGCGACAGCGCCAGTCTGTACGGTCTGGAGCTGGCTTGGTCGCAGAAATTTGCCAACGGCTTTCTGCTTGCCGTCAACGCCACGTTCACCGACTCCGATGCCGAGATTCGCAACGGCAGCGGCGACAGTCGTGATATCCGTTTGCCGAGCCAATCCGATGTCACCGGCAACCTGACGCTTGGCTATGAAACCGATACCTTGAGCCTGCGTTTGACCGGCAACTACAAGTCTGAGTACTTGTACGAAGTTGCCGACATCAGCGACAAATCCTACGATGCTTTCGTCGATCAGCAGACCCAGTTTGATCTGTCCGCGCGCTGGTTCTTGAGCAAGGGCCTGCAGCTGTATGTCGAAGCACGCAATCTCGGTGATGAGCCCTACTACGTCTACACCGGCCGCCGTGCCTATAACTATCAATATGAAGAGTATGGCCCGAGCTATAGCATCGGCGTCAGCTACAGCCAATTCTGAGTCAGGGCTTGCCGCCGCCCGGCAGCGGTCGGTGCGGCGGCATTTTTAAGGATGCAACAATGAACGTTGGTTTTACCCTGCGCAGGCCACGGCCAAGCACCGTGGCATTGGCTATGCTGGCGACAATTGGTCTCAGCAGCTGCGAACAACAATCACCGGATACCAGTACCCGTTCTGACAATGCGACCAGCGCAATCTCGGCACCGACCGCGGCTACCGAGACCAGCAACGCCGTGCATCTGAGCGCAGTAAGCACCGCGAAAGAATGGGCCATTGATGCCTCACAACTGCTTCCAGCCAGCACGGCCTGGCAGGGCATCGAACGGCTGGCCGCCAGCCCGCGCCAAGGCCTGCTGTTACTGACTGCCGATGGCAGCATTCAGGCGCAGCTTGATGGCCGTTTCGACGCGCTCGACAGCCGCGACAACAGCGACGGTTCGCTGTGGGTGGCCACCTATGATCGCATTCGGCACCAGGCCGCTGTTCTGAAGCTCAGCGCCAGCACGCCACATTTTTCGACGCCGCTGTACTTGCCGGCGATGGATTTTGGCGTCGAGTCGGTTTGCCTGTATCGCGATGCTGAACAGAATCTGCAGCTGTTTGTCGTTGGTGAGGAAGGCCGTGGTGAGCACTGGTTGGTGGGGCATGGCGATCAGTTGCTGGCGTCTGCCAAACAAATGCGCCAGCTGAGTTTGCCGCCGAGCGCGAAGTTCTGTGCAGTCGATGACAACGCCGATCACCTGTTCGTTAATGAAGAAGGTATCGGCGTCTGGCGCTACCCGGCCGCAGCGGAAACCGATCCGCTGCGCGAACTCGTTGCCTTGGTAGCGCCGCACGGTCCGCTTGGCAGCGCTGACGGCTTGGCCGCTGTCGCTGGCACGCTACTGATTGTTGATGGCGAACACGCACAACTGCATCGTTACCAACACAATGCCGGACAATGGCAGCCGATGGCATCACTCGCCCTGACCGGCAGCCAGAAACCGGAACAGATCAGCGTGCGTCTGCACGCACAGCAATTGCAGCTGTTGGTCCGCGATGATGACGCCGACAGTTTTGCCCGCGCTACGCTGCCATGGGCAGCTGCAAGCGCAGAACCAGCGCGGGTTATCAGCGTACCGGCACGGGTTCAGACTCAGGCCGTGATCAGCGAAGGCGACGCTGCCGATGATCCGGCAATCTGGATGCATCCGAGTGATCGCAGCAAGAGCCGCATTCTGGCCACCGACAAGAAATTTGGCTTGCTGGTTTATGATCTGGACGGCAAGACCCTGCAAAAACTGGCCAGTGGCGATATCAACAACGTGGATATCCGCAGCGGTTTTCCGTGGCAGGGCAAAACCCTTGATCTTGCCGTTGCCGGCAATCGCAGCTTCAACAGTTTGACGGTTTACGGCATTGACCGCAGCACTGGCCAGGTTAGCGAGCTCGGCAATTTGCCAGTCGCCATGACTGAGATTTACGGGCTTTGTCTGTACTCGCCGCAAGCCGGAGAAATCCATGCTATTCCGAACGACAAGGATGGGCGTTTCCTGCAGTACCGCCTGCACAGCCGTGATGGCAAGCTGAGTCATGAGCTGCTGCGCGAGTTCAAGGTCGGTAGCCAGCCTGAAGGTTGCGTTGCCGATGATCGCAACAAACAGCTTTATATTGGAGAAGAAGACGTGGCGGTCTGGACGCTGGCGGCCGATGCCAATGCACCGACGACCATGATCGAAGTGATCCGCGCCGGTGCTGGCGTGGAAGCTGATATTGAAGGACTCGGACTCTGGCAAAACGATCAGCACAGCTATCTGGTCATTTCCAGCCAAGGTGATGACAGCTACGTCGTGCTCGACGCCAAAGCACCGTTCACACAGCGCGGCCGTTTCCAGGTCGCCATCAATGCAGAGCTCGGCATTGATGGCGTTTCCGAAACCGATGGCTTGGAAGTCAGTGCCGGCAATTTCGGCGGCGCGTTCAGTGAGGGCCTGCTGGTCTTGCAAGATGGTCGCAAGCGTCTGCCACAAGGCAAACAAAACTTCAAATATGTGGCGTGGACAGATGTCCGCGCGGCCTTGAAGCTCGATTGAATGGCGAGGGCGGTTCCGCTGCGTCGGAACCGCCCTCGCCTCGCAGCCATGTCCCCTTCTTTTTCGGGCTCCTTCATGTATCGAACCTGTTCTCTGCTCGGCTTGCTGTTACTAGCCGGCTGCACCAAACAACCTGATAACAGCGCAGACACCGTTACGTTTCTCGCGTTTGGCGACAGCGGTTATCACATGGATTACGTCGAAGCGGCTGATTACATACCGGCGCTCACCAGCGAGGAAGCGTTCATCGCGATGGAACGTGCTGAATGGCTGGACGACAAAAAGCCACTGGCTGATTTCCGGCCATCACCGCATTATTTTCATCCCGGCCTGCAGAGCTATGTGCCCGCCAGTGGGCTAATGCCGGTTGCCCGCGCGATGAAATCCGTCTGCCAACAGCAGCACTGTGATTTTGCCGTGATGCTGGGCGATAACATTTATCCGGACGGCGCCACACTCGGTGCCGATGGCCATCCCGATGGGCCGCGATTTGACAAGTTGTTTCGCCAGCCCTATGCCGATCTTGGTCATAGCCGAACTGCGTTCAAAACCTATGTGACGCTCGGCAATCACGACTGGAATACCTCGCGTGAGGGTGCCCAGGCGCAAATTGATTACTTGCAGCAGCAACCCGCGTTTTACATCAACGGATTCTTCTATCAGGTCAAACCGCCGGCAGCGAACGGCTTGGTTGAGTTGTTCATTGTCGATACTGAACTGCTGCTCGGCGGCACCACGGTTTACAAAGCCAAGCTTGCCGATGATGGTAGCGAACTGCGCCATGACAAACTGGACCGCAATGACCCGTGGGCGACGCCGCAAACCGACGCGGAACGTCAGCAACTGGACTGGCTGCGCGCAGCCATGCAGCAATCGGATGCAAATTGGAAATTCCTGATCGCTCACCATCCGGTCTGGGCGTCAGGCGGCAGCAAATTCGAGCAAGGTCATGCGCTACGCAAAATGCTGATGCCGATTGCCTGTCAGTATGCCGATGCATGGTTTGCCGGCCACGAGCACACGTTGGAGTTGCATGAGGACAGTTGTGCGGGCATCGGTGTCGACACGGCGCTCACCAAGCTGCCGCCGCTACCACAAATTGTCTCCGGCGCGGCCGCCAAACAGCGCGGCGCCAACAAAGCCTTCATGGCCTATCAGAATCGGACCTATCCGGAAAAGATCACGCATTACGTCGCAGATATGGTCTGGGGTTTTGCGCGCGTAGAATTGAGCGGTGACACGATGCAGCTCGTGTATTACACGACACCGAATGATGGCAGCGGCACGCCAGTCGAAAGCTACCGGCACCGCTTGCAACGACGTAGCGGTCAGTTATCAAACCCCTGAGCCACAGCGCCGCCGAAAACCAATGGCGTCCCGGAGACGATTCGAACGTCCGACCTTCCCCTTAGGAGGGGGATGCTCTATCCAGCTGAGCTACCGGGACTGCGAAAAAACCGCGCCCCGCACATGGCGGGGCGCGCATTGTAAACCAGCTATCGCCCGGCTTCACCCCCGGCGATAGCGGCACCCGGCTTAAACCGCAAAATAGGCAGTGTCCGGCTGAGCCCAGTCATGGCTGCTACCAACGATCAGCGTACGCAAGCTGGCGGTGCGCGGCATCAACTGGCGGCGGAAGAAATCGGCAGTCAGCAGCTTGTGCTGATAATAGGCGTCGCTGTCTTCCGTTGCCGCCGCGATTTGCGCCAGCTGGCACCACAGCCAACCGTAAATCAGATGCCCCGTCAGATGCAGGAAATGCACGGCATTGGCACCAGCATGACGACCGCCGTCATCGGCGTTTTCCAGAATCGCATCAAGCGCCAATTCGAAGTCGCTGGCGGCCTGAGTCAACGATGATTTCCAATCGGCATCTTTCAGCTTCTCGGCATAGCGGCGGATCGCCAGCAGCAATTCTTCGGCCGTTTCGCCTTTGTTGGCGATCAGCTTGCGGCCAACCAAATCCATCGCCTGCACGCCGTTGGTGCCTTCGTAAATCTGGGCGATACGCGCATCACGCACCGTTTGCTCGACGCCCCACTCACGCACGTAACCGTGACCGCCGAGCACCTGCACACCGTGGTTGCAAACTTCGAACCCTATATCGGTGAAGAAGGCTTTTGCCACCGGCGTCAGGAACGCCAGCAGCGCTTCGGCTTTCGCTTTGACCGTGGCATCGGCACCGGTATGCGCTTCGTCGAGCAAACTGCCCATCCACAGCGCCAGCGCGCGACCGCCCTCGGTGTACGCACGCATGGTCAGCAGCATCCGTTGCACATCCGGATGGACGATGATCGGATCCGCGACTTCTTTTGAGCCCGGCGCCCGGCTTTGTTTGCGCTCGCTGGCATAACGCGCCGCGATCTGCCAAGCCAGTTCACCCAGCCCCACGCCCTGCACGGCAATCGACAAGCGCTCGACGTTCATCATCGTGAACATGCACTTCAGGCCTTCATTCGGTTTGCCGATCAGATAGCCTTTGGCGCCGTCGAAATTCATCACGCAGGTGCTGGACGCCTTGATGCCCATTTTGTGTTCAATCGAACCGCAGCCGAACGCATTGCGTGCACCAAGCGAACCGTCAGGCTTGACCTCGTGTTTGGACACCAGGAACAGCGAAATACCCTTGGTGCCGGCTGGCGCATCCGGCAAACGAGCCAGCACCAGATGAACAATATTGTCGGTCAGATCATGCTCGCCGCCGGTGATAAAAATCTTGGTACCACTGATGCTGTAGCTGCCATCGCCATTCGGCGTGGCCTTGGTTTTCAGCAGACCGAGATCGGTGCCGGCATGCGGCTCGGTCAGGCACATGGCACCAGCCCACTCACCGCTCAGCAGCTTCGGCAAATAGGTGGTTTTCATCGTTTCGTCGCCGTGTGCAGCGATGCACTCGGTGGCGCCGTTGGTCAGCGACGAATACAGACAGAACGAGGTATTGGCGCCATAAATCATTTCTTCGATGGCAACATGCAGCGTGCGCGGCAAGCCCTGACCACCGTACTGCGGATCGCCACAAAGTGACTGCCAGCCACTCTCGGCAAATTGCTTCCAGGCTTCCGGGAAACCTTTCGGGGTTTTGACCACGCCATTGCTGATGCTGCAACCTTCTTCATCACCGCTACGGTTGATCGGTGCCAGCACGCCAGCGCAAAACTTGCCGGCCTCTTCCAGCACGGCATCGACCAAACCGGAATCGAGTTCGGCTTGACCACCCAGTTGCTGCCAACGCTCCGGCAATTTCAGCCATTCCTGCAGCAGAAATTGGTAATCACGAATCGGGGCCTTGTACGTCATTGATGTCTCCTGGAACGTTTCTGTTTTTAAATATCCGTAGGCGAATTCCACTAACTCAGGCTATCAAGCAACCATTGCAGTGCGTACTCCAGCGCTTGTTCGCGCACTGCGGCACGCTCGCCATTGAAATGCTGCACACGCGCTTCCACCGCCACGCCTTTGCGGGCCAAACCAAACCAGACCGTGCCGACAGGTTTGGCATCAGTGCCACCATCGGGGCCGGCAATGCCACTGACGCTAATCGCGATATCGGCCTTGCTGTGTGCCAGCGCGCCAAATGCCATCGCCATCACGGTTTCACTGCTGACCGCGCCGAATCGGTTCAGCGTGTCGGCAGAGACGCCGAGCATCTGCTGCTTGGCCTCGTTGCTGTAGGTAACAAAGCCGCGCTCGAACCAGCGCGAGCTGCCCGGCAAGGCCGTGCACGCCGCCGCGATCAGGCCTCCGGTGCAGGATTCGGCGGTCGTCAGCCACAGACCATCTGCCTGCAAGCCTCGGGCAAGAGCGGCTACTTGTTGAGCAATTTTCCGGTTCACGTCACCGGTTTCGGAATGCGTTTGCACCTGTAATCCTTTTTCGCCGCTGGGCGAGTTGAAGCGCTGCCAGTAGAATGCCGGCGATGACAACGCTCTCACTGACTCCGTCGCCGGACCTGTCCGGCCACACGCCCATGATGCAGCAGTATCTGCGCATCAAGGCAGCCCATCCCCAGCATTTGCTGTTCTATCGGATGGGCGATTTCTACGAACTTTTTTATGAGGACGCGGCCACCGCGGCCCAGGCGCTGGACATCACGCTGACCAAGCGCGGCGCTTCCAACGGCGACCCCATTCCGATGGCCGGCGTGCCCTGGCACGCCATGGAGCCCTACCTCGCCAAGCTCGTGAAACAAGGTTTCACGGTGGCCATCTGCGAGCAGCTCGGCGATCCGGCGCTGGCCAAGGGCCCGGTCGAGCGCGGCGTGGTCCGCATTGTCACCCCCGGCACGCTGTCCGACGAGGAGCTGCTGGACGAGCGCCGCGACAACCTGATTCTAGCGATCACGCAAAGGTCTGACCACCACGATTCCGGCTCGCACTTTGGCGTTGCGACGCTGGAGTTGGCAAGTGGCCGTTTCGCATTAAGCGAGCCGCGTTCGCTGCCCGAGCTCTGCGCCGAACTGCACCGGCTGCAACCAGCCGAGCTGCTGCTCGATGAAACCTTACACGAGCTGCCGTTGCCGGCGCTCGGCGCCCGCCGGCTCTGCCCGGCCTGGCAGTTCGAACCGGTCTCGGCCCGCGACGCCCTGCAGCGCCATTACAACGTCCGCAACCTCGACGGCTTTGGTCTGGGTCAGGTGACCGCCGGGCTCGGCGCCGCTGGCGCGCTGCTGCAATACGCCAAGGAAACCCAGAAAACCGCGCTGCCGCACCTGCGGCCGCCAACGCTGGAGCGTGGTGACGACGCACTGCAGCTCGACCCGGCCACCCGGCGCAATCTGGAACTGTCGGAAACCATCCGCGGCGACGACGCGCACACGCTGCTGCAAGTGCTCGACCGCACCGTGACCGCGATGGGCACCCGCCTGCTGCGCCGCTGGCTGCACCGGCCGCTGTGCCGGCGCGCAGCGATTGAACAGCGACTTGATGCGGTCGAGGCGCTGCTGCAATCGGCAGCGCTGAACGATGTCCGCAGCGCGCTGAAATCCGTCGGCGATCTGGAACGGGTTTTGGCGCGCATCGCGCTCGGTTCGGCCCGCCCGCGCGATCTGGTTCGGGTGCGCGAAGCCACCCGCGCCCTACCCGATCTGCTGGCGGTGCTGAAAACGATTGCCGGCCAAGGTTTGCGCGAACTGACCAGCGGCCTGCGCGCGTTTCCGGATGTCGAAGCACTGCTGAGCCGCGCTATTGCCGAGCAACCGTCCAGCCTCGTTCGCGACGGCGGCGTGATCGCCGCCGGTTACGACAACGAGCTCGATGAGCTGCGCGAATTGTCAGAAGGCGTCGACGGTTTTCTTGCCCGCATCGAAGCGGAAGAACGTGCTGCCACCGGCATCGGTACGCTCAAAGCCGGGTTCAATCGCGTGCACGGTTTTTATCTGGAAATCTCGCGCGGCCAGGCGCATTTGGCACCAGCACATTACCGCCGTCGGCAAACGCTGAAGAACGCCGAACGCTTCATTACCGAATCACTTTCTGCGCAGGAAGAACGCGTGCTGCGCGGCAGCGAACGGGCCTTGCTGCGCGAAAAAGAACTGTACGAACAGATTCTCGCCACGCTGCGCACCGATCTGCCGGCACTGCAAGCCTGCAGCGATGCACTCGCCACACTCGATGTCTTGCAGTCGCTGGCCGAACGGGCCGGCACGCTGAACTACACCCGACCGCAGTTGCGCGATGAGCCGGGCATACACATTCAGCGCGGCCGCCATCCGGTGGTCGAGCAATTCATTAATGAGCCGTTCGTCGCCAACAACACTGCGCTGAATGCCGAACGCCGCAGCCAAATCATCACCGGCCCCAACATGGGCGGCAAATCGACCTATATGCGGCAGATCGCGCTGATCACCCTGCTCGCCCACGTCGGCAGTTTTGTCCCCGCCGACAGTGCCGAGATCGGTTTGGTCGACCGCATCTTCACCCGCATCGGCGCCAGCGATGATGTCGCCGGTGGCGCCTCGACCTTCATGGTCGAGATGAACGAAACCGCCAACATCCTGCACCACGCCAGCCAACGGAGCTTGGTGCTGCTCGATGAAATCGGCCGCGGCACCAGCACCTATGACGGGCTCGCACTGGCCTGGGCCTGCCTCGAACATATCCATTTGCAGATCGGGGCTTTGACCCTGTTTGCGACCCATTATTTCGAGCTGACCAGGCTACCGGAGCAACACAGCGGCATGGTCAACCTGCACGTCAGCGCGACCGAGCACGGCGATTCGGTGGTATTCTTGCACGCCATCGAAGAAGGCCCGGCCAACCGCAGTTACGGCATCCATGTCGCGCAACTTGCCGGTCTGCCGTTGGCGGTTGTGGCTCGTGCCCGCGCCCACCTGGGCCAGCTCGAATCGGCGACACCGGTGGCGCACGCCAAGCCGGCGACAACCGAGCCGAAACCCGCCACCGATCCGGCCCACGCCCTGCTCGATGCACTGGATATTGACCGCATCAGTCCGCGCGACGCGCTGGACGTGCTATACCAATTGAAATCGTTACGTAAATAGCTGCCAGCCGCTACATCGCCGGCTGCCGTTCGGGAGTTCATCATGGCCTTTGTTGTTGCCGACAACTGCATCCTCTGCAAGCACACAGACTGCGTGGAAGTCTGCCCGGTCGACTGCTTCTACGAAGGCGAAAACTTTCTGGTGATCAACCCGGACGAATGCATCGACTGCGGTCTGTGCGAACCAGAATGCCCGGTCAACGCCATATTTGAAGAAAACGAATTGCCGGATGATCAGAAACAATACATCCAGATCAACGCCGAACTGTCGCAGAACTGGCCGAATATCAACAAGAAGAAAGCCGCGCTGCCCGATGCCGAAAAATGGGATGGCGTACCAAACAAGTTGCCGCACCTGAAGCGTTAAGCCGAGACCATCATCAGCCACCTGCCGCTGATGCTGTCATGGCGGCTCTGACAAGGAGCACCGGTCATGCCGGTTCAGTCATCCGCCCGCCATCATCCCTGGCTTCTTACCATTGCTCTCTGCTGTCTGCTCGGATTGGCTGTCGGTGTTACCGCGACGTCGGCTGACGCTGCCGAGCAATGCACCCGCGACAGCGAATGCAATGATCGCAGTTTTTGCAACGGAGTCGAACGTTGCCAGCCCGGCACCAGCGGCGCCGATGCCCGCGGCTGTGTTGCTGATCGCAACCCAGTTTGCCGCGCCGGTCAGTTCTGCAACGAAGAAACGGATCGCTGCGTTGCCGAAACCGCCTGCCCCGATCGCGACGGTGACGGCGCCAGAGCGATGTACTGCGGCGGAGATGATTGTGACGACAATGATCCCAACCGTTACCCCGGTAATATCGAGCGCTGGGACAACCGCAATCATGACGAAGACTGTGATGACAGCACCAGCGGGGTCGCCGCGCTGTCCGGCTCACAAGCGCCCCAGATTTGCAGCGGCCGCGATGTTATGGTCCTCAGCACGCCACATCAGATTGTCAGCTGCATCAGCGGCACCGTATGCATTCCGCAACCAAACGGCAGTGGTATCTGCGGCGTTGTACCAGCAGGTTATGTCGAACCGGCCAAGATTGATCAGCCCCCGGGCCAGCAAACCGGTAAACCCAAGCCCACGCTGCCGAAACCGCTGACCGACAAGCCGAAACTGAAAATCAAAGAGAAAGATTGAACCGGCAGATGGCACCACAGCCGGTACTAATAAAACGATACGCTGAACTTTGTTGGGGATGAGTTATGTTCAAGATTGCACGAATCACCATCGGCCTGTTGGCGATCATCGGCGCGGCGGTATCAGCCGACGAAGGCCAATGGCAACCGCATCAGCTGCTGGAGCTCAAAGCTGAACTCAAACGCATCGGCATCACGATGCCTGCGGAAAAGCTGAGCGATCTGACCAAGCATCCGATGAGCGCAATCGTTTCCACCGGCGGTTGCTCGGCGTCTTTTGTCTCGCCGAATGGATTGGTCGTCACCAATCATCACTGCGCGTATGGTGCTGTTCAACGCAATTCCACCGCCGACAAAAATCTGCTCGCCAATGGTTTTCTGGCCAAGTCTCTGGCAGACGAGCTGCCGGCCGGACCGAATGAACGTATCTATGTCACCGACAAAGTCGAGAATGTCACCGACAAGGTGCTGAAAGGCCTCGATGCCACCCTGACCGGCAAGGCCCGGCATGAAGCGATTCAGATGCGCATCAAGAGCCTGATCGCCGAATGCGAGAAAGATCCGGCCTATCGCTGCTCGGTGCCGAGTTTTCACCGTGGCCTCGAGTACTACCGCATCCGCCAATTGATGATTCGCGATGTCCGCTTGGTTTATGCGCCGGCCGAGATGATTGGCAATTACGGCGGCGACATCGACAACTTTGAATGGCCGCGCCACACCGGCGATTTCGCCTTCGTTCGTGCCTACGTCGGCAAGAACGGCAAGCCGGCCGATCCGTCACCGGACAACGTGCCGTACCAATCGAAAGACTTTCTGGTGGTATCGGCCGAAGGCTTGAAGAACGGCGACCCGATTCTGCTGGCCGGTTACCCCGGCCGCACCAA
>CAMLNB010000032.1 GCA_946481205.1 uncultured Kangiella sp. | reverse complement strand
GCGGTCGGTGTGCCGGCGATTTTCGTGCCGTATCCGCATGCGGTGGATGATCACCAGACGGCCAATGCGCGCTTCCTGAGTGCTCGCAATGCGGCGTGGTTGCTGCCGCAAACGCAAATGAATGCAGAGAGTTTGGCGCAACGATTGGAAACGCTGGCTGGCCAGCGTGAGTTATTGAAACAGATGGCTGAAGCCGCGCAGGCAGCGGCCATCACCGATGCGGCGGAGCAAGTGGCTGCGGTGTGCGAGCAGGTTTTGAAACAACAAGTCATGAAACAACATTCGTCGCAGCGATCGACGACGGGAGACGGCAATGGCTAACGGTGCTTACAACGTGCCGGAAATGCGCCGGATCCGACGCATTCATTTTATTGGTATTGGCGGTGCCGGCATGGGTGGTATTGCCGAAGTGCTGCTGAATCAGGGCTATCAGATCTCCGGGTCTGATATGGCCGAGAACGCGGTCACCCAGCGATTGAAAGCGCTGGGTGCAACGGTGTTTCGTGGCCATGTCGACAGCAATGTTACCGGCTCGGATGTGGTCGTGGTTTCGACCGCAATCAAGCCAGATAATGAAGAACTGATGGCGGCACGGGCGCATCGGATTCCGGTGGTGCCACGCGCGGAAATGCTGGCCGAATTGATGCGTTTTCGCCATGGCATCGCGGTGGCCGGAACGCACGGCAAAACAACAACCACCAGCTTGCTGGCGTCGGTGCTGGCGGAAGGCAATCTCGACCCGACGTTTGTCATCGGTGGCCTGCTGAACAGTGCCGGCACCAACGCACGTTTGGGCAGCAGCCGTTATCTGGTGGCTGAGGCGGATGAAAGTGATGCTTCGTTCCTGCACCTGCAGCCGATGATCTCGGTCGTCACCAATATCGACGCCGATCACATGGATACTTATAAGGGCGATTTCGAAGAACTGAAAAATGTCTTCGTCGAGTTTCTGCACAACCTGCCGTTCTATGGCTTGGCCGTGCTGTGCACAGACGACGAAAACGTGCGCGCGATTCTGCCGCGGGTGACGCGTCCGATCGTTACCTATGGTTTCGATCCGGATGCCGATGTTCGCGCGACTGACGTTCAGCAGGGTGATGGTCGCAGCAGCTTCAATGTCCATCGCCGCGGTCATGCACCACTGGCAGTCACGCTGAATTTACCGGGCCGGCACAATGTGCTGAATGCGCTGGCTGCGGTTGCGATTGCCACTGAAGAAGGTGTCAGCGATGAGGCGATCGTCCGTGCCCTGGTTCAGTTCAAAGGCGTCGGTCGCCGGTTCCAGTCGCATGGTGAACACGTAACCGCGAACGGCAAAATTTGGCTAGTCGATGACTACGGTCACCACCCGCGGGAAGTCTCTGCGGTGATCAAGGCTGTGCGTGCCAACTGGCCGCAGCGTCGACTGGTCATGATTTATCAGCCGCACCGTTATACCCGCACCCGCGATCTTTACGAGGACTTCGCTCAAGTGTTGTCGGAAACCGATGCCTTGCTGCTGATGGAAGTCTATGCCGCGGGCGAAGCGCCGATAGCGGGTGCCGATAGTCGTTCGCTGTGCCGGAGCATTCGTGCGCGCGGCAAGCTGGATCCAATCTTTATCGAAAGCAAAATCGAGCTGCCGGATGTGCTTGCCAATGTGCTGCGAGACGGCGATCTGCTGTTGACACAAGGTGCCGGCGATATCGGCGGCATTGCCAAGCAATTGGCTGCAGCCAAGCTCGATGTGGTAGCGCTGAAAAGCGCATGGAGTACGAAATGAAGCAGCCTCAGACGAGCCGGCCAGCGCTGCCGCCGCCATCGGCCTTTGGCAAAGTTGCGGTGCTGTTTGGCGGCACCTCGGCGGAGCGCGAAGTCAGTTTGCGTTCCGGCAAAGCGGTACTGGAAGCGCTGCAGCGCGGTGGGGTTGATGCCCACGGCGTCGATGCCGTCGGTGATTTTTTGTTGACACTGAAAACGCAAGGCTTTGCCCGCGTCTGGAATGCCGTGCACGGTCGTGGTGGCGAAGATGGTCAGCTGCAAGGCGCATTGCAGTTACTCGGCATTCCATGCACAGGCTCCAGCGTCGGTGCGTCGGCCTTGGCGATGGACAAAGCGCGTGCCAAGCAGCTGTGGCAAGGCATCGGTTTGTCGACGCCGAATTTTCTGTTGGTGACGGCCGAGATGGTGGCGACTGAGGCCAAAGCGGCGGAACTGTTTAGCAAGCTGGGGCCGATTCTGATGGTCAAGCCAGCGCACGAGGGCTCCAGCGTTGGCATGGCGAAAGTGCGGACGCCAGCTGAGCTGATGGCCGCGGTAAGCGAAGCGATGAAGTTTGACAGCAGCGTGATTGTCGAGCGCTTTATCAGTGGTCCCGAATACACGGTGGCCATTGTGGGTGATGAGGTATTACCGAGCATCTCGATGGAAACGCCGCGCGACTTCTACGACTACCAAGCCAAGTATCACAGCGGGGGTACTACGCAATATCACTGTCCGAGTGGTCTGTCGGCAGCGGATGAAGCCGAGCTCGGCAAACTGGCGAAATGGGCATTTGATTCGCTCGGTTGCACAGGCTGGAGCCGGGTCGATGTGATGCGTGATGGTGCGAGTAATCAGTTTTTTGTTTTGGAAGTGAACACGGTACCCGGCATGACGGAAACCAGTCTGGTGCCGAAGGCGGCGAAAGTGGCCGGGATGAGTTTTGAAGAACTGGTGCAGCAGATTTTGCTGCCGACATTGCAGCGATAGACAACGAGCCGGCCTCGGCTACAAGTGGAACGACCATGGCACAGGCAACGCGCAAACAAACAGATGCGGTTCCGCTGACCGACAAGGTCAAGGCGGTGTTGCCGTTCATCTCGGCGTTGCTGCTGCTGGTGGGTGCGACCGTGCTGGTCATTGCGATCCAGCAGAAGTATCGCGCCAGTGACAGCTGGCAATTGCAGCGGGTGCGGGTTGAAGGTGAGTTGCGTCAGGTCAAGTCTGCCGAGGTGTTGCAGGCGATGGGCGTTGAAGCCGGTATGACCCTGGCCGAGCTCGATCTGCGCAACTTGCATGCAAAAGTCGCTGCGCTGCCATGGGTAAAAGCGGTGAGCTTGCGCCGGGTTTATCCGGCCGAGCTGCAGGTAACGATTACCGAACGCACACCGTGGCTGCGACTGAACCGGAAAGAACTGATTGATGTCGACGGCAATCCGTACGCTCCCGACAACGTGGCGGCGTTTGCGCATCTGCCAGTACTGCACAGTTCGCACGCGCAACTGGAGTTGGCGGTGGCGCGCTTTGTCGGTGGCAATGAACAGCTGAAGCCGCTGGGATTGACGATTGCCGAGCTGGAACTGAATGGTCGTGGTGCACTGGAGATGCGCTTGAACAATGGCACCCGCCTGATGTTTGGTCGGGACGACTGGGATGGCCGTCTGCAACGCTTGCTCGGTCTGTATCCGGGCTTGGTAACCGATGAAGCGGTGCCGACCTATGTGGATTTGCGCTATGACACAGGGTTTGCTGTGGCGTGGCCGGAGCCGCAGACGACTACCGAAAAGCCGGTCAGTCGAACGGCGGGATTGTAAGCAAGACGCGTTTTACGCAAGCAGCAGAGATAACGACAACAACCTGCCACGCGAGCTGGTGGCGATTACGACAAATCGGAAGGCTGCTGTTGCAGCACTGACCGGTCACACGGAAACAAGATGGTGAAAATGGCAGACAAAAAATTGATCGTCGGCTTGGACATTGGAACGTCCAAGGTCGTGGCGATTGTCGGCGAAATTTCGACCGACGGCGAGATCCAGATCATTGGTCTGGGCTCGCACCCTTCCCGCGGCTTGAAGAAGGGCGTGGTGGTCAATATTGAATCGACCGTGCAGTCGATACAGCGCGCTGTCGAAGAAGCGGCGCTGATGGCGGGTTGCGAGATTCATTCGGTGTACACCGGCATTGCCGGCTCGCATGTTCGCAGCCTGAACTCGCATGGCATCGTTGCCATTCGCGATCAGGAAGTGACGTACGACGATGTGCTGCGGGTAATTGATGCGGCACGTGCGGTGGCGATCCCGGCGGATCAGAAGATTCTGCATGTGCTGCCGCAGGAATTCATCATCGACAACCAGGAAGGCATCCGCGAACCGGTTGGTATGTCCGGCGTGCGGCTGGAAGCGAAGGTGCATATCGTGACCGGCGCGGTCAGCGCCGCCCAGAATATCGTCAAGTGCATTCGCCGCTGCGGTTTGGAAGTCGATGAGATCATTCTGGAGCAGGTCGCGTCGAGCTATGCCGTGCTGACCGAAGACGAAAAAGATCTGGGCGTGTGCTTGGTCGATATCGGTGGTGGCACCACCGATATCGCCATTTTTACCGGCGGCGCGATCCGGCACACCCATGTGATCCCGATTGCTGGCGATCAGGTTACCAATGACATCGCAGTGGCGTTGCGGACACCGACCCAGCACGCGGAAGAGATCAAGGTCAAATACGCTTGCGCGCTGAAACAACTGACTTCGCTTGACGACACCATTGAGGTGCCCGGCATGGGCGAGCGCGAACCACGCCGCTTGAGCCGGCAGATTCTGGCCGACGTGGTTGAGCAGCGTTATGAAGAGCTGTTCCAGCTGATTCAGGCCGAGCTGCGCCGCAGTGGTTTTGAAGAGCTGATTGCTTCCGGGATCGTGCTGACCGGCGGTGCGGCCAAAATGCAAGGTGTGATTGAGTTGGCCGAAGAAGTGTTCCATGTGCCGGTGCGGCTCGGTGTGCCGCAGTACGTTTCGGGTCTGTCGGAAGTGGTGCGCAATCCGATCTATGCGACCGGTGTTGGTTTGTTGTTGTATGGCCAGCAGCAGTTGTCGTTGCCGCGCAGCAGTGCCAGCGTCGATGACAAGTTCGGTAGTGTGCTGGCAAAAATGAAAAAATGGTTTAGCGGTTTCTGAAGCATTGTTTGAGTCGTTTCTTTTTGATGATTGTTTTCGTGATTGAGTTGCAAGGGCAGGCGTGATTGGAAGTTCCCGTCGTGATCACGCCGACATGCAGTGACTGAAGCATCCAGCAATGGATGAATAAAAAGGGGGTTGTACCATGGCTTTGAATTTTGAACTGTTGGAAAACACTGCGGACAACGCGGTGATCAAGGTGATTGGCGTTGGTGGTGGTGGCGGCAACGCGATCAACCACATGGTCGATGCCAATATCGAAGGGGTCGAGTTCATCGCGGCCAATACCGATGGCAAGGCGCTGAAGCAATCGAAAGCGCGGTTCACGCTGCAACTCGGTTCGAACCTGACCAAGGGCTTGGGCGCTGGCTCGAATCCGGAAGTCGGCAAGATGGCGGCACTGGAAGAAAAAGCGCGCATCCAGGACATGCTGCAAGGCGCTGATATGGTGTTCATCACCGCCGGCATGGGCGGTGGCACCGGCACGGGTGCGGCACCGGTGGTGGCGCAGATTGCCAAAGACATGGGCATTCTGACTGTCGCGATCGTCACCCGGCCGTTCAAGTTTGAAATGAGCAAGCGCGCTCAGGTCGCGGATTTCGGCATCACGGAATTGCGCAAAGCCGTCGACAGCTTGATTGTCATTCCGAACGACAAAGTACTGGCGGTTTACGGCGGCGCCAAAATGACCGAAGCCTTCCGCAATGCGGACGCCGTATTGCGCGGCGCCGTGCAAGGTATTGCCGATCTGATCACCCGTCCGGGTTTCATCGGTACTGACTTTGCTGACGTGCGCACCGTGATGGCCGAACAAGGCATGGCGATGATGGGATCGGGTGTTGCTGCCGGTGAAGGTCGGGCTCGTCGCGCGGCTGAGCTCGCGGTGCGCAGTCCATTGCTGGAAGATGTGAATCTTGCTGGCGCGCGCGGCATTCTGGTCAACATCACCGCCAGCGAAGACATGCTGATCGATGAGTACGAAGAAGTCGGTCAGGTGCTGCAGAGCTTCGCGGCGTCGGATGCGTCGGTGAAAATCGGTACCGCACTCGACAACAGCCTCGGTGATGAAATGCGGGTGACCGTGGTTGCCACCGGTCTGGGTCTCAATGTCAGCGCCGCGGCGCCGATTGAAGACAAGCCGGTACGCTTGGTTCAGCAGCAACAGCAAGCGCAAGCAGCTGCCCGCGCGAACGAGCAAGCGGTCAATTACAAAGATCTGGATCGGCCGACTGCGATCCGCAACAACGGCGGTGTCGCACCGCAACCGATGCGGATGGCCGCTGGTTCGGATCTCGATTACCTCGACATCCCGGCGTTTTTGCGCAAGCAGGCAGATTGAGACGGAATGGCGACTCGCCGTTCCGGTTCCTGCGGCGCCGCCGTCTATCACGGCTCCCCCCTTTGCCGGGGTGGGCGGTGGCGGCTGCCGGTTGGGAATGGCGAGGGCCAATCCGCCGAGGTCTCAGTAAGCGGAAAGGCCGGAAAGGACCCAGTTAGCGCCGGCCAATAGAGTGTGGCTATCGCTGGCAGGGTCATATGCCGGCTTGACTTGCTGGCCGGAGCAGTGCGTAATTGCACACCTTTTGACCAGCTGCCGGTTTTGTACGGCAGTTTTGATGGATGCCCCGCGTTGTCGGGCCGCGGTTTCCCCATGAGGAAGCCGGGAGAAGAAGGAACTCCAGGCGTCGGTCGGTGCCTAGAATGCCGACCACTTCAGGAGCTGTAAGTAGCATGATCAAGCAACGTACCCTGCGTACTGCGATTCGCGCGACCGGTATCGGTCTGCACAGCGGTGAAAAGGTGTACCTGACTTTGCGTCCGGCACCGGCTGATACCGGTATCGTCTTCCGTCGTGTCGATTTGGACCCGGTCGTGGAAATCACCGCGATCCCGGAAAACGTTGGCGAAACGACCATGTCGACCTGTCTGGTCAAGGACAATGTCCGGATCTCGACCGTCGAGCACCTACTGGCCGCGATGGCTGGCCTTGGTATCGACAATGCCTATATCGAAGTCAGTGCCCAAGAAATTCCGATCATGGACGGCTCGTCGGGCCCGTTCGTGTTCCTGATCCAGTCGGCTGGCGTTGAAGAGCTGAACGCGCCGAAGCGCTTTGTCCGGATCAAGAAGCGGGTTGAAGTGCGCGATGGCGACAAGCTGGCCGCGTTCGAACCGTTCGACGGTTTCAAAATCGACTTCTCGATCGACTTCAATCACCCGGTGCTGCAGAACACGATCCAGCGTTCGGTGGTGGACCTGTCGTCGACCTCCTTTGTAAAGGAAGTGAGCCGGGCCCGTACCTTTGGCTTCATGAATGACCTCGAGTACCTGCGTTCCAAAAACTTGGCGCTGGGTGGCTCGATGGACAACGCCATCGTGCTGGACGAGTACCGCATCCTCAATGACGGCCCGCTTCGCTACGAAGACGAGTTCGTCAAACACAAAATCCTCGACGCCATTGGCGATCTGTACCTGATGGGCCACAGCCTGATCGGGGCATTCCGCGCCCACAAGTCTGGTCACGCACTGAACAACAAGCTGCTGCGGGCGCTCAAGGCCGATGCCGAAGCGTGGGAGCTGGTGACCTTTGAAGGTGAGCAGAGCACGGCGCCGATTTCCTACATCATGAATCCAGCACTGGCGGCTGGTTGATTTCTGTACGGCATCACTAACCAAGGCCCGGCTCGTTCCGGGCCTTGGTTTTTCTGCGACCAAGATGCGGTTTTGCTGGCTTAATCACACTGCTTTTGTGGCGGTTGCCGAGGTGGATTGGGCCGTTATGGCCTAGACTGCTGCTCAGAAAGTGCTCAACTTGCAGGAGTAACCCGGATTCGGATCTCGGTCAGCTGCGGGTAGCCGGCGGTATGCAAACCGACCAGCAACTGCGGCACCAGATAGCGCAGCCGGGTAGCCACCGCCGCCTGTCTGGCGGTCAGCTCGACTGTGACGCCGTCCACGGCCGTGACACGACACTGGCCGCGCAGGCTTGCGGGCAGCAGCGGCTGTAGGTTATGGTCCATGCCCTCAAGAAGAGCCAGCCGGTCCAAGAGTGCTTTGAGGGGGCCCTCGGGCT
This sequence comes from uncultured Kangiella sp., assembly GCA_946481205.1. The sequence continues at coordinate 13,463 of CAMLNB010000032.1, read as the reverse complement.
GACCGAGCAAATTGGCGACCGATTGAGCAGTTGTTGGGCGGTTCATTGTTATGCCTGCGAAGGCGGGGCGGGAATACGCGCTCCAGTGTAACCGCTCCTTGCCATCGGTACACGCCACGGTAGTAGCAAACGCTGCCAGGCAGGTGGTTATTGCTACAGAAGTGACGGGAATGAGACTCCATGACGTTAACCTTGATTACCCATACCCGCGCTGGCGCTAAACGCGTGCAGCTCGGTCGCGTTGGCCAAGCCTGTGCCGCCTTTTTTGGCGTGGGCGTGCTTAGCGCAGCCTGTTTTGGCGGTTATCTGCTGGCGGTCAAGCTGCACCCGAATGGGGTAGTCAGCCAGGGTACTGTCGAAAGCTGGCAACAGGAGCTGGACGCCCAGCGCCAGGCGGTGGAAACCGCCCGCTCCGATTCCGAACAGCAAATCAACGCCTTGGCCGCCCGGGTGGCACGCTTACAAGCCCATATCGCTCGACTCGATGCCGTTGGCGAGCGGGTCACGGAGCTGGTTGGCCTGGAAGGCAAAGAATTCGAATTCAACAACGAGCCTGCAATGGGGGGTCCGGAAGGCGAGCCGATCGGCTCGGCACCGGGTGCGTCACCGCTGGAATTCATCGGCCAGCTCGACGCCATGCATTCGCAGCTGGAAACCCGTGGCCGGCAACTGGCTGTACTGGAATCGCTGCTGCTGGACAAGCACATGGGCACCGAGAAGCTGATCTCCGGTCATCCAGTCAGCTCCGGCTATATCAGCTCCTATTTCGGTTACCGCACCGACCCGTTCCATGGCAGCACGACCTGGCACAAAGGTATCGACTTTGTCGCGCCGGAAGGCAGTGATGTGCTGGCCACCGCCGCCGGCGTTGTGACCTTTTCCGGTGTCAAAGACGGTTACGGCAATCTGGTCGAAGTCAGCCATGGCGATGGTCTGGTAACCCGTTATGGTCACAACTCCAAACTCAACGTCAAAGTCGGTGAGTTGGTGCGCAAAGGTCAGGTCATTGCCAAAGTCGGTTCCACCGGTCGTTCGACCGCGCCGCACGTGCATTACGAAGTGGCGCGCGATGGCCTGTTCCTGAACCCGGCCAAATACCTCGGCAATAAAGGCTGAGCGATGTTTCTGGTGAAAAACGGCGCCGAATGGCGCCGTTTTTCTTTCCCGGCTGGCTGGTGAATGATGACCTGCCAGCCTTCGGCGTCGGGGTTGCCGTTACCCCTTGAAAAAGCGCGCGGCACCGCCATCTGTATGCGGCTGTCCGACGCTTGCCGTCGAGGCAGGTTTTGCGTTCCGCCTACCGGCGAAAGCCGGTAGAATGCCGGCTCCGCGCCGGGCTCTGAGCCGTTCGAGCCCGCGCAACAGGCTGTTGTTGGCGTCGCTCGCTGCCATCATGGCGCGAGTGCCGATGCCGCAACCCGGAACAAGCCGCCGCGCCTCGACGGTTTTACGATAACAACGAATTCGCCAGCGGCGGATTACCTCAGATTGGGATGTCCATGTTTGCTTCTCTGTTGACCCGTATCTTCGGCAGCCGCAACGAGCGGTTGGTCAAAAAGTTCTCCAAGCATGTGCAAGCCATCAATGCGCTGGAGCCGAGTTTCCAGCAATTGTCCGATGAGCAGTTGCGCAACAAAACCCAGGAATTCAAGCAGCGTTTGGACAAGGGCGAAACGCTCGATGCGCTGCTGCCGGAAGCGTTTGCCGCCGTGCGTGAAGCGGCGCGCCGCAGCTTGGGTTTGCGCCATTTCGATGTCCAGCTGATCGGCGGCATGGTGCTGAACTCGGGTCGCATTGCTGAAATGCGCACCGGCGAAGGCAAGACTTTGATGGCGACATTGCCGGCGTATTTGAACGCGATTTCCGGCAAAGGCGTGCACGTCGTTACCGTCAACGATTACCTGGCCAAGCGTGACGCCAACTGGATGCGTCCGGTGTACGAGGCGCTCGGTCTGTCGGTCGGCGTGATCCTGTCGCAGCAACCCGGTGAAGAGAAAAAAGCGGCCTACGCTGCCGATATCACCTACGGCACCAACAACGAATTTGGTTTCGATTACCTGCGCGACAACATGGCGTTTTCGCTGGACCAAAAAGCCCAGCGCGATCTGAATTTCGCCATCGTCGACGAAGTCGATTCGATCTTGATCGACGAAGCGCGCACGCCACTGATTATCTCCGGCGCGGTTGAAGGTTCCAGCGAACTGTACAAGCGCGTCAACGTGATCATCCCGAAACTGCAGCGCCAGCAGGAAGAAGATGATCAAGGTGATGGTGATTACTACCTCGACGAGAAAGGCCGTCAGGCACATCTGACCGAGAAAGGTCAGGAGAAAGTCGAACAGTTGTTGGTGGAAGCCGGTTTGCTGGCAGAAGACGAAAGTCTGTACAGCCCGAGCTCGATTCAGTTGCTGCACCATGCTTACGCAGCGCTGCGGGCCCATACTCTGTTCAAGCGCGATGTCGATTACATCGTTCGTGATGGTCAGGTCGTGATCGTTGACGAACACACCGGCCGGATCATGCCAGGCCGGCGTTGGTCGGAAGGGCTGCATCAGGCCGTCGAAGCCAAAGAAGGCGTGGCGATCCAACAGGAAAACCAGACGCTTGCCTCGACCACCTTCCAGAATTATTTCCGCCTCTACAACAAGCTGTCCGGCATGACCGGTACCGCAGATACGGAAGCCTTCGAATTCCAGCAAATTTACGGTCTCGAAGTCGTGGTGATCCCGACCAACCGGCCGATGGTGCGTCAGGACATGTCCGATCTGGTCTATCTGACCAAGCAGGACAAATACAAAGCGGTGATCGAAGACATCAAGGCTCGGCGTGAAAAAGGCCAGCCGGTGCTGGTTGGTACCGCATCGATCGAGTCGAGCGAAATCCTGTCCAAGCTGCTCAATCACGACAAGATTGACCACCAAGTTTTGAACGCCAAGTTCCACGAAAGCGAAGCGCAGATCATCGCTCAAGCGGGCCGCCCGGGTGCTGTGACCATTGCAACCAATATGGCCGGCCGTGGTACCGATATCGTGCTGGGCGGTTCGCTGCAAGCCGATCTGGCGGCATTGCCGGAAGAAGCAACCGAGCTGCAGAAAGAAGAAGTAAAACGGCAATGGCAAGAGCGTCACGAGCAAGTGCTGAAAGCTGGTGGTCTCGCCATTATTGGTACTGAGCGGCATGAGTCGCGTCGGATCGATAACCAGCTGCGCGGTCGTGCTGGCCGCCAGGGCGATCCGGGTTCGTCGCGCTTCTATTTGTCGCTGGAAGACGATCTGATGCGCATTTTTGCCTCGGAGCGCATGGGCGCGATGATGCAGAAGCTGGGCTGGCAAGCCGGTGAGGCGCTTGAGCACCCGTGGGTCAACCGCGCGATCGAAAATGCTCAACGCAAAGTCGAGGCGCGTAACTTCGAGATCCGTAAGCATCTGCTGGAGTTCGACGACGTCTCGAACGATCAGCGGAAAGTGATTTACCAACAGCGCGCGGAGTTGATGCAGACCGAGGATGTTTCGGACACCATTCATGCAATGCGTGATGATGTCGTCGACGGCGTTGTCACGTCGTTCATTCCGCCGCAGAGTGTTGTCGATCAATGGGATATCAACGGCCTGGAAGAGCGGCTGCGTAGCGAGTTTGGTTTGCAGCTGCCGATCAACCAATGGTTGCAATCCGACCAGAATCTGGACGAGCAGGGCATTCGTGAGCGTGTTCGCAAAGAAGCGGCCGCCGCGTACGAAGCCAAGGAAGCGCAGGTTGGCGCGCCGGTGCTGCGTCATTTCGAAAAAGCGGTGTTGATGCAGAATGTCGATACCGCCTGGCGTGAGCATCTGGCCGCGATGGACTATCTGCGCCAAGGCATTCATCTGCGCGGTTTTGCTCAGAAGAATCCGAAGCAGGAATACAAGCGTGAAGCGTTTGAACTGTTCTCCGGCATGCTGGATCGGATCAAGTACGATGTGGTGAGCATGCTGTGCCGCGTTCAAGTGCGCACGGAATCCGAAGTCGAACGGATGGAGCGCGAAGCGCAGGAGCGGGCGGAGCGGCAGAAGCTGCAGTTCCAGCATGCGGAAGCCAATGCGATGCAACCGGAACCGACTGATGAAGAGCCAGCCGTTGCCGGCAATGCCCCAGTGCGGGTCGGTCAGAAGGTTGGCCGTAACGATCTGTGCCCGTGCGGCTCGGGCAAGAAGTACAAGCATTGCCACGGTGCCATTGCTTGAGTGCTTCGTGATGTCAAGAATCAAACAAAAGGTGAGCGCGGCTCACCTTTTGTTTTTGCTGATGGCTTTTGTTGACGTAGCTTGCAGATATGAGAGAGGCCAGCGTGTCGCAATTGATTGATGTCGCAGCGGCGGCCATTTTCAATGATCGTGATGAGTTGCTGATCGCCAAACGGGCGGCGCATCGTCATCAGGGCAATCTGTGGGAGTTTCCCGGTGGCAAGCTCGAGCCGGATGAAACCGCCGCGCAGGCGTTGAGTCGGGAGTTGCAGGAAGAGCTTGGCATCACGCCGACGCAGTTTCGTCCCTTGATTACCGTGACACATCAGTACGCCGACAAAGCCGTGCGCTTGCATGTGTTTCAAGTCGATTCGTTTGTCGGTGAGCCGCACGGTCATGAAGGCCAACCGCTGGCCTGGGTGGCGCGAAAAAAGCTGTCGGATTACCCGTTTCCCGCTGCGAATTTGCCAATTGTTGCGGCAGTGCAGTTGCCGGAACGTCTGCTGATTACGCCGGAACCGGAACCGCACGCTGATTTTCTGGAAAGCATTGCGTTGGCCTGTCAGCGCGGCATCCGACTGCTGCAGCTGCGTGCGCATGGTCTTTCGGATATGCAATACCGTCAGCTGGCGCAGCAGGTGCGCGAGATCACCTCAGCATATGAATGCATGCTGGTGCTGAATCGAAAGCCAGAGGTTATCCATGATCTGCCGTGCGATGGCTGGCATCTTTCGGCGGATAATTTGCTGAGGTTCAATCCCGCGGCAGGGTCGTCACGGCCGCGTTGGTTGTCGGCGTCCGTGCATAACAAAGCTGAGCTTGAGCAGGCTGTGCGAGTGGGTGCTGATTTCGTGTTGGTTTCGCCAGTTTCGACTACCGCAAGTCATCCGGAAGCGTCCCCGCTAGGTTGGTCGGGGTTTGCTGAGCTGGCGACACTGGCTAGCCGGCCTGCCTATGCGCTGGGGGGCATGACGAACAGCGATTTGGCGCAGAGCTGGCAGGCAGGAGGTCAAGGTGTGGCAGCCATTCGGGCTTTTTGGCCGGTGCCGATTCGCTGAAACGAGTTGCCCTGTGGGTGGGAACAACCGGGTTACTTCATTGCTCGGATTCCGGCGGCGGCTCCAGCGCTTCGCCGGCAATACGATGACCTTCTGATGCCCATTCCCCCAAATCGATCAGCCGGCAGCGCTCCGAGCAAAACGGTCGCCAAGGATTGTCAGCGCGATAAACCACCGATTTGCGACAGCATGGGCAGGCGACGATAAGCGGCGGGGAATTCGATTCGGGCGCAGTCACGGCAGCAATCTCAGCTTATCCGCACAGCGAGTATTCGAAGCTGCTGCTTTCACGCAAATACTTCACGGCGCCTTCGTCATCGGCGATGGCGAGCCGAATCACGCAGCGTTGCCGGCCGCTACTGACTTCCGGATAAACCGATTGCGTGCTCGGCATGCGTAGCCGCAGCAGCTGGCCGTGTACCGGCTCCAACTGGAAAAAACCGTCATCGAATTGTGCGGTACGCCAGCTGGTGCTTTCTCGCATCAGGCGTAACAGCACATCGACACTGGTGCGGACGCCATGCAGTTCGTTCAACCATTGTTGCAGGCGCTCGCGCCGAGCTTCGGGGGAGCGCTGCAGAAAACAGTACAACCGCGGCAAATCAAACGCGCAGGTACCACCGGGCAAGCTGTATCGATGTTTGATGGCATGCAGAAATTCGTTCTCGCGTAAGCGCGCGGCGAATTTGCCCTGCTGATGCACGATCCAGTGATGCAGTTTTTCCAGTTGCTGCAGGAAGCGGCCAAGCTTTTCGGTATCGACTTGCGGATTGCTGCCGAGTGCTCGCAGTTGCTGTACCTGCCGATCCAGATCACTGTGCAGATCACCGCGCAAGTCGCCGTGATCGACCGAGTCCATCAACTCAAACAAGGTACCGAAAGCGGCGTAATGCGCAGCGAGGCTTTCTTCCGCCAACAGTTGCTGGGCGCGATTGAAAATGCCTTCGAGCCGCAGATAGACGCGGGTCTTCTCGTTCAAGGGTTGCTCGAACAGCAGGGTCGGTTTGGGCTCGGTGCTTGCGCTCATATCAGGGATTCGGTGACTGGGCCAAGGCCAGATAGCGCTGATGCAGCGATTCTACCTGCTGTGCCAGCGCCTGTTCATCTCCATTATTGTCGATGACATCGTCGGCGATGGCGAGTCTGGCTTTGTCGCTGGCTTGTGCCGCTAGGATGGCGGTTGCTGCCGCCGCATCGATCCGGTCGCGCTGCATCAGTCGTTGCAGCCGTTGTTCGCGCTCGGCTTGGACCAACAGAACGCGGTCGTAGCTATCGGCTTGGCCAGTTTCGACCAACAGCGGAATGACAAACAGTTGATAGGGGTAGGGGCGCTGCGCTGACTCGGCCTGCATGTCAGCGCGAATCAGCGGATGCAGTAATTGATTGACCCGTTCACGTAGCGCCGCATCGGCAAAAATCTGCTCGCGCAGCGCGCGTCGGTTCAGGTTGCCATCCGGTAGCAGAATGGCGTCGCCGCACAGGGCTACCAGTTGATGCAGTCCAGCTGACCCAGCGGACACGACCCGGCGCGCAGCGATATCGGCGTCAATGACCGGTACGCCCAAAGTAGCAAAGCGGTTGGAGACGGCGGTTTTGCCGCTGGCAATCCCCCCGGTCAGCGCGACTCTGACCGTCATGTTTGCCAAGCCCTCGGCTTCACAAGCCGGCGGCGCGCAGATACACGCCCATCCAATCGGCACCGAAATACAGCGAGCACCAGCCAGCAATCGCCAGATAAGGACCAAACGGAATCTGTCGATCACTATTGCGTGAGAACAGCATCATGCCACCGCCAATCACCAGCCCTGCCAGTGCCGCAATAATGATAATCACCGGTAGTTGCTGCCAGCCCAACCACGCACCGAGCGCGGCAAACAGCTTGAAATCGCCATAGCCCATGCCTTCTTTGCCGGTCAGCAGCTTGAAGATCCAATAGACCGACCAGAGGCTCAGGTAACCGGCAACCGCGCCAATGACTGCGTCGTTAAGCGGTACAAAGCCGTTGCGCAAATTGAAGACGAGGCCAATCCACAGCAGCAGATAGGTCAGCTGATCAGGCAGTAGCTTGGTATCCCAATCGATACCGGCCATGGCAATCAACAAGCCGGTGAAGAGCATTGCACCAAAAAGCAGGCCGTCAGGACCAAACTCCCATGCGGCAAAGGCAAACGCCGCTGCAGTCAATGCTTCAATCAATGGGTAACGGACAGAGATGGGGTGTTTGCATTGCTTGCATTTCCCTCGCAAAGCCAGCCAACTAAGCAAAGGGATGTTTAGCCAAGCAGAGATAGCATAACCACAGTGAGGACACGCTGAGCGCGGCATGACCAAGCTGAACCGAGCAGGGTACTTGTCGCTATAGGGTTCAATTTTCAAACCCTCTTCGGCGAGTATCTCTCTTGCTTGCGATTGCCATTCCCGGCGTAAAAGAATCGGCAAGCGAAAAATAACAACATTCAAGAAGCTGCCAATGAGCAGGCCCAAAATACCGACGGCGACCGTAAATCCCAATCGGTCGCCGCCCAGAAGATCGATAATTCCCATTGGTAGGATGGCTCAGATCACCTTGCCCAAGTTGAAGATTGGCAGATACATCGCAACAATCAAGCCACCAACAATCACACCGAGTACGGCCATGATAATGGGTTCAAGCAGCGAACTCAGCGAGTCGACGGCATCATCGACTTCAGCCTCGTAAATGTCTGCGACCTTGCTGAGCATACTGTCCAATGCACCAGACTCCTCACCGATAGCCACCATCTGGACCACCATGTTCGGGAACATACCAGTACTTTGCATCGCCAAGTTCATTTGCATCCCGGTAGTTACGTCATCCCGGATTTTCAGAATCGCGGTGCGATATACGACATTTCCAGACGCCCCAGCTGCTGACTCTAGAGCCTCGACCAGTGGAACGCCGGCAGCAAAAGTTGTTGACAAGGTTCTGGCGTATCGGGCAATTGCTGCTTTGTTTAGGATAACTCCAATGACCGGTAATTTGAGAACAAGTCGATCTTTTTGATCACGGAAAGCTTGTGAGTGAGTATTGAAATAACCAAGGGCAAAGCTTATGCCAATGACAACAGCAAGATATAAATACCAGGTCTCTTGCAATGAGTTTGAAATGCCCAAGACAAACTGGGTAAATGCAGGCAAGTCGGCGCCGAAGTTCTTGAACATGTCTTCGAACATAGGCACCACGAAGATCAGAAGAATCGTTGTTACGATAGCTGCTACAACCAAGACTGCGGTCGGATAGAAAAGAGCTTTCTTGATTTTGGCTTTAATGCGCTCAGTTTTTTCTTTGTAGGTAGCAATACGATCAAGCATCTGCTCGAGCGCACCAGATTGTTCACCTGCCGCAACTAAGTCACAGAACAATGGATCGAAGTACTTGGGGTGTTTACGTAGTGACTCATGGAAGGGGGCGCCAGCCTCGACGTCTCCTTTAATGGTCATCATCAATTCTTGGACAGACGGTTTCTCGTGGCCACGACCAATAATTTCAAACGATTGAACCAGCGGCACACCAGCCTTCATCATCGTAGCGAGCTGGCGAGACATCATGGCGATGTCGGCTGGCGTGATTGGTTTTTTGCCGGGTGTAAACAGGTCAGCTGCTTTTCGGCTAACTTTGCCAGGCATCAAGCCTTGCTTGCGTAGCTGAGCCTTGACCATGGCCTCGTTTGCGGCCTGCATTTCGCCTTTGATTTTTTGGCCTTTCTTGTCTACGCCTTCCCAACTGAAGGTTTTCTGCTTCGCCACTTCAGCTTTCTGACGCGTAACAGCGCCCGGTCGTGCTTTCGCGGGAGTTTCTTTCTTGACGGCTTGCAGTGCCATGGCCATACATCCCTAGCAAAGTTCAGGAATAATACTAATTGTACTCGCTAACGTATTGAACGAATGTGCTTTTCATCCCGGAAATCACTCTTTATTGAAGCACCGGCTGAAGCAAATTGCCAGCAATAGCACCACTCTGGATGAGGTGCTAGTGGGGGTGAGGAGAGTTGTCTTATCGCAAACCGTCCCTCTCCCTCCCGTACTGATTCCGTAGGTCAATCCGAGGTGACCCGATTGATCTCAGCCAAGCTGGTCATCCCTTGCCGTGCTTTCTCGAGACCGGAGGCGCGCAGATCATTGATGCCCTCCGCTCGCATCTGGTCAGCAATTTCGATGGCGTTACCGCCGCGCATGACGATACGACTGATTTCTTCAGAAACCGGCATCACTTCATAAATACCGACTCGGCCTTTATAGCCTTTGTTGCAGTTATCGCAGCCAACCGGCTCGTACAGCGTGAGGGTCTGCGCTTCCTCTTCACCAAAGCCCTCGGCGATCAATGCTTCTGGAGGCAACTTGACTGGCCGCTTGCACGAAGCACAAAGCCTGCGCGCCAGCCGCTGCGCAATAATCAGGTGAACGGTGGTAGCAATATTGAATGCAGCAACCCCCATGTTGATCAGCCGGGTCAGTGTTTCCGGGGCACTATTTGTGTGCAGGGTCGACAGCACCAAGTGACCGGTTTGAGCCGCCTTGATGGCAATCTCAGCCGTCTCCAGGTCCCGTATTTCACCAACCAGAACAACGTCCGGGTCTTGGCGCAGGAAAGCGCGTAGCGCTAACGGAAAGGTCAGACCAGCTCTAGGGTTAACTTGGACTTGGTTAACTCCCGGCAAGTTAATTTCGACCGGATCTTCTGCCGTCGAGATATTGGTTTCTTCGTCGTTGAGGATGTTAACTGCAGTGTAGAGCGAAACCGTTTTCCCTGAACCAGTCGGACCGGTTACCAGCACCATGCCCTGGGGCCTAGCGATAGCATCCATGAATGCCTTCTTCTGGACCGGTTCGTAGCCAAGTGCATCAATGCCCAGCATCGCGCTGGAAGAGTCCAAGATCCGCATGACCACTTTCTCGCCCCACAGCGTCGGTAAGGTAGATACGCGGAAGTCGATGGATTTGTTCTTCGATAGCTTCAGTTTGATACGACCGTCTTGAGGCACGCGGCGTTCGGCAATGTCCAGCCGCGACATAACCTTTAAGCGGGCAGCCAGCCGGCTTGCCAGATTAACGGGCGGCTTGGCCATTTCTTTTAGAATGCCGTCGACGCGAAAACGAACCCGATACTCCTTTTCATACGGCTCAAAATGCAGGTCTGAGGCACCTTTCTTAATCGCATCCATCAAGAGCTTGTTGATGAAGCGAACAATTGGGGCATCGTCGCCACCTTGGGCATCCTCACCGCCCGAGGGCTCATCATCGCCTCCCTGAATATCGAGGTTATCAAGATCTTCATCCATGCCCTCGAAACTACCCGACTCTTTGGCATCGAGCAGTTTGTCGATGGCCTTGCCGAGCTTGTCATCCTCGACAAGGATGCCTTCGATGCTCATGCCGGTGTTGAATCGAACCTTATCCAAAGCTTCAAGGTTGGTCGGGTCGGAGATGGCGACAAACAGACGATTGCCGCGCTTGAACAGCGGCATCGTTCGGTGCTGCCGGATAATGGCTTCATCGACCAGCTCCTTTGGAATCAGGTCCGGATCCATCGAGTCGATATCAAATAGGGGGGCGCCGAATTCCTGAGACGCTATGTTGGCAATAGCATGGGCTTTCGCCAGCTTGTGTTGCACAACATAACTGACAAACGGCTGTTTCGCCTTTGTTGCTTGTTGCACAGCGTCTTGGGCGATGTTTTCTTCGAGAAGGCCGTCAACAACCAGCCGGCGAGGTAAGCCGCTAAGTGCGCTGCGTGTGCTGGGTGTGCTCATTTTGCAACCTGTCTTAACTATGGCTTGTTCTATTGCTTCAAGCATAGCTGGTGTGATGGAGTCGCCGTCAACTCCTCGCCTGAATATCAGCCGATATCACAAATAAAAATGGCGAGCCAAAGCTCGCCATTTTTAAGTGCTTTACTGCAATTACGGCGCAGGAGCAGCAGCGGCGCGGCAGTTGGCCGGGCGATACTTTTCCAGAATCGTGGTTGCAGCGGTGTTGCACAACCAGACAATGGTGCCTGTCGAGTTGGCATCGCTGAGCGCGCCGCCATTGATTTGCGGAACGAAGGCAAGGACGTCTTCGGCAGCACCAAGCTGCGGAATATTGCCCAGATCAACCGAGATTGTGCCGTCGTTGCCAACAGCGATACCTTCGATTTTATCATCGGTGGTCAGATTGTCCTGATCGTTCTCGATCTCGGTAGCGTAAGCCGCAATGCCCGCCAGACCCCGGTCAGCAAACATTTCGGTGACGCCAATCTTGATGGCGCTGGCAGCAATGGCACCTTCCGAGACTTTGGCGCGGACGGTGTAGTCCTGGTAAGCCGGCAATGCGATGGCGGCCAAAATACCGATAATCGCGACGACGATCATCAGTTCGATCAGGGTGAAACCCTTTTGCATAGCTTTCATGTTTACAACTCCTCACAGGGGAAGGGATGGCCAGTCGTTTCAGGATAGTCAACTACCGTGAAACCGCCACTGGCGCGTGCTGCCGAACCGGGTGAAAGTTCGGCGTTGGACCGGCCAGGGTTGAGTAGACATAGGCAAGCGTCGTGCCAACCCATGTAACTGGTCAAATAATTGTCACTCTCAACGAGTTACAAAAGCTTAGCGTGGCTAAGCTGCGAGAGTCGCCTCGAATTTTGCGAGCGCCGTCACATCTCGAAGCAAGTTGGCTGCATCAGCGATTTTCCTTAGCTCGGGTCTGTGCACAGTTGCGGGGCAGCTTGTGACAATAATTGTCAGTGCCCACTGCTGCACCGGGGAGATCTGACGATATATGGCCCCCGGCTTTACTTGTGTCGGCACACAAACAAGATTTTCTTGTTGCACCACTGAAAATTAGAATGTTGGTACCGTTAGTCAGAACAAGGGGGTAACGATGACAAGATGGTCTGCCAGCGGTCTGCACTTGTTCATCTCGTTGGTGGTGGGTGTGGCATTTGTCGGTTTGACGCTCGGCGTTTGGTATCCGGGGCCGTTTTTTGATGTCTCGGGGGCAGTTGGTCTGTTGTCAATCCTGGTTCCGGTCGACGTAGTGCTGGGGCCGTTTCTGACATTGTTGGTGTTCAAGAAAGGGAAGCCTTCATTGATGTTGGATCTGTCAGTTATCGCGATACTGCAGACTGCGGCGCTGCTGTATGGTGCCTGGACCATTGCTGAAGTAAGGCCCGCCTATATTGTTTTGTTCGATAAGCAATTGGAGGTCGTCCGCTCCACTGATGTGGCCAAAAATGCGCCATGGCGTGCACCTTTGGATGGGCCGGAGTGGGTGATGGTTCCGCCTAAGAAAGCGGAGGACCTGCTGAAAGATGTGATGGCGGGAGTACTTCCGACACGGGATATCAAGCAGTACCAACCATTGATGAAGCATGAATCGGGTTTCAAGGCCGCGATGAAGACAGTTGAGGGGCTAGATAGTGAGCCGGTTCAGACACAGATAAAGCAGGAACTTGCGGCTGAAAACCTGAAACCAGATGAGGTCAGATTGCTGCCAATACTGGTCCGTGATCTGCCGATGACCGCCGTTTTTGACCGAGATAGCCTGGAGCTGAAAGCGATATTGCCGACCCCAATCTAGGGCCCGGATTCTCTGGCGGCGGGGCGCTTGAGCCCCGGCAATGGACTCCTTATACTGGCGCGCCTTTCTGCCGGCTGGCAAAAAGGTGATGCCGGCATAGCTCAGTTGGTAGAGCAGCGCATTCGTAATGCGAAGGTCGTAGGTTCGACTCCTATTGCCGGCACCAGATTCAAGAACAAAAGCCGCAGTAATGCGGCTTTTGTTTTTCCGAGTCGCCGAACTGATTGGCTTTGGGATCAAGCGGCGAATTGGACCCGCATCGACAGGTCCAGTGCTCTGAGGTGCTTGGTCAGGGCGCCAGCGGACACATAGTCGATTCCGGTTTGACCAATGCGCTGCAGGCGATCGGTTGAAACGCTACCCGACACTTCCAGTTTGGCGCGCCCAGCAGTCAACGCCACAGCCTGCGGCAGCTCGTTGTCGGCAAACTCGTCCAGCATGATGATGTCGGCGCCGGCGGCGAGGGCTTGAGCCAATTCTTCAAAGCCCTCTACCTCCACTTCCACCGGCGTAGCCGGCGACAGCTTGCGCGCCGCTTGCACGGCTTCAGCAATTCCGCCGCATGCCGCAATATGGTTTTCTTTGATCAGAAACGCATCGAACAGAC